>JAWXUQ010000018.1:0-44377 GCA_044426225.1 Faecalibacterium sp. | reverse complement strand
TGGTGCGTGAAGTTTTCCACAAAAACGTCAAAAGGGACGGTGAATGGAATGTTTTCAACATTTTCTTGCCCTTCGGACGCGAAAAAACGCTGCTACAGATATTTCTATCTGCAACAGCGCCGTTGCTTTATTTATTCTTTATTTTGGTGCGGTTGGATGGTATCGCTTTGATGGTCAAGCGCGTACCGGCAGCACTGTGCCACCAACGCATTCAAGGAGATATCATTCTCACTTGCACATTGGTTTAACTCTTCCACCAGTTTCTTCTCTAAACGAAACGTCTTATTGATAAACTCTGGCTTTTTCACTTCAAACACAACATCACCCACTTTCGCATGCATATATTATATTTTAAATTTATAGCGTTATATACACGTAAAATATGCACTTGCTTTTACAAGTGCTAAATGTTACACTAAAAGCACCGCCTTTCACACTTAAAAAGGAGCAAACAGATGCGTTGTGAAAATCGTTTTTGCATTTATCAACACGAAAATCTTTGCTATATTGCTGAGCGAGCATACATTGACGGCGATGGAAGATGTGCCAATTATATTGCCATCGATTTATCTGACGAACAATTACGTAAAATAAAACATCAGTTTTTGTTGATGTATGAACACGGCATTGACCTGCCGCAACCCGAATAATCCACCTCCTATTTTTTTCAGTAAATTTTAATTGCATATTACCGACAATTGTAGTATAATAGCCGTATATTATTCGTTTATTTTTGCATTTATACAATTTTCGGAGTGTTTTTATGAATATTAATTTAAAAGGGCGCCATTTTTTGAAGTTACTGGACTACACCCCCGCTGAAATTTCGCATCTGATCAACCTTGCAGCCGATTTGAAAGCAAAGAAAAAAGCAGGATTTGCACATGATACACTACACGGTAAAAATGTTGCACTAATTTTTGAAAAGACCTCAACCCGCACTCGTTGCAGCTTTGAGGTTGCCGCATACGATTTGGGAATGCATGCAACCTACCTTGACCCAACTGCTAGCCAGATTGGCAAAAAGGAATCGATTGCTGACACCGCGCGCGTGCTCGGCAGAATGTATGACGGCATTGAATACCGTGGCTTTGACCAAGAAATTGTCGAAACCCTTGCCGAATACGCAGGGGTACCCGTATGGAATGGGCTGACCAACGAATACCACCCCACCCAGATTTTGGCAGATTTCTTGACCATTCAAGAACATTTTGGCAAGCTAGAAGGGCTACACTTTGTATACTTTGGGGATGCACGCTATAACATGGGCAATAGCCTGATGGTAGGCTGTGCCAAGATGGGGTTGCATTTCACCGCTTGCGCCCCCGCAAAATATCAACCCGATGCCGCCTTGATTGCCCAGTGCGAGGCAATCGCCGCCGAAACCGGCGCAACGCTAACCTTTGAAACCGACCCCATAAAGGCCGCAACCGGCGCAGATATTTTATACACCGATGTATGGGTATCCATGGGCGAGCCAATTGAAGTATGGGAAGAACGCATTGCCGAGCTTTCACCCTATCAAATCAACGAAACACTGATGGCTGCCGCAGGCAAGGATGCCGTCTTTATGCACTGTCTGCCCGCCTATCATGACCTAAAAACGAACGTGGGCAAAGAAATGGGCGAACGTTTTGGGCGGGATGCCATGGAAGTCACTGACGCAGTATTTGAAAGCGCACAAAGCATTGTGTTTGATGAGGCAGAAAATCGAATGCACACCATCAAAGCAGTGATGGCCGCCACCCTTGGGTACGAGGGATAACACAAAGATTCCCTCACCACGCCTATATTGCAAACATAACAAAAAACGAACCCACGCACCGTGCCATCTGGTTTGCACGCAGAACATTCATGTTCCGCCGCCAACCACAGCACGCGCAGTGGGTTCGTTTTTTATTTATAATCTCAGAATACTATTTTGACGGCATCCCGTGCCCAAGTGCCTTATCTCTTATGCACCGAGCTTTGCCGCAAGGCGAGACGCGATTTCTTTGATGAAGGTTTCGCTGTCTACCGCAGTAGGAGTGATGCCCTCAACAAGGCCGCAAAGGTCTTTGGTCATGATGCCAGCATTTAGGGTGTCAAGGCTTGCAGCCTCGAGTGCTTCGCCAAAGGCGACAAGGTCAGCCAGACCATCTAGCTCGCCGCGTTTTTTGAGTGCGCCACTCCATGCAAAGATGGTTGCCATGGGGTTGGTAGAGGTTTTTTCGCCCTTGAGCCATTTGTAATAATGGCGAGTAACAGTGCCATGCGCCGCCTCATATTCATAGGTTCCATCTGGGCTGACCAGAACACTGGTCATCATAGCAAGGCTGCCAAAGGCGGTGGATACCATATCACTCATGACATCGCCATCATAGTTTTTGCAAGCCCAAACAAAGCCGCCTTCGCTGCGGATGACGCGGGCAACGATGTCGTCAATCAGACTGTAGAAATATTCAATGCCTGCTGCCTCATATTTGGCGGCATATTCTGCGGCATAGATGCGATCGAAAATAGCTTTGAACTCGCCATCATATTTTTTGCTAATAGTGTCTTTGGTGCCAAACCAGAGGTCTTGTTTTAAATTGAGTGCATACTCAAAACAGCTGCGGGCAAAGCTCTCAACCGAGGTATCTTTGTTAAACATGCCGCAGAGCACACCGCCGCACTCAAAATCATAGATGGTTTCGGTATGGGATGTGCCGTCTTTTGCGGTGAAGGTAAGCTCCGCTTTGCCTTCGCCCTCAATGCGGAATTCAGTATTTTTATAGATATCACCATAGGCATGGCGGGCGATAACGATGGGTTTTTTCCAGGTGCGCACCGAAGGTTTGATGCTATCAATCATGATGGGCGCGCGGAATACCGTGCCATCGAGCACTGCACGGATGGTGCCATTGGGGCTTTTCCACATTTCGTGCAGTTTGTATTCATCCATGCGCTGCACATTGGGCGTGATGGTGGCACACTTGACCGAAACACCATATTTTTTGTTAGCGATGGCTGCATCCATGGTCACTTGGTCGCCTGTTTCATCACGGTGTGGCAAGCCAAGGTCATAATATTCTGCATTGAGTTCCACGAAAGGGCAAATCAATTCGTCTTTAATCTGCTGCCATAAAATGCGAGTCATCTCGTCGCCGTCCATCTCAACGAGGGGGGTTGTCATTTTAATTTTTTCCATCTTGGTTCCTCCATCTAAAAATATAGTATCATTCTGATATGCGTCAAACCTGTTTGGGGCAAGCGCCATTCGCTTGCAGATTTCTTACCATTTTATTGTACCGCTTTTCTCTAGTAAATTGCAAGGGTTTCCCCCATTTATTTATAGGAATGTTTTCAACCGCCCGCCGCTGCGCCACAAATCGCGATGTATCTAGCGGCAAGCGCAGGGCACACAAACGGATTTATTTCTGATATGCCGCAGCGAGCCGCTCTAGCGCTGGCAAGCTACGGATGACCTTTTCGGTGTCAATGCAATAGGCGAAGCGGCAATAGCCCTGCACCCCAAAGCTATCCGAGGGTACAAGCAGCAAATCAAATTCGCGCGCCTTGCGACAGAAGGCATTCGCATCTTCCTCCAGTGCTTTGGGGAAGATATAAAAAGTGCCACTTGGGCGCTGCACCGCAAAGCCGAGGGAAACGAGCTTATCATATAGCAAGTTCATATTGGTTTCGTAGACACTGATATCACTGGTTAAATCCAAGCAAGGAATACAAGCCTTTTGAATGAGACTTGGCGGGCAATTGTGCCCCGTAAAGCGGGAAATTTGCGCCATGATATCCACCAAAATCGATGCGCCTTCACAGGAGGGGGCAACCGCCACATAACCAATGCGTTCGCCGGGTAGGCTCAAACTCTTAGAAAAAGAATAGCAGGTCAAGGTATGGGGGTAATGCGCCGCCGGATAGGGTGCGTCCGCCCCTGCAAAGAGAATTTCACGGTAAGGCTCATCACTGATTAGGTAAATCACCTTGCCATATTCTGCGCTTTTTTCCGTAAGAATAGCGGCAAGGCGCTGCATGGTCGCGGTGGAATACACAACACCCGATGGGTTATTCGGAGTGTTAATCAACACCGCCGCCACATTTGGGGTGAGGGCAGCTTCTAGTGCCGCAAAATTCGGCTGAAAGGTTGGCGCATTTGCGGGCAAAACCGTAAGATGTGCCCCTGTGCCCGCCACGTAAGGGGTATATTCTGGGAAATAGGGCGCAAAGGTGAGTACCTCGTCCCCTGCTTTGGTTACCGCACGTAGGGCATGCGACAGCGCACCCGCCGCACCTGTGGTCGGGAAGATATGGCTTGCAGCATAATCCACCCCAAAGGTGGCGCTAAGCTGTGCGGCAACCGCGGCGCGGAAAGTTGGGTCGCCCTGACTGGGGCAATAGCCATGCAAGTTCATCGGGTTTTCAGTTTGCATTAAGCGCACTACTTCATCGGTGAACTGTGGCGGACAGGGTACACTTGGGTTACCCAGTGAATAATCAAAAACATTTTCGCGCCCAATGACCGCCGCACGTTCTGCGCCATATTGGAAGGTTTCGCGAATGACACTTTTTTGTGATAGCATTGCTTTATATTGTTCGTTTATCATACCAATTCCCCTTTTTATTTTAGGCAACCGTTAACAACCTAGTCAAACACACGGGATATTACATCCCGGTATAACTGGTTTCGATTTCAATCACGCACAGATATTTTGGGTTGAGTGTTTGCGCCGCTTGGCTAATTTGTGCCACCAGAGCAGCTTCGTCCCCATGCCACCCCGCCGGCACCGCAAGATCAAAGATAATATTGGTGTGGGTATCGCCCTGCACCATCCGAACATCGTGCATCAAAAAGCTAGGGTCAATGCCCTTGATAAAGGCGCGGAGATAACTACGCGCAGCATCGAGTTCTTGGTTTTGGGTCACGATAGGGTCATAGTGGATGGTGGTCAGTAGATGATATTCCTTGAGGAAGTAGTGCTCAATATTATCAATCAAATCATGCACTTTGAGCACGTCACTATCCGCATCAAACTCTAAATGGAGTGAGGCAAACTGCTGCCCTGGGCCATAGTCATGCACGATTAAATCATGCACCCCTAGCACTCCTTCACAGGAGCGGACTTTATCCTCAATCGCTTTAACAAGAGCGGGGTCAGGCGCTCGCCCGAGCAAAGGACTAAGCGTATCGCGCAGCAAGCCGTAGCCTGAAATCAAGATAAAAATCGCCACCCCAAGCCCCATCAGCCCATCGTAAATCGCATGCCCTGTATAACGACATAAAAAAGCAGCGACCAAGACCGCGCCCGTGGAGATAACATCGTTGCGGCTATCCGCAGCCGTTGCGATGAGTGTATCGGACTGAATACGCTTGCCGATGATGGCATTAAAGCGGCTCATCCAGAGTTTCACCACAATAGAGACAAGCAGCACCGCCACCGACAGCCAACTAAATGCAACTTCCGTAGGGGCAAGCACCTTAAAAAACGATTCCTTTAGCAGGGAAAACCCGATGGCTAAAATCAGCGCACAGACGCAAAGCCCTGCAATATATTCATACCGCGCATGCCCAAAAGGGTGGTCAGCATCTGCCTTTTTGGCACCGAGCTTAAAGCCCACAAGGCTGATGATATTCGAGGACGCATCGGCAAGGTTATTGACTGCGTCTGCGGTAATCGCAATCGAGCCAAAGAGAGTGCCCACCGTAAATTTGCCCAAGAAAAGCAAGATATTACAGATAACGCCCACATAACTGGCAAGATTACCATACGCGGTGCGCACAGCGGTTTTTTTATAGTTTTGCGCGTCTTTGATGAAAAGCCGCACCAGTAAATTCGTCAAACAATCGCCTCCTACAATTCGATACAAAAAGGTGCTGTTACAACAAGAACAGCACCTTTCAGATAGGTAAAATTATACGCGGTGAATATAAGCCTCACGCTCTGCACCGACCGAGATATAGGTGATGTTGCAGCCAACCGCTTCTTCTAGGTACAGAATATAATCCTGTGCTGCTTTCGGCAAATCATCCCAGTTGCGCACTCCTGTGATATCGCAGTGCCAACCATCCAGGTACTCTACCACTGGTTTTGCGGTATCGAGCGCTTCGCCCATGGGGAAGCGGGTGGTGATGCTGCCGTCGGTCAATTCGTACGCTTTGACCACGGGGATTTTTTCCATATAATCCAATACATCCATTAGGGTAACGGCGACTTCATCACAACCTTGGCAGAACACACCATAGCGGCTTGCAACGATGTCAATGGGACCCACGCGGCGAGGGCGACCTGTTGCCGCACCGTACTCGTGCCCATATTCGCGTAGGACATTCTTTTCATCCTCGGTCATGGCAAGTTCAGCGGTGAAAGGACCATCGCCCACGCAAGAGCTATACGCTTTCATGATACCGATAGAATGGTCGAGCTTATGCCCAGGGATACCCGCACCGATGGGTGCGTAAGAACCGATTACGTTCGAGCTAGTGGTGTAAGGATAGATGCCAAAATCAACATCACGCAAGGCACCAAGCTGTGCCTCAAACAAAACCTTTTTGCCAACATCATCTGCCTCGGCAAGGAACTGCCCTGCATCGCAGATATAATCTTTAAAAATTTCCGCGTATTTCTGGCACCATGCCCAGGTTTCTTCTAAGTCAATCGCAGGTGCGTCATAGCAGCCCTGCATGACAAGATTTTTGGAATCCACCATGGTGGCAAGGCGCTTTTTCACTGCGTCATCCAGATGGAGCAAATCGCCCATACGTAGGGTTTTCTTCATATATTTATCGCCATATACATAAGCGATACCGCGCTTGGTTGAGCCAAACTGTGCGCCTGTTTTAGAAAGGCGAGCTTCTTCTAAACCATCTTGTGCCACATGGAACGGCATGGTGATGGTAGCGCGATCCGAAATTTTAAGGTGATCAGGGGTGATTGTAATGCCCTGTGTGCGCAAGGTTTCAATTTCGCCTGCCAAATGTTGTGGGTCAATGACCATACCGTTGCCCATTACGCAGATGACATCTTCACGCAAGATACCCGATGGCAATAGGTTCAGCACGAATTTACCGCGCGGGTTCTTTACAGTGTGCCCTGCGTTGTTGCCGCCTTGGTAGCGCACAACGATGTCGTATTCTTGGCTGAGCAAATCGACCATACGGCCTTTGCCTTCGTCGCCCCAGTTGATGCCTGTAATTGCTGTTAACATAAACGTTCCTCTTTTACTTTGATAGAGGTACAGCCTTTTCCGCGCGCGTTGCACGGGATTCGCCGCCCTAGGGAAAATTGTTTGCGCAATGCTACCCCGCCGCGCTCGGCATCGGCAGCACACGCTCACCGCTTTTTATTGTACCACGAAGTGCCTAGAAAAGAAAGTACATGCCTGCTTTTTTTACACAAAGGCTTTCTTTTTTAAGAAAAAAGCGTCTTTTAAGCCTGCTGTTTTTCCTATGCGCACAGTTGCACGGAAAAACCTCGCATGCGCTTAACTGCGTGGGGTTTTGGTTTTTGGGGTAAGCGGGCGCACGTTACCATCTGCATCTTCGACGTCGATATTATCGAGTTGCGCACGGAAACTGCGACGAAAATCCGCAATATATTCTGCACGCAGTGCCTGCTGCTCTGCTTTTTCCGCCTCTGACAAGCCCTCTTCGGTTTTGCTCTTGCGGGCAAGCACGTTAATACGGTCTACTTTTTCTTGAATCATAATTGCCTCTTTCTATTTCGCTTTCAAGCGGTTTCGCCGGTGCGCACAGGTGCAATTCACAAACCACGCGCAGTCCTTCCGACCGTTTTATTATATCATGTCGCGCCCACCCTGTCTAGCAAAGAAAGCGTACCCGTTGCGCACAAAATTGCTTTCCCCATAGCAAAAACAAGCTGTTTTATGCGACAATTTCTGTGGTTCGTTTTTCTGTTTGCTGCCATGTTTTTTGCGCTTTTCGTCTCCTTATGCTATAATAAAACAATCGCTAGCACTTCTTGAAACGCGCACATTTTTGCGCCCTTACATTTTGCTTTTAAAAAGGATTTCACACTATGGCCAGACAATATACCCTCGTACAGCGGATGGACAAAACCCTCGCTGACCTACGCGCCGCACAGCAGGACGGCGCCAAAAAGCCGCGCCTGTTGCTGCATGCCTGTTGCGGGCCTTGCTCTAGCGCGGTGCTTGAGCTGCTTGCAAAGGTGTTTGAAATCCATATTTATTATTATAACCCAAACATCTGGCCACCCGAGGAATACCACCGCCGCGAAGCGGAGCTAGAAAAATTTATTGCCGAAACCCATTTTGGCATTACGGTGGCAGAAGCAGAATATCAGCCAAGCGATTACTACACCGCAATTGCCGGGCTAGAGCAAGAACCAGAGCGCGGTAATCGCTGCACCGTATGCTACCAGATGCGGATGGAACGCGCAGCCGCATACGCAAAAGAACATGGCTTTGATTATTTCACCACCACCCTATCCATCAGCCCGCACAAAGACGCCGCGCGGATTAATGCCATTGGTGAGGCACTCGAAGCAAAGCATGGCATCCCTCACCTGACCAGCGATTTTAAAAAACATGGCGGCTTTGCCCGCAGTTTAGAACTGAGTGCAGAACACGGGCTATACCGCCAAAATTATTGCGGGTGCGAATTTAGTGCACGGCGATGAGATAACAAATAAAATGCCCCTTGCGCAAATCGGTCACTAAAACCATTTCCGCAAGGGGCATTTATTATGCAGTTTCGTCTGGATCAAATTTGCTTTTTAGGTTTTTCCAAAGTTTTTGCCCCGCCTTGATGACCAAGGACGTGAGGAAAGCTAGCACAACCCAAATCAGAACAAACACGACCACGCAGATGGCGATTTCAGTATTTGACATCTTCTATCCTCCGTTTTTACAACGTTTTATTCTTTTGCAAAGAAATAGGCAGCAGCGGCAGCGCCCGCCGCAAGCACAAGGCTAATGGCTAGCTCTATATTCAAACTGATGGTAGGGAAAATGATGGGCACCGAGCCAAGCATAAAGCCCAAAATACCAAGGTAGGTTTGGCAAGGCGCTTTGGCAAAGAGGCGCTCAATGATTTTGGCGCAGCCTAAAATACCAACCGCACAGCCCAGACCGACAGGGATTAAAATCAAAATATTAAAATCCGAAATCGCGGTTAGAATGGTGGTATACAGCCCCAGTAGCAGCAAAACAAAGGAACCCGAAATACCAGGGATAATCATAGCACCTGCCGCCACCGCAGAAGATAAAAAGATACGCAAAAAGCCGCTAAGCGTTAGGGTAGTAATGGCGCTGCTCTCGCTAGGGGTAACCACCATCATAAAGACCATAAAACCAAAGCAAACGAGGAACGAAAGCAGACCCGAAACCTTGATTTTTTCAGCCGTCGCTTTTTTATAAATCATAGGCACCGAGCCAATAATCAAACCGACAAATACCATGTTGGTTGCCATAGGAAATGCCGCAAGCGTATATTCAATGATATTGGCAAACAGGACAATGCCCACCACCGCGCCAACCCCAATGGGTACCAGCAACTTAACGGCATCGATAAATTTAGTGCGCCAGTTGGAGATGGCAGAGATGATTTTATCGTATACACCAAGGATAACCGCCATAGTACCACCCGAAACACCAGGGATGATGTTAGCGATACCGATAATCATACCAAAAAGAATGAGCTTTAACATAGTTCCTACACTTTCTATCCGTCTGTGCGCCCGGTGATACGGCGCACAGTACCCAACAAATCAAACAAGCAGGCAGCCACGGTGACTGCCTGCCCGCATATTTTACAAAAGGTAATTTTTCAACAACCACGAAAACAATTACTTGTTCATTTCCATTAGTTTCTGTTTGAGTTCACCCTCAATCTTTTGTAGCTCAACCTCAGCATTTGCGCGCTGTGTGCGCCCTTCGGACTGGATTTTGCTCAATTCATCTAGGGTATCAATTAGGCTGCGGTTGGTTGTTTGCAAGGTTTCGAGATCCACAATGCCGCGCTGCGATTCTTTGGCGGTTTCGATGGTACCCATTTTGAGCGCATCCGCGTTTTTAAGCAATAGGTCGTTGGTCATATCGGTTACAGCGCGCTGTGATTCCATCGCAGCTTTGCTGTTGGCAAGACCGAGCGCAAGCACCATCTGGTTTTTCCATAGGGGGATGGTGTTAATGATGGTAGACTGAATTTTTTCTGCCATCATGGTATCGTTGTTTTGCAGCAAACGAATTTGTGGACCCATCTGAATGCTGATGGTGCGGGTAAGCTGCAAATCATACAGTTTTTTCTCAAAGCGTTCGCACATATCGCTTAAATCGCGGGCAGCCTGTGCATCTTCGGGTAAACCGCTTGCGTTTGCTTTGGCAATGGCAGCCTGCAATTCATTTGCACGCACCTGCTCTAGTTTCTGTTTACCTGCCATGATATACATGGTTAGTTCTTTGAAATAGTTTAGGTTCATGTTATACATGTTGTCTAACATGGCAATGTCTTTGAATAGCTGCACCTGATGTGCCTCTAGCATATCGGTGATTTTTTCAATGTTGCTTTCTGCGCTGCTGTAACGAACCTTCATATCTTCAATCTGGTTTGCTTTTTTCTTAAAGAAGCCGAGGAAGCCTTTTTCCTCTTCGCTTTCCATCTCAAAGCCTTTGAGCTCTTTGACAAGGTCGGTAACCATGCCGCCCACTTCACCAAGGTCTTTGGTACGCACTTTGTTTAGTGCAACTTCTGAGAACTCACTGATTTTCTTCTGGCTTGCTGCGCCATATTGTAAAATCTGCGCACTATTGGTCACATCAATTTTTTCAGCAAAGGCATCTACCATTTTTTGTTCTTCTGTGCTGAGTTTGGTTTCGGCAGCTTTGGCGGCAGCCGCAGCTTTTGCAGCAGCTTCTGCTTTTGCTTTTGCTTCGGCTTCTGCAGCAGCTTCTGTACCGGTTGGATCTAGGGTTAGCGATGGGCTTTCGGGTAGGTCAAGGCTTAACGAAATTTCATTTTTTTCTAGTTCCATGATAGATGTTTCCTTTCTATTTTGACATTGCTTTTATTTTATTGCACGAGTTTTTACAATCAAATATGTAATACCCATTGCAAAAAGGGTTACCGCAATTGCCCAAACCTCTGACAGGGGCAATAAGATGGCTAAAAGTAGCCAAACCACAGCCGTGGCACAAAAAGCACGATTATGCGTGCGGTTCTTTTCTTGGTTGTTCATCGAAATTCTCTCCTTCGCGTTGCGAGCAAAGCACCCGCATTGATTGCACAAGAAACTATTATACCGTTTTTTGAAACAATTGCAAGTTTTTTTCAAAATTTCGATTTTTTACATGAGAAATTTGTTAAAAGTCTCCTTCTTTTTACATCAGCGCTATTTTTTCACCGTCTAGCCAGACGGAATGTATCAACGATGCAAGACCATCCTTGCGCACATCGCCAATCACGATATCCGCAGCCTCCTTCGCTTCCTGTGTGGCATTGCCCATGGCACACCCTAGCCCTGCGGCGCGTAACATGCCGCAATCATTGCCCGAATCACCCGCGGTCACCGTTTGCGCCAAGGTAACACCGATTGCCTCACACATGCCCGCAAGCCCTGTGGCTTTGTCTGTGCCATCGCGCACGATGTCGTAAATCAGATAAGCGCCATCAGGTGAGGAACCAATGTGCATGAAATGCAGGTTCAGATAGCCATATTTTTCTTGGAAACCCGCAAGTCCGCCCTCTTTGGGTAAAAGCGCAAATGCGGCACACGGCATATCAATCAAATGGCGGTTTTGATCTTCACCATCCTTCACGCTTAAGCCAGTGTTTTCCATCTGGGCATAGTAGTCACTCATACTTGCATAATTGACATAGCAATAATAGCCATCGTGAAAGGAAAAATGCAGACAATAATCGTAATCTTCACAGTAATCGACAAGGGCATACATCTCTTCGTGGGTAAGGGGATGTTCATACACTGGTTTCCCATTTGCGTCCATTACCTCTGCGCCATTGCAACAGATGGCATAATCCCAACGCAAGCCGCCGAGCAAGGTTTTATTGTTCATGGTGGCATAGCAGCGCCCCGTGCTGATGACAAATTTCACCCCTTGTTTTTGCATATCGCGAATGGCTTTCACCACCGCCGGGCTAGGGCAAGGCTCCCCAAAGGGAACGAGTGTGTTATCTAAATCGGTCGCGAGAACTTTATACTGCATGTAGCTTTCCTTCATCGTTATGTATTGACACGTGCTTTTTAGAACACACGTCTATGATATAGTATATCATTTTTGAAAATAACAAGCAAGAAACAAAACAAAATAATCCATCTGAATTTCACGTGTTTTTCGTACCTTTCGGCGCAAACGCGCACCAAAAACTTATATTGTGTACACCAAAAAAACAGCCCCACATTGTACAAACACAATGTGGAGCTGTTTTGGTCAATTAATAATTGGTAGTTTTAATCTGGAAGTATGCCTGTGCATGTGCGCAAACGGGGCATTCCTCTGGAGCAGATTTGCCGATGAAGGTGTAACCACAGTTAGAGCAATGCCAAACCTGCTGCTCTTCACGGGCAAATACTTTGCCTTCTGCTAGGTTTTTAGCAAGTGCTTCGTAGCGTTCTGCATGTTCTTTTTCGATGGCTGCAATCATGGTCATCTGCGCTGCAATTTGCCCAAAGCCTTCTTCTTTTGCTTCAGCTGCCATGCGAGGATACATTTCTTGCCATTCTTCGTTTTCGCCACCTGCTGCCATGGCGAGGCACGTTGCGGTATCGGGCACTACACCACCGTCTTGAAGGTGTTTGAACCAGATTTCTGCATGTTCTTTTTCGTTACCTGCGGTTTCTAAAAAGATTTCGCTCATCTGTACAAAACCTTCTTTTTTTGCACGAGATGCAAAGAAAGTGTACTTGTTACGCGCCATGCTTTCGCCCGCAAAGGCTTCCATTAAGTTTTTTTCGGTTTTCGACCCTTTTAATTCCATCGTAGTTTCCTCCATTTTTTAATTTTTCTTGAACTTAGTAATAATTACTACTTGTAGCTTTCAGTATATCATTTTGCAAAAAGGAATGCAACTATATTATCGGATATTTTCATTTTTTTATTCTATCGTATCTAGTATGCCCACGAAAAGTATCTACTACTCAAATTTTTTGGTCAGCACCACACCAAGGCACAGCACACTCCATGCCATTTGATACAGTAAAATAGCAACGAGCGCAACTTCCATCAAACCACCAGTGATTGCTAAAAACAGGCTCAGTAACATGGAAAACGCTGCCCAAATCAATTGAATAGCCGAAGCACTACGCTCTGCCTGTGCCGCACCGGAAGCCGCCTTTAGCCCACCTACCACACTTGTAAAATTGCCTAGGTGCAGCATGCATCCATCCGCTTGCGGGCGGTAGTCTGTTGCCGCTGCAAGGGTTTCACCCTGCGGGCCCGACAGCAATGTGATGTAGCCCGCGGGTAAACGATAGGCATGTTCTATCCGCGCCGCTGTCAGGGTTGGGTCTGTGCTATGCACAAGCAAGCGGATATGCTCTTTGCGCAAGACGCGCAGCGCACGTGCAATGCTTTTTTCTCCACGATAGCCAATTAAGAACATCGCATAAAGCTGCCCCGAAACCGCAAGATAAAGCACTTGGCGTTTACCATCTTTAGAATAGCGATTTTCGTAATCCATCAGGGGCAAATCCACCCCTTCTGCCTGCATGAGAGCACGTGTGCCCAAAATAACACGGTAGTGTTCACACCAACCAATAAACCCTTCGCCCTGGCGAATGACAAGATCTTTCACTGGGTAGAGCATTTCTTTTTTGTATTCAATCATCCCTGCAAAGAGCGTTTGCAAGGTATCGCACCCTTCAATCAAAATGCTAGTGGCATATAAAATTGCCAAATCAACCCGCTCTTTTTGGAAGGTTTTAATCCCGTGCAACTGTGCGCACATAGGGGGGAACAAATCTTTTGCCTCTACGGCAAGTAGATTGATATCACCAAGCGCTTCCATCGATTGCCACCCCGGCACCACTGCCCCCACCTTTGCCGCAGCGCGTTGCAGCAACACACTCGGCAATGCCGAAAGCAAGGTGACAGAAATTGGCGCCCCGATACACAGCACGGCCGCAAAGGTGGAAATCCCACCAATTGCCCCTTGCCCTGTAATCAACGCGATGAGGTAAGCAAGCACAGCCGCGCCAAGCAATCCGTATGCAATCCACTGCGCCCGACGGTCACTCGCGCGGGCAGAAAAACTCTTTTCCAAGAAACTTTCCATCTGTTGCACGGGGCGGCTGACCATAAGGGCGGGGTCATCCACTGCCACACCTTGGCTTAGGGTGCGCACCGTATCTTTTACCGCCACGCGATAGGCAAGATAATGCGGCACCCCAGCTGCGCAAAGGTTAAAGTTATCACGAATGACCTGCGCCATAATCAAGCTGCCCAATGCATCGGCAAAAAGAATCACCCCAGCAATACCTGCAAACAAGGTGGTTGTGCTTGCATCAAACTGCTCAACCAAAGTAAGGCAAAGCAGTAATTGTAACAGCGCAGCAATGGTAGCAAGGGCGGGCAAAGTGTCTGGAGAAGGTTTTTTCCAAAGCCCTGTTACACCGTCAATAAAGACAGGATACGATACCCCCGCCGCCGCAAGGAGTAACACAAGATTTACAAGCAAAAACGGCACTGGTGCACTGGTTGGGTCAATGGCATCGACTGGCACAAGCACCCCTTGCCCCATCAGCCCTAGCATAAATAGCGCAACTGCAAACACCGCAGTGGTGAAGGTGCGAATGAGCAAGCGCATCCGCATACCAGACAGCCCAAATTCAATGCCTTCTGGGTCCTGCGGGAGCGCTTGGTGGGTAGGCGCTTTGGTAGCACGGGCAGGCACCTCTTCAAACGGCGCGGTTTCTTGCTCTGCTGCATCACCAAAGCCAAGTTCAAACAGTGTTTCTTCCACTGCGCTTTTTTTCGTTTTTTCTAATGCAATACCCTGCGCGGTAGGGTGCGCTTCATCTGCGGGGAATTCATCTTCTAGTACCGCAAAGAAATCACTCACCTGCTCTGTCACAGGGGCAGCTGCAATCGCTGCCACACCGCTCAGCCCTGCCGCGCCCACAAAGGTGATTTCACCAATTTGTGCTTCGGCGGCGGCTTCGTCTGCCGCTTGGTCAAACAGGCAGTAATCGCGGTGTACCGGCGCGGTAGGTTCTAGTTCTGATCCCGTCTCGGGTTCTTGTTCTTCTATGGCTAGCACACGCTCCGCCTCAATCGCCGCTTCGGTTTCTACTACTGGTTCTAGTGCTACTACGCATGCTTGTTCTGTTGCTAAGCGTAGCACGTCCTCTTGTTCTTGCTCTGGTTCGACTTCTACCGCAGGCGCTTCTTCTGGCACTAATACTACTTCTAATGCTGTCACTGGCACAAATGCAGCTTCCTGCGTGATTTCTTGCGCTAGGTCAGACAGCAACATTTCATCCGATCGTTCTTGGGCTGTTTCTTCAGGCTCTACTGGTGTAATTACCATTGCCTCTGCCGGTGCATCAGAAACAGGCACACCCGATTTCCCCTGTGCGGCACGGCGGACAAACGCCCCCTGCACAGTAGAAAACATCAAGTCAAACGAGTCTTCTTCTGCTGGTGTCTCTTCAACGAGTGTTTGTGCTTGCGGCGCAACGCACGCTTCAGTAGCTGCTTTGGCTAGCGCTTCCGCCGGTGTTTGCTCAACCATTTCTGGCACGGCAACAGGCGCAGCATCTTCTGTTTGCACCGCATCCGCTTGTAGCGCCTGCTCCGCATTTACTGCGGTATCTAGCACTTGTTCTGTGGCAAAGGAGGCAAAGAATTCATCCTCCGTCAGCGGAGTATCGTCCTCTTCCTGCTGTGTAGCCGCAAGTGCACGCGCTTGTTTGCGGGCAGTATATGCCGCAACAACGCCCTCTTTCCAACCATTTAGTTTTGCAAGTGCCTGTGTAACGATGTTTTCACGCGGTTCGGTGCGTTGCTCACACTGCTCTAATAAAAATGCCGCTTCTTCTGATAAATCCTCAAATGGTTTTTCTTCTGGCAGTGGCGCAATTTCTGTGTCTTGCGCAATCTCTGTGTCTTGGACGCGCTCTGACTGTGCCGCTTCTGATTTTGTGATTTCTGTTGGTGTCACAACCGGCATTTCTTGCGCAGCTGTCTGTGCGGCGCGCCCCTCGCGCAACAAGGAGGCAATCAAAGCCTCAGTCGAGTCTTGCTGCGGCGCTGCTGTGGCTGTAACAACCTCTTGCTCACGTGCCTGGGCAGGGGTATCTTGCGCAACCCGCGTAGCATTTGCTGCGGTTTTTGTTAGTTTTTCGTCAGCTTGTCCCTCAGTTTTCACCTCTGGCGCTTGTGTCTGACGCAACTTTGAGGATTCCACAGACTTTGCTTCTTGTGGGGCAACAAAGCGCACCTTGCCCCGCGGTTTTGCCACACATTTATCTGTTTTTTCGATTACATCCACGTGAGTTTCTTCCACTTGCACCCCTGCAAATAAATCAAATTGCAATGTTTCTGGGTCCGCGTCTGCCTGTTTTACCACATGCTCTGCCGATTTTGGGGGAGTTGCATCTGTGGCTTTGGGGGCAGTCTGCGCGGGCTGCCAAGTGTTCGTTTGCTCTGGGAAAAACAAGTTCTCACCGAGCAAATCGTCCTCTTCATCCTCTTCTGGCAAGGCAAACACGCCCCGCACGCGGGACAAAAAGCGCGACATGAGCGGTTTTTTCTCTTTTTCAGGGGTTTCCTGCACCTCTGACGCTTCTGTTTTTTTTACTGGTTTTTTCGCTTGCATGGCCTTGGGCAAGACAGCGACTGGTGTTTTGAAAAAATCGCGGAAACTTTCTTCCTCAGGATGAAAATCGCGCACTTGCGCCCCGCGTTCTGCCTGGTTTTTTTCCTCACGAGAAGAAGGTGCCTCTCCTTTGCTTCGTGCTGCAACGGAAGATTCTGCTTGCAACACTGATTCACTTTTTTTCGTTTCCTCTGTTGAATGCATGCGATCCTCTTGCATGATTTGCTCTCCTTATGATTTTCCGCGTTGCGTCATGATTTCGTACAGTACAATCCCTGCTGCAACCGATACATTATAGCTATCCACCCCTGTGCCGCGGGCAATCATATCTAGGCTAACAACCCCATCGCACAGTTTTTTAACCAGTGGACTTACCCCACTGCCTTCACTGCCAAGCACAAGACCAATGCCACCTGTCAAGTTATTCTTGCGCAAGGAAACACCATCCATATCAGCACAATATACAAATACATTTTGCTGCTTTAGGCGGCGAATTGCCTCACCGATATTTGCCACGCGGGCAACGGGCAAATGCTCTGCTGCACCCGCGCTCGACTTTAACACAGTGGGAGTAACCGCTGCACCGCCACGTTTTGGAATAACGATACCATGTGCCCCACACAGCAATGCACTGCGCATGATCGCACCAAGGTTGTGTGGATCCTCTACCCCATCACAAAGCACAATAAAAGGTGCTTCGCCTTTTTCAGCGGCAACTGCCATCAGCTCTTCTAGGGTTGCATATTCAATTTCGCTTGCAAAAGCCGCCACCCCTTGGTGGTTTTCTGTGCCTGTAATGGTGCGCAATTTATTGGGGTTCACCCGCTTAACCACTGCACCGATTTCTTTAGCAAGTGCGGTATAATAGCTTGCCACTTGAGGTGCCATGCCTTCGCTAATCATAACAGTATCAACTCCTGTGCCGCTTTTTAATAGCTCTGCCACAGGGTTTTTGCCATAAACAAGGGTGTCTTTTTCACGTTCTGGACCGCCGGTTTTCTCTGTACTGCGGCGATTTGCTTGGTAATCCATTTTATTTCCTCCGAAGGTTGGAGACGCATGCGAAGCGCCCCGCCATAACCAAAAACTATATAATTTCGCATTATACTATATATACTATTAAAGTATAGCACAATCCGCGCTTTTTTACCATATATTGCACTACGCTTTTTTAGCTTTTTTACGCATTCTTTTTACAGTTGCACCCAATCAAACCCGCATAGCAAGCGATAAGCCCTAGTATGGGCAATGCCGCCTTGTTGCAATCGTTTTCGCCCGCGACAAGTTTTCAACATGCAAGTAGATTATACGCACTGTAAACACGCAAAAAACTTTCCACATGTTGAAAACCCTGTGGAAAAAGTTGAAAAGACAAGCTATTTGCCCACTTTAAAAGTTGAATTCAACGCTTTCCACATAGTTTTCAACACATTTTCCTTTGTCTAAAAAAAGACAAGTCCTACTCTTTGTAAATTGCAAGATGGCATATTGCTAAATATTTACATTTGTTTTTTAAATTTTTTTGAATATTTTGAACGGTACAAACACACTTTATTACGCTAATGTGAATTCATTGTGGAAAACAAAATCCTTTACACAACCAAAGGCGGGCGCCATCACTTATCTGTTTTTGTGCAAGTAATGCAAAAATAGCGCGAACTAGCGCAAACAAGGCTTTTTTCATTGCATTTTGGGCATAAGTAAGGTATAATTTATATGTTGGCGATACCGCGACGAATAACGTCTGCCAACATTTATGTATGAAATCACAACTAAGTGGAGGTAACCCCTATGCTCGTAAATGCAAGTGAAATGCTTATCAAAGCACGTGACGGCAAATATGCTGTTCCTCAGTTCAACATCAACAACCTAGAATGGACCAAAGCGGTTCTGCTTGCTTGCCAAGAAGTTGGCAGCCCTGTTATTCTTGGTGTTTCCGAAGGCGCTGGCAAATATATGACCGGCTACAAGACTGTTGCTGCTATGGTAAAAGCAATGGACGAAAGCCTTGGAATCACCGTGCCTGTTGCACTACACCTCGACCACGGTAGCTACGAAGGTTGCAAGGCTTGCATTGAAGCAGGCTTTACCTCCATCATGTTCGACGGCAGCCACTATGCCATCGAAGAAAACGTTGCAAAAACCACTGAGCTTGTTGCCCTTGCACATGCAAATGGCATGAGCATTGAAGCTGAAGTTGGCTCTATCGGCGGCGAAGAAGACGGCGTTGTGGGTGCAGGCGAAATCGCCGATCCCGCAGAATGTGCAAAAATCAGCGCACTTGGCATTGATTTCCTTGCAGCTGGCATTGGCAACATCCACGGTCTATACCCAGACAACTGGGCAGGTCTTGATTTCGGTGCACTTGCTGCCATCCAGAAAGCAACCGACTACATTCCACTGGTACTACACGGTGGCACTGGCATTTCGGATGCAATGATTGCAGAAGGCATCAGCCTTGGCATTTCTAAAATCAACATCAATACCGATTGCCAGATTGTATTCGCAGAAGCAACCCGCGAATACATCGAAGCAGGCAAAGACAAACAGGGCAAAGGCTTTGACCCTCGTAAATTGCTTGCACCTGGCACCGCTGCCATCTCTAAACTTTGCAAAGAGAAAATCGAACTCTTTGGTTGCGGCGGCAAAGCATAAGAATCCGCCCGCATAGCGACTGCATCCTATCGGTGCTAACTGCGCTTACACCTATTATGTAGTGCACCGCTATCTGATACAACCGCAAAACGGCAACCCTTGCAGACGCAAGTGGTTGCCGTTTTTTTATTTGTCATGCTCGCCTTACGCTACACGCTAATTGCGCACAAGCTGCAACACCGCCGCCGTCATATCATCCGGGTGGGCTGCGCCCCCTGTCACCGCATGAGCACGCGCCGTTTTGACCAACTGCTCTGCAATACGCTGTGGCGAATGCCCCATCGCAACAGATTGACTTAACATCTGCGCCACCCAACCCTCACCCTGCTGTAACACCCCATCAGATACAAGCACCGCCACATCCCCCACCTGCAAATGCAAGGATGTCTGCGCGCCCTTTACCTCGCCCAAAATACCAACTGGCAAACTGGTTGCCCCCATGGTATAGGCCTTGCCACCCTGCACCACAAACCCCGGGGCAGCCCCGGCCTTGAACAAATTCGCCACCCCTGTATATAAATCCACACTGACTAAATCAAGGGTTGCGCAGCTTTCCTCCTCACTTTTGAGGGAAAGGGCGATATTCACCAGACGTGCCGCTGTTTGGGCAGTAAACCCCGCCTTGAGCAGCCGCGCGGTTAATTCTGCGGCAAGATTGCCATCCACCGCAGCGGGGCGCCCTGTACCCATGCCATCACACAAAATCATCTCCGCGGTGTGCTCACGGCAAAACTGCTGCACTGCATCCCCTGAAACATCCCCTTTTGCGGGCTGAAATGCCACCCCAAATACTGGGCGCAGAGCGGGGATTTCGTGGAAAATAAGTGTGCTTACCCCACGGCAAGAGAGTTTTTGCGGCATAGCAATGGTACGATGGCAAACACGCGTCAAATCCCGCGCAAGGCTTTCAAGTTCCCCTGCGGTAAAACCGCTGCGGGGCAAGGTAACAACCGCGCGCAAGCTGCCATTTGCCTCTTGAGTAACCGCACACTCAGATAGCGGCATGCCAAGCTCCGCAAACAGCTCCATCACCCGCCGGGTTTTGTAATGTTCCGGCATGCCTTGTACACTCAACTGCGCACTTAGACTTTCTAATGCCTGTGCCACCGCGCCATATTGCTCGGTCAAGGCGCTACGCAGGGCATCCGATTGCATTTTCGCCTGCCCCTGCCCACGATAGAGTGCGTATGCGCGGGTGAGCTCACTCGCCATGGCAGCGGGATGCACACAATGCGAAAGTCCCGCAGTAAATTGCTCTACCCCGACATGCTCCGTTTGCTCTAAAATCGGCTTGATATCATAAAAAGCATCCATCAACTCCCCATAGTGCGCACTCCAACAGGCGGCACGGCAAGCACATTTATTACAGAGATTTTCTTGCATGGTATCCACCACCCAGTTGAACGTCCGCTCTTTGCGAGGCAGGGTTTGATGCACCGCGTCCATCGTTTGGGCAATGCCAGATAATCCATTTGCCACGCTGCCCAGTTGATTGGCGGCAGCAACATTTTGTGGGCGCAAATTAGCAAAGGGCGCAGCATCTGGGTATGCATCATAAAGGCGCTGCAAGCCCCATGCCACCGCTGCATTTCGTGCGGCAAGTCGCTGCAAAAAAGTGCCACTGCGCACGCTGGCGCCGCGCAGCCTTTGCTTTGTGCGGGGGGCTTGTACTTGTTTTATGTTAGGCATGGTAACACTCCTTTTTTCTTTTTGCCATCTGATTATTTTTAAGGACGTGCAGCGCAATTGCTTATGTTTTTTTGCACTGCGCGCATTTCTTTGGAAGATACTGCATAGTATAGCGCTGTGCTCACGCATTTTTTGACGATTTTGAAAAAGTAGCAAAAAGTTTGAAAAAGCGCGCAAAAAAGCCCGCCAAACGCTGAACTGGTTCATGCGTTTGGCGGGCTTTGATTTATTTGGTTTGATTGGTTGTGATGGCGCTTTTAGCCACTCACAATGCCTACACGGCAACTTTGGGGCGAGCCCTTACCCTATCTTTTCTAGCGCTTTTGCAAGGCGGACAAGGGTTTTTTCGCGTCCCATCATGCAGGCAAGGTCTGTGCCACCGCCAGGGGTGCGCTGTTTGCCCGAAAGGGCAATGCCAAGCGGGTAAAGCAGCCAGCCGTTTTTCACTTCCATTGTCTCCGCTTTTGCCTTGCACGCAGCAAAAATCGCGTCTTTATCGGCAAAATCAAGGCTTTCATCCGAAAGCACCTCAGCAAGGGCTGCAATGGCAACCTTGGCGGTATCGGGGCTTGTTTTCTGCTTTTTGTTCGCATACATGGCAAGATCGTATTCTGGCATCACATCAAAGAAATCGAGCTGCTCAGGGATATCGCCCAACACCTCACAACGTGGTTGCAAATTCGCACATAAAATATCCTTACGGATTTCGCCCTTGACGGCGCAATTAATCCAAGGTTCTGCCATCTGCAAGAATTCATCTGGCGAAAGGTTGCGAATATAGGCAGCATTGATGGCACGCAGCTTCATAGGGTCAAAAATAGCGGGGGATTTTGAAATGCCCGCAGCATCCCAAACACGAATCAGTTCTTCCATGCTGAAAATCTCTTGTTCCGCATATTCGCCGCGAGGGCTCCACCCAAGCAGACAGATATAATTTAAAATGGCTTGGCTCAAGTAGCCCTTTGCAATCAAATCCTGATAGGAAGCATCGCCGTTACGCTTCGATAGTTTATTCTGCGCATCCTTCATAACAGGGGGGCAATGGATATAGCTTGGGATATCCCAACCAAAGGCTTGGTAAAGCTGATTGTATTTAGGGGTGGAGGATAGGTATTCGCTGCCACGCACCACATGGGTGATATGCATCAGGTGGTCATCCACCACATTTGCAAAATTATAGGTAGGCATGCCAT
Source organism: Faecalibacterium sp. (assembly GCA_044426225.1). Lineage (GTDB taxonomy): Bacteria > Bacillota > Clostridia > Oscillospirales > Ruminococcaceae > Faecalibacterium. The sequence continues at coordinate 22,057 of JAWXUQ010000018.1, read as the reverse complement.
CGGTTTTGATTAAAATCTGGTCATCCATCTCGGTGTTGTCAATTTCGATGGTGCCATAGACCAAATCGTCAAAACTAGTTTTGCCTTCTTTGGGCATTTTTTGACGGATGACATAAGGCGCACCCGCAGCAAGTTTTGCGGCAACCTCCTCTGCGGATAACGCACGGCAGGTGCCATCGTAATGCGTCATCTCACCCGCTGCCTTTTGGGCGGCATGCATTTCTTCTAGGCGCTCGCCTGAGCAGAAACAGTAGTATGCTTTGCCATCTGCCACAAGCTGCTCGGCATATTCTTTGAACATCCCCATCCGTTCGCTCTGGATATATGGGCCAACAGGGCCGCCAACATCAGGACCTTCGTCCCAAATCAAGCCAGTTTCACGGCAGGTATCATAAATGACATCCATCGCGCCCTCTACAAAGCGGGCTTGGTCGGTATCTTCAATGCGCAGGATAAAGGTGCCATCCTGATGCTTTGCCTGTAAAAAGGCATAGAGCGCAGTGCGCAGGTTGCCCACATGCATATAGCCAGTGGGACTAGGGGCAAAACGGGTGCGAACAGATTTAAATTCCATATAGAAAACTCCTATTTGTGGGTTTGTGGTGCTTTTTCTCTATTACATAGTGTAACTGTTTCAGGAGAGTTTGTCAACGAAAGAGGGTACTTTGCTAGACAAGTAGCACACACAATGGTATACTATCACTATGTCTTTTATACGAATATCGTATCTTTGAATATAGAAAGGTGGCACCTCTGATGAGTGAAACAATCGAACGCAAAAAACGCATTTTATCGGGCATTCAGCCCACTGGTACCTTTACCCTTGGCAACTATATCGGCGCGGTGCGCAACTGGGCCAAGCTGCAAGACGATTTTGAATGTCTTTATATGATTGCTGACCTACACGCGCTCACAGTGCGTGGTGTGCCCGCAGAGCTGCGCGCCCATACCCGCGAAGCCGCCGCCATGCTGCTTGCCGCAGGCATCGACCCTAAGCAGAGCATCTTGTTTGCACAGAGCCACGTGCCCGCCCACGCAGAGCTTGGCTGGGTAATCACCTGCAACAGCCAATTTGGTGAGCTAAGCCGCATGACCCAGTTTAAAGATAAGAGCAGCAAACACCCCGACAATATCAACGGCGGGTTGTTTACCTATCCTAGTTTGATGGCCGCAGATATTTTGGTGTATAACGCAGACCTTGTGCCCGTTGGGCAAGACCAAAATCAGCACCTAGAGATGACCCGCACCGTAGCACAGCGCTTTAACAATGCATATAGCCCCACCTTTACCCTTCCAGAAGGCTACACCACCAAAGAGGGCGCTAAAATCATGTCGCTGAGTGAGCCCACCCGCAAGATGAGCAAAAGCGACACCAATGCCAACAGCTTTATCCTGATGACAGACACCCCCGAAGTCATCATGAAAAAGTTCAAACGTGCTGTGACGGATAGCGAGGGCACCGTCCGCTTTGACCCCACAGCAAAACCAGGGGTATCCAACCTCATGTGTATCTATAATGTATTTACTGGTAAAGAGATGGCTGCCATCGAAGCAGAATTTGACGGCATGGGCTATGGCGCATTCAAAGAAGCAGTCGGACAAACAGTAGCAGATAGCCTAGCGCCCATTCAGGGCGAATACGCGCGCATTTTGGCAGACAAAGCGTATGTCAATGAGGTATTAACCAGTGGCGCACAGCAGGCAAGCCGCCTTGCACAGCGCACCTTGACCAAGGTTTATAAAAAAGTAGGGCTTTTGCAGCTATAATCGTTCACCACAAAGCGACAACCTTCTCCAAAATGGGGGGCATTCCCTCTGTTTTGGAGATTTTTTTGCCTTTTTCTTCTCTTCTTCCATATTTTCCATTTATTGACAATTTTGTGCTGATATTGTATACTAACTACAAGAAGTTGTGTTTCCCACCGAAATACCGTTTCTTTGGCGGCTTTCTCGCCCCTTTCGCGCTAAGCTGCCAATCCCCACTATTTTTTGATAAAAGGAGCATTAAAACATGAAAAGCACCGGAATTGTGCGCGGCATCGACGCCCTCGGGCGGATTGTATTACCCAAAGAACTGCGCAAGAGCCTTGGCATTACCACCGACACAAAATTAGAAATCTTTGTTGATGGTGAAACCGTTCTGATGAAAAAATATCGCCCCATAGGCGCCTGCGATTTTTGCGGCGAAATCACTGGGGACGCAATCCAATACGAAGGCACCTGCATTTGCAGAGCTTGCCAAGAGAAAATCAAACAGCTGTAATACGGGCACCTTTACGCCTTTCATTTTACCCAAAGGCTGTACACAAAACCTTGCAAACCAAGGGCAACAAAAAAACGAAAAGCGACAAACAAAAAACGCAATGAAATTACTCTCATTGCGGTACGGCTTGATTAATTGCTTTTTTCAATTTTTGCTTCGCTGCTTTTCACAAGGTTTAACAGGCTTGTGGTATACAGTGGATATTCTTTGGTCAAACTTTGGGTTGTCATGCTAAGGACAGTGACGTCCTTGACCCCTTCGCCATGGTGGATTGGATCCTCACCACTGAGCAGTGCCTTGACATTTGTCTCTGCCCTCGCCATGGCTGCGCTTGCATAGCCCTCCCATAAAATTGGCGAAACGCTAAACATGCTTTGCGCATTGTGGACGTTTGCACTATACACAAGGCGGAACATTTTATATACTGCAAGCATTAAATATGCGCTGACCTCGCCCACCAAGGTTTTATCTTGGCAGGTTGCAATTTTTTCGTATAAAATATTCAAACTATTTGAAATCAGCTTTTTGTTCATGGTAGGTAGCACGCTGCCCTTAAAGACATTATCTTTCATGCTTTCTGGGCTTGGAATATCCTCTGCATTAATGACCGTACCATTGCGGTCTGGACTGCGCCCAAGCAGGTAATCGCAGGAAACCTCATAATAATCTGCAATCTTTACCACGAACTCTAGCCCGCATTCACGGATGCCTTTTTCGTAATGTGACAGCAATGCCTGTGACACGCCTAGCTCTTCCGCTGCCTGTTTTTGGGTCACACCTCTTTCTTTCCGCAACAAGGTGATAATCCGATTAAATTCCATGGTCATCCCCAAACCCCACTTCCAATTTATTTTTACAATATGTAGATTATAGCGCAAACAAAACGCCTTGTAAACACACAAATCGCCAAGAAAAATCTGTATTTTTCAGCAATTTTGCCCATTCTACAAGGTTCGCAACAAGATATATGAATGCTCATTCATGCAATGCATATATCTTGTGGAAAAAACGCATGCATATTCTTCCACAAAACTCTAATTTTTTTTATTTTCACAATTATTTCACTTTATTTCTTCAAAAAAAGGAGCCTCCCCCCTATGAAAACATTCAAATTGCATTTAATTCGACACGGCATCACCCAAGGAAATATCGACGGACTGTATGTTGGCAGCGGCACCGATTTGCCCCTATGTGCCGCCGGGCGCACACAACTGCAAGAGCTTTGCGAATGCTTTAAATTCCCAGTGGTAGACACCGTGTTTTCCTCGCCCATGCTACGCGCGGTAGAAACGGCAAATATTTTATTCCCTACGGCAAAACACCAATTTTGCGTGGATGATTTACGCGAAGCAGGCTTTGGCATTTATGAGGGGCGCCCGCTCAAAGAGCTTGCCACCCTGCCTGATTTTGCCGATTGGATGAATCCCGCCAGTGGCTTCACCCCAGAAGGGGCAGAACCCACTCTTGAATTTCACAAGCGCTGCGCTGATACCCTGATGAAGCTGTTTGAATATATGATCAAACAAGACCTCACCGAAGCTGCCTGCGTGACCCACGGCGGGGTGATTATGAGCATGCTCGCACAGCGCGCATTGCCCACCCGCGCACCAGAGCAATGGATGGCAGATGCCGGCTGCGGCTACACCGTGCAGACCGATATTCAGCTTTGGATGCGGGATAATTTGGTGGAAGCGATTGATATTCAGCCCCTCGGTTATTTAGACACGGTGCAAGCACAAAACCGCAATTTAGACTAATGATGTAACGCACCTGTAAACGGCATCTAAACCAACGTATGCGCAAATGTACAAACGAAAATCACACACCACACTCCCAATCTAACCGAACAAAAAAACTACTGTACGCAGCGCAATGATAAACGCTCGGTACAGTAGTTTTTTATTGTAATTTTTTGTGCGCACCACGCTGCTCACAACGCGATTGGTGCATCACATTAATCGGTTATGCCAAATATCGCATCACCATAGTTGCCAGAGGCCGCGGTTAGATTAATGGTCTGCCCCGAAAACCCGCCGTATATGCCAATATAGCTTGTGCCAGCATTGACGGTTAACACATCGCCATTTGCATCAAATACAACAAGTAAATCCGTCGCATCGCCCTTGTACCATGTAATTTTTTGCCAAGTACCGTTGGTCAGATAAACCCCCGTGCCCTCGGTTAAATCATACTCACGGGTATAGCCATCATCCTTGACGCTCGCCTTTGCATATAGCACAAAAACATTATCAAAGCCAACTTTTTCATCATTGTTTGCATCCACCTGCGTGCCCGTCGCTGCTGTGCTCATCATCCATTTTCCGCTTTCGCTATCATACGAAAAATTGCTGCCCGTAACACTAGAATATTGCACCCAGATGCCCGAAGCACCTTCTAATGCAGTGGTATTCTCACCAAAGGAAAAGAGCGTTGCCGTTTCGCCTTCCCCAGAGATGCCATAACTTTCTAAGACTTGATAAGCCTCTACATTGGCAATGTACCAGCAATACTCACTCGCAAGGGTTGCGTCGCCACCATTGTTATAAGTGAATGCCGTGGTGCCCTCAATCAGCGCATCGATTGGCTGATAGGCATAACAGTTTAATAAGTTTTCTGCATAAAGGTTCCAGCCATTTTGGATCAGCACCGCGTTTTGTGGCAAAGCAAGCTGCCACAAAATATCACTGGCTTGATCCACTGGCCCCGTTGTGGGCATTTCCCACACATTATTAAACAGCAACGAAAGGCTTGTTTCACTGCCTTGCGCAAGCACCTCATACACCACCGAAGCACTGCTCATGCCCGAAAGGCTTTCCGCCGTGCTGCTGACCGACACTGCGGTCGGACGCCATGTAGTATATTCTGCCGGCAACCCGGTTAGCTGATAAACACCTTCTTGTGCATCTGTTGCCTGTACTGGTGCATAGTTTAACCATGCAACACCCCCTACGAGTAACACCATAGAGAGCGCCAAAGCAATGATTGATTTCATAATTCTCCTTTTGTAACATGAGCGGAGCGCCACACCTTACCGCATGAGAGCTTTGCACCAACTGCTGTTCTGTTTTATTGTGCTGCGATGGTTTGCCCACCATCATACTTAAAGTTATCGTACTGGTCATGCCCAATGATTGCAATATAGCTGTTACCCATGTTGATGGTGATATCGGTACTATCCTCCGGGTCTACAATGCAAAGTGGTGACGATGGGCTGCCCTTGAGCCAGTAAACATATTTTGCCTTGCCATTGGTAAAGTAATAACCCGTGCCACCATAGGTATAATCTACATATTGTACATCGCCAGAATCGCCCGGATATGCCTCAATGGTGGTAAACAGGGTGAATAGATTGGTAAAGCTGAGTTGCGCGCCAGTTAATTCATCCACTGTGATATGGGTGCCGCCGATGGCAGAGCTGTACTGCCCCATTAGATATTTGCCGCTTGCTTCATCATAATCAAAATAGCTGCGATAGCTATCAGAATGATGAATCGTGATTGCTTTGCCCTCTTCGCCGTCCTCTAGCGCAACAAATTCATCGGTGCGATAATCCGCAAATTGGAAGAAGGTGTTTTCATATTCGTGTTCCATCACAAGGTCAGTTTTATCAATTGCCTGCTGTACTTCTTCACCACTGGTAAATTCTGTGTGCTCGTATGCAACATTGCCACCACGGCTATCGCGGTGGGCAACAATGCTGTGGGTAGGCACATCAAAGACATAGGTTTTACCGCCAAAGTTATACATTGAATATTCCCATGTATAAACATATAGGGTGCAGTAATAGCTTTCGCCGTCATGATAATAAACACTCTGGTATGGCATTACCATCTGCAAGAACTGGTCACGACCCGAACGGATGGGGCCGATTTCTGGCATATTAGCAAGGTCGTTAAACAAAGCGCAAAAACGCGTAATGCCGCCTTCTACTTTGATTTCGATGATAATCGATGCACTGCTGAGCCCGCGCTGTGGACGCGCATTTTGATAAGAGCTGCCCGCAATGTTGTTGATCATAACACCGGTCAAACGATAGGTTTGCGCATCAGGGTCACGCTCAAAACCAGTCAGCATATCCGCATAATAAGGGGGTTCTGGAGTGGGCTCTGGCGTAGGTTCTGGGGTAGCGGTAGGGGCTGTTGTAGCAGCTGCGGTTGCCACTGGTTCGTCCGAAGTCACCACGGTATCCTCTGCACAGCCAAACAAACTAGTGGTCGATGCAGCCACTGCTGCATAAGCAGTGCTTTTTAAAAAATTACGACGCGATATTTTCATACGATATTCCTCTTCACGAATGTTTCAGCCCTCATCACAAGAGCCACGTACAGAGTGCTTTTTTGACAATCTCTTATTAGTGTAATCTTTTTGATACTTTTTGTAAAGCCTTGTGGGATATTTTAGCGGATTTTTTCAATGTTTTAACAAAAGCGTAACACAAAATACGGCAATGCAAACCCTACATCGCACTACATACCCTTGTACTTATGACATGACAATCTGCTCCATCACCTGCGCGGTGCGCAGGGCAACCTCACCTGTACAATCCGCCTGTGCCACCCCTTGCAAATGTGCAAGGATATTGGCAATCATGGGTGCCTGCATATAGGTGGGCGATGCCACGGTTATCTGCTGTGTACCCGCCGCTGTTTCTAGCATCATTTCATTGCCAAAAACATGGAACGTTAGCCGTCCTTTGGTGCCAATAACTTGTATGGCATCCTCGTTCAAACCACTCTCAAAGCACCAAAGCGCTGTGCCCACCACCCCACTGGCAAAGGTGAATTGCGCCGCCACAGCATCATCTAGCACGGTTTGGCACGCTACATTTTGGCTGCTGCCACCCACCTGCGTAATCTCGCCAAAGATAAAATCAAGCACATCAAGCGCATGGCAACCGACATCATAAAACAGCCCGCCACCCGCAAAGGCAGCATCTCGCTTCCACGCAGGCGCACTCTGCCCTTGTGGGGCTACAAAATGAGTGAGGTGTACCGCTTGAATTTGACCGATTTCGCCCATCGCAAGCAGTGCCTTCACCTTGTGGTAATAGGGTAAAGAACGGCGGTAATATGCCACAAGCAATGGCACTGCCTTTTCCTTGGCAAGGGTAACTGCCGCCTGACATTCCACAAGGGTAATGCCCATCGGCTTTTCTACATACACTGGCTTGCCCGCTGCGAGGGCTTGCATGGCATAAGGCATGTGGGTGCTCGGCGGAGTTGCCACATAAATGGCATCTACCGCTGGGTTTGCAATCAACTGCGCGGCATCGTCATAATAAGACGGAATGTTATGCCGTGCCGCAAATGCCTTTGCGTTTGCGATTTGACGGCTTGCCACCGCCACCACCTCGCTTTGCTCAGGTACCCAGAAGGGCTTGCCGCTTTTGTGCTCCACCACATCGCCACAGCCGATAAATCCCCAACGTATCATCTGATTTTCTCCTATTCTGGGCGCTTTGCACCCCCGCTTTTCTGTATCGTTCTGATACGCACTGCGCCATTACTGGCTAGCATAGGCAGGGTTTGCCTTGCGCGCTCCGTCTGTATACACTGCTTGCAACAAGGCAAACGACTCCTCTACTGCGAGCGGAATTTCCTCATGCGCAATAAAGCCGCTTCCCTTAGGACCATACCCATTTGCATCGTCACGCAGACGGGGGATTTCCCCCATCAACAGGGTGCGATAGCGCGCAATCTCCCACATGCCAAGCGGGGCTTCGCTACAATACATGGGCTGCCCTTGGCACAGCTGCACCGCTATTTGGTAGGCGGCAAACTGGATGATTTTCACATCAGGCGCCACTTTGCGCAAGGTTGCTGCCATCCGCCGCTGCATGGTGGCATCTTGGATGAGTAAGATAGAGCTGCAAGCAATCCCCTCTCGTTGCAACAGCGCCAACAAATAAGTAATATTATTGCCGCAATTGGTCGAGTTACACTCTAAATAATCTGCCTGCACCCCATATTTTTCTTTGATATATAGCTGAAACAAAGCCGCCTCAGACAACGCCTCGGTTTGCAAGGCGGGCAACACCACCTGCATTTGGGCGCGCAAGGCTTGAGTGGTATGTCCTGCCCCGCCTACGATAATATATTGTTTTGCCATTTGCTGTTGGATGCCTGCTGCGAAAACATCACCGCCCGCCAAAATGCTGCCGCCAAATAGCACCATGACATCCACCTGTTCCATGTTATATTGCTGCACCAAACAAGCCTTGGTCAGCTGCGGTAAATCACGCACCCCGCAAAAAGCTGCTAGGGTGTTGATTGCATCGCACACGCTTTTATTCATCTTGTTCCCTTTCTTTACATTGCGCCACTGGCAAAACCCAAAACCGCTATCTAACACAAAAAGCACAACCGTAGCCGTGCTTTTTGCGTTTTGCTTTATTTAGGTATTCCAGATTACGTCTGGGCTGATATCCGCAAGACAAGTTGCCCCGGTACGTGCCATGGTACTGCGCAGTTGGTCATGCATGGTTTTGAGGTATTCCTCAGCCCCTGCGGCACCCGTCTTTTTGAAAGGCTCTAACACTGCGCGCCCTACGCAGACTGCGTCTGCCCCAAGCGCGAGCGCCTTAAAGGCATCCATCCCATTATCAATGCTGCAATCAACAAAGATATCCATGTCATCGCCCACCGCTGCGCGGATTTTAGGTAAAATCATGAGTGGTGGCACACCGCAAGGAGCAATGCCATGATGGTGCGAAACCAAAATGCCCTTGACCCCTGCCTCTTTACATTTGAGCGCATCCGACACGCTGAGCACACCCTTGACCACAAAGGGCAATGGAGTTGCCTGCACGAAATCGCGCAGCTCTTGCAGGGTGAGGGGGTTCATCACAAGCCCATTCACCACATCCTGCTGCCCTGCTTTATTAAAGCTATGGTCAATATCAATGCCGACCGCAAGCGCGCCATTCTGATAAGCATGCTGCAAGCGATTATAAATCCAACTGCGGTCTGCATAGGGTTTGACGATTTTGATGGTGGCAGCACCCGTGGCAAGCACCTCTCCAAGCTCTGCCTCATCGCCCATGCCTGCCCAGTTACAGATACCGGCATTTTTTGCAGCGTTTGCCATCTCTACCATGCCGTTGGGGTACCAACCGCCTAAGTGCGAAAAGGCAGCAATCATAATCGGGCTTGCAAAGGTTTTGCCATAAAGCTGCATGCTGGTATCGGGCACCACGCTATCAATATAGCGCGATTCAATCAGTAAATTATCCAGATACGCGCGGGTGATTTCGTTGGTATTGCCTGGGGTTTTGACTTGTGAAAAATCCATCTTGCGTTCCTTTCGTGCGGCGGTGAACTAGCGGCTATTTTTTAATGATAGTATATCATTTTCACTCACATAAAACAACCTTTTGCAGAAAGATACACGTTATAATATTGTTCTTGATTGCAGTGATCAGCCTCTCATCGTCTATCTTCTTTCGTAAAGACTCATCAAAAAACAAAAGCAACCACCTTCCAAGCGGAAAGTTGATTGCTCTCTTAGCGTTAGTAAAAAATCAATGTCATTTCATTTTGCGTAAAAGACACAAGAATTTTAATGCTTATCGCATTTCATTACACACTATTTCATACCAAGCACACTGATAACAGATCCCGAATATGGGTCTGTATCAGAAACATTGGAAATTATAATGGTCACTTCCACCGTGCTAGATGTGTCACTTTGTATCCCGATACAATATTCCCTGTTAGTATCTATCTGATATAATATGCCTGCAGCGCCAGTCTGCATATATAATTCACGCACAATTTCTGTTTTATCTTGGCTGTCATACAGGTAAAGCGTGATATCCACTCCAGACTGATTTTGAATGTTTAATTCTCCAGTATTCGTTTTTATTAATGTTTCGCTGAAAATAATCTGGTCACTATTTTCAGGAATTATAACACTACAATCCCATTTGATTTGTTCTACCGTAGCGTCTTTTGCAAATGTTAAAACAATGATTACCGCAATGATAAATGTAGTAAGCAAAACAACTACTTTTTTCACAATGATATCCTCCTATCATTACACAGACATTCTTTGTCATAAATATATCACATTCAAAATTAAATTGCAAGCAACGGTTGGTTTGTTTTAAATATTTATCTATATAAAAAGAATAGGTCGACAAACTTCAAAAGAAATTTGTCAACCTATCTTGGTTGCGGTGTTCATAACCCATCTAACAAAACAACATAGTTAGGCGAGTATATTCAAACAAACAACCTCTAAATATTATTTTTGCAAATGGAACTGGTAAAATAGCACTGTACTATTCATCAATTTCTTGATGGTATTCTGCTATATTCAGTTCCTTTTTTAGTTCTTCTTCGGTTGGTAAATAGGTCATATATTTCGATGCGAAAATTTGTGTGTTCCCCTCTGGCAGTGTGTATTTTACAACGGAATCTGTTTTATCTGCACAAAGCACAAGCCCGATTGGAAGTGAATCTCCCTCGTTCATTAGTTCGCGTGTATAATAGTTTACATACATTTGCATTTGCCCAAGGTCTTGGTGGGTTAGCTTGCCCATCTTTAAGTCAATTAGCACATGGCATTTCAAAATATAGTTGTAAAATACTAAATCGATATAATACGATTCATCCTCTAAACGAAAATGCTTTTGCCGCGCTTCAAAGCAAAAGCCACGACCTAGCTCTAACAAAAACTTCTGCAAGTTGTTAATCAATGCGGTTTCTAAATCTTTCTCGTAATATTTTGGCGATTTTTCTAAATCGAGAAATTCCATAATATAAGGGTCGCGCAATACAGTTTCATATTTCGGCTGTGGTTCTAATGTTTCAATTTCTGCTGAAACTGCCGCTTTCTCTTGGCTGGCGAGTAACCGCTCGTAAAACATGGTATGAATTTGACGCTCTAGCTGGCGCACGCTCCAGTTACTGCTTACGCACTCATTCGTGTACCATGTGCGGCGTTCTTCGTTTGGAATGCGCATTAAGGTTCTATAATGTGACCAACTCAATTCGTCACACAGTGTGTGACGAATTGGATACGCTAGATAAAACTGACGCATACATTTTAGGTTTGTAGTGGTAAAACCTTTGCCAAATTCTTCTGTTAGTTGTTTTGACAATTCTGAAATTAACGCCGTGCCATACTCTGCCTTTTCGTTGCCACCTTGCTGTTCTACGATTGTTTTGCCAATTTCCCAATACGCGAGCACCATTGCACTATTTGCCGTTTGATAAACTTTACTACGCGCAGCATGCAAAATCTGGCGGATATCTTGATAAAGTTGCGCTGTATTAGGCTTTGAAATTTCATTCATTACGAGCTCCTTTATGATACGAAAGCATTTTAAAATTAGTATACCTTGTTGCAATCAATTTGTCTAGCACATATAAAAAGCCCCCATAACCTCAAAGGGTTATGGGGGCTAAGATGGAGCTAGTAGACGGATTTGAACCCCCGACCTGCTGATTACAAATCAGCTGCACTACCACTGTGCTATACTAGCATATTTGCGCACGGCATGTTTTCCGTGCACATTATTATATCATTTTTGAGCACAAGTTGCAAGTGCTTTTTTGCTTTTTCTGGCTTGTCACACCCTTTTTTGTGGTGCAAGCACCGCCACCATACTTAACCCTGCGCGGAAAGCTGACTTGTAATGGCTGCAAAATCGGCAAGGGTCAGCTTTTCGGGGCGAATGCGCGCATCAAAACCCGCATTGACAATGGCGGCTGTGACCACATCCTTGGGCAGACGCATGCCACTGGCAATGGAATTGACAGCGGTTTTGCGGCGCTGGCTGAATGCCGCGCGAATCACCGCAAAATAAGCCGACACGTCAGGCACCTGCACCGGTGGTGTTTTGCGCACATTGAGTTTAATCACCGCACTTGTCACCTTGGGGGCGGGGGTGAAACTGCCCGGAGAAACCGAGAATAGATATTCTGGCACCGCATAATAACTGACCGCGTAGCTGATTGCACCGCTTTCACGCTCACCAGGCGCAGCACTTAGCCGCTCCGCCGCTTCTTTTTGTACCATGACGGTAATGCTTTCAATCGGCAAGTTATCTTGCAATAACTTCATAACGATTGGGCTGGTGATATAATAAGGCAGGTTTGCGCAAACCGCAACCTTTAATCCCTGAAATTCTTCGGCGATTAATGCGTGCAAATCTACCTTTAACACGTCTGCCAAAACGATTTTGACATTATCAAATTCGGCAAGGGTTTCTGCCAAGATAGGTGGCAAGCGGTTATCTACCTCAATCGCCACAACCTTGGCAGCACGCATGGCAAGCTCTTTGGTGAGCACCCCCACACCCGGGCCAATTTCTATCACACCATAAGTTTCATCAATTTGGCTCGCCTCTACAATTTCGGGGCAAACACTTGGGTTAATGATAAAGTTCTGCCCAAAACCTTTGGATAGTTCAAAATTATGCCGTGCGCATAGAGATTGTATGGTAGAGATATCGGTTAAATTTGGCATGCATGCTCCCTTATTCTTCGCTTGATTCCGCTGTTTCGTCATCGCTTTGATCTGCTTCTGTCACGTCTGTATCTTCTGTATCAACAGTCTCTTCGCTCGCTTGGCTTTCGGCAGCTTCGTTATTGACCGCCTCTACCGTGGCAACCCCAGTGAGGTTATCTGCCACGCTACTCGCTTTTAAAATTTGTGGGTCGGTTGCGGTGGTGTAGGTGTAGAACATCTGCTGTTCTTCACTTGATAATACATATTCCACATCAACAGAGATGCCTGTCCCTTCAAAACTGGTGCCATCCCCAGTGAGGAGTTTGGCAACCGTCAGCACCACGGCGCTACCATCTGAGAAACGGTAAGGCTCTGCCTGCACCATGCCAACACCCGCGGTTTGACTGCCAACAATGGTTGCACCACTGAGTTGACGTGCGCTATATGCAAACAGCTCTGCAGCATACGCGGTGTTTTCATTGACGATGCAAACGATAGGCAAGGTCAGGCTCGCGTCAGTATAGCTTTCCGCGAGTTCATCGATGGTGCCATTGCCATATTCTAGGCTTGCAATCACACCTTTATCAAACAAAAGGGCAGCGCAGCCCATCGCATAGGTTAAGTCACCAGTGCTGTTGTTACGCAAATCAAAGATAATGGCACTGACACCCTGTGCCTCTAACTGAGAAATCGCATAATCAATCTCACTATTGGTGCTAGAAGTAAAGGTGCGAATGCGCACATAACCATTGCTGCCAATCATCTCATACGAAACGGTTGTTTCGGTATAATTACGGCGAGTTACTACACCAGTTTGCGCTTGCATGGTAGCATCTAGCCACAGCAAGGTCACGGAAGTGCCGCTTTCTCCTAGCAGTGCATTCTCAATATCAGCAGTATTATTGAGGTTTTTCACCTCGATATCACCAATATTGGTAAGGTAATCCCCCGCTTGAATGCCCAAATCCTCTGCGGGTGAACCTGCATAGACCGTAATGACCTTTGCATAGCCTGTCGCTAAATCTTTTGCAATCTCCAAACCGACACCGATATACTTACCATCCTCGACATTGAGCCATGCGGTATATGCCTCTGCGGTATAATATTTCGCATACATATCCCCTGTGCCAAAGATATAGCCCGAGGCAATGGTATCTTGCAATAGGGTTTCATCAATATCATAATAGTTGTTCGCACGCACATAGGTGTCGATTTCTGAGATTTTAGAATACATCAATTCCTTTTGCTGTACGCTTGCCACGGTGCTATCAAAGCGATCCATCGCCACCATCATGGTGATAGAAAAAGTAATTGCCATCGCAATGATGATACTGGTGAGCCAAACACTAACGGTTATTTTTTTATTCATGCTAATTTTATCTCCTATGCCAGATAGGTGTATGGTACGGATTTAATAAGTCATCGCAACCACTTGCAAAATAAGGGATGCGCTGATTGAAATAATAAATACCCCGGCAATAATGCCACAGCCAATGCGTAACAAAAGTTTTCGTTTTTTCTCGTCCATGGTAAAATACCTCACTGTTTCTTAATAATCTAATGGGTTGACGCGTTGCGCCTTGTTGGCAACGCTGTTGCTTGCGCTAGAATTCGCCCAGAGCTCGTAATGCAGATGGTTGCCAAAGGAATAGCCAGTATTGCCAACATAGCCAATCAGCTGCCCTTGGGTGACGTAATCGCCCACCGAGACGCTAGGTGCTTGCACCATGTGCGCATACAAACTAGAGAATGTGTTGCCATTATACGCGCCATGGTAAATCAATACATAGTAGCCATAGCCACCACTGTTCCACTGCGCGGCGGTAACATACCCGTCTGCCGTTGCATAAATTGGCGTCCATGCGGGGGCAGCATAGTCAATGGCGGGGTGATCATACGAATCATAATACGTTGAAATATAGGTATACGATGCCAGTGGGCAAATAAACGCGCCCTCAAAAGATGCATCTGGATAGTAACCCTCCGCATCCGACATTAGCCCCTCTAACTCACTTGCAAGTTCATCGTACCGGATGGTATCTGCTTCGATTTGCGCCTCAAGTGCTGCCTGGGCAGCCTCCGCTTCTTCAATGCTGTTGCTTACCGCCACATAGTTTGCATAGATGCTATCCTTGGTGCTTTCAAGGCTTGCATATTGCTCATCTAATGCGTCATACTGCGCTTCTAGTGTTGCCTGCGTTGTTTCTAGATCTGCTTTTGCAGTTTCTAGTGAGAGACGCTGCGCCTCTAAATCATAGAGCATCTCAGCATTTTTATCCGAGATATCTTGTAACGTTTGGTCAAAGGTTAATAGCTGATACAAATTTTGTATCGTGCTCAAAATCGCCACGGCACCGCCATCGTTTAGCTCTTGCATGGCAGCAAGACGCGCACCAAAGGCAGCAAATTCTTCATCATATTCCGCCTGTTTTTCAGAAATTTCTAAGATTTTTTCTTGCACCGAAAGCTGTGTTGCATTAATTTCTTCTTGCACCAAGGCAATGGTAGAAATAATCACGTTCATCTGCAAGGTAAGGGTATCAATTTCAGCGGAGAGATAGACTTGCTTTTCTTCCTCTGTTTCGACCAAATCCTCAAGTTCTGCAAGCTCCTCTTTGCTTTCAGCAAGGGCTGCACTGAGTTCGTCCAACTCTGCTTCTAACTCATCTTGAGTGCTTGCGTATGCCACGGTACTCTGCGGCACAACGAAAACCGACCCGATGAAAAAAAGGATTGCCACCCACACGCTTAGCGCACGTCGCAAGCGCTGCTGCGAAACTTTTATAGAAAGTATGGTTTCTTTCATACGATAAACACCTCAAACGTCTAAATGTTTATGGACCGAGAATACACTTCCCATGCCGCCAACTAAGATGCCACCCAACAAGAACACGGGCACCATCCACGGATAGATATTTTTAAGTGGCACCACTGACTCGCCCAGTAAGGTTTGCCAAAAGCCAGTCAGATTTTGTGCTTGTCCTAGCAATACTGCATAGCACCCAAGCACTGCACCAATGGCAACAATAGAAGCCACAAGCCCAACCATGACGCCTTCTACAAAGAATGGCCAGCGAATAAATGCATTGGTTGCCCCCACATATTTCATAATCATAATTTCTTTGCGGCGGCTGTATACACTCAGGCGGATGGTATTGCTGATAACCACCAAGCTAACAATCATGAGCACCCCCACTAAGAGATAACCCACTACGGTGACAACACTTTGCACATTGACAAAGACATCACTCATTTCGGTGGGGGCAGATACCTTATACACCCCTTCGATATTTTGCAAACGCACACTAATCTGGGTTAGGTTTTCTAAATCAGAAATAACCACGCTATAATTTGCTTTGAACGGATTATCCTCTTCAAATGCCGTCCACAAATCAGAATAATCATCTAAATAATCGCGATAGCTTTCGAGTACATCGTCTTTAGAGATAAAGGTAGCACTTTCTACCCCATCAATTACGATGATTTCATCATAAATTTCACCCGCACGGGTATCACTGGTGGTGCTATCCAGATATACGACCGTTTCATTTTGACCACCAAGATAGGCAACCAAGCTGTCAACATTGAGGGTAAAGATACTCGCGACACCAGTAATCATCAGGCAAACAGCCAACACACCAATACCCGCAGCGCTCATCATGCGGTTACGGATCAAATTTGCAGCGCCCTGCCGCGTAAGATATAACATACTAGACAGTTTCATGCTGCGCCTCCTCTTGCTCTGACACGGCAGGTTCTTGTGGCGCAGCGACTGTTTTCTGCGATAGCGCAGCTTCTTGCAATGCTTTTTGCAAAATCATTTCTAATCGCGCATCATTATCCGCTGTCGCCGCAGTGGATGTCGAAACGAGTTCAGGTTCAGGCTCTGGCACCGAAACAGGCTCTGGCATCGGCTCTGCTTTTGGTACAGGGGGCTGTGCTGAACCTTTGCGTTTTTTCGCACGCGCTGTTTTTGCGGATGCTTTTTTTGCAGCTGCTTTTTTCTTGGGTGCATCCGCAGATGCCACTTCTGCTTGCGCTTCTAGCTCTTCTTGCGCGGGCGTTTCCCCTAAAGCAAGTGCTTGTTCTAATGCAGCGGTCTCTACTAGGATACCATCTTCTTCTGTTGGCAATACGGGTAGGATATGCTCGCTATCCCCCACCACTCTGCCATGGTCAAGGGTAATAACGCGGCGCTGAAAACGACTGACGAGATCATGCTCATGGGTAACTACCACCACGGTAATGCCTACGCTATTAATCGCGGTCAGAAGCTCCATCATTTCAAAGCTAAGCTCTGGGTCAATATTACCGGTGGGTTCGTCTGCGATAATCAGCTTAGGGCTATGTACCACAGCACGGGCAATGGCTACACGCTGTTGCTCACCACCCGAAAGCTCACGCGGGTAATTATCTTTTTTATCCGCAAGACGCACAAGGTCTAGCACGTAAGGCACACGCTTTTTGATGACTTTTTCTGAAATATTAGTCACCCGCATGGCAAAGGCTACGTTTTCGTACACCGTCATATTGTCAATGAGGCGGAAATCTTGGAACACCACCCCAATTTGGCGGCGGCGATATGGGATATTACGTTTTTTCAAACGCGAAAAATCCTCACCATTGACAATCACCTTGCCAGAAGTGGGGGTAGTTTCTAATAAAATCATCTTTAAAAAGGTAGATTTACCCGCACCAGAATGCCCTAGCACATAGACAAATTCACCTTGTTTGATTTCTACACTGACATCTTTCAGTGCGTGCTGCCCGCCGGGGAATGTTTTGGTAACATGCTCAAACTTAATCATCCGGTCTCCTTGTTGGTTTTGTTTGCCTTTTGGAACAGCGAAACACGCGCCGCATCCATAACCGCTTCGGCTCCATAGAAAAAGCCGCCGCCTAACGCGACGGCCTTAAAATCGTATCGTAGATAGCCACTGCTATCAACGCGCCCTGCCGCAGAGCTTAATATTTTGCAGGATTATTCGACAGATATTTCTTTACCATCAATGCAATTTTAAAGACAATTGCATCATCGAATTCGCGCAGGTCAAGCCCTGTCAACTTTTTGATTTTCTCTAAGCGGTAGACAAGGGTGTTGCGGTGTACAAACAGCCCACGGCTCGTTTCCGAAACGTTAAGGTTGTTTTCAAAGAAGCGCTGAATGGTAAAAAGCGTTTCTTGATCTAGGCTATCAATGCTGCCCTGTTTGAATACTTCTTTGAGGAACATTTCGCAAAGGGTGGTAGGCAACTGATAAATCAAGCGGGCAATGCCAAGGTTTTCATAGCTGACAATGCGCTGTTCGGTATCGAACACCTTGCCCACTTCCATAGCAATTTGTGCTTCTTTAAAGCTAGTAGCAAGGTCTTTGACGTTAGCAATAGGGGTACCAATGCCAACAACTGCCTTGATATAATGTTCGCCCGATAGGTTATCGCTAATGCTCGAAGCGAGTTTTTCTAAATCGTGATGGTCAATCCCTTTACGGATTTCTTTGACCAATACGGTATCGGTTTCGCTAATGTTAAAGACAAAATCTTTTTGTTTATCTGGGAAGAGGGTGTTGACGACATCATACGCAGAGATATCGCTGCCCGAAGTAACGCGGATAATCAGCACCACACGGCTAACATCGGTGGCAAAATGAAGCTCACGCGCTTTGGCATAGATATCGCCAGGAAGGATATTATCAAGCACAACATTTTTAATGAAATTCGCTTTGTCGAATTTTTCATCATGATATTGTTTGATGCTTTGTAGGCTGATGGCAAGCATAGATGCAAACTGCCCTGCAACTTCATCAGTGCCTTCTACAAACACAGCGTAATCGTTATGCTTTACGTTAGAGAACTGATGGTATGTATAGCCATCTTTTGTAAAACGATCCCCTGCCGTCAAGCGGTCTGCAAGGAAGCCCTCGCGCACCTCGGCAATCTTGCTTAAATCGGAGCAAGCAATGATGGTTCCGGTTTCATCGAAGACACCAACCACACGGTCGATAACCTCTTTCATTTGATAAACTACACTCTGAAAAACTCTGTTGGCCATAACGAAATACCCCTTCTTTAATCGGATCGTCTACACTGTTTTGAATGTGCCGTGATTTTAAACAATAACACTTCACTACAATCTATATTTTACACAATAAAATTTACTTTTGCAACATATTTATACAAAAAAGTTGTAGTTTTCTTGTATAAATTTTATGAAGTGCAAAAAAAGAGGCATTTTCAGGGTATTTTTGCCCTTTTATCTTACTAAAAAAATGTGACAACTTCTTTAAAAGACCATGAATTCTCAAAAAACCACCTTGGTAATTTTTTCCAATTCTTCTGCAGTAAGGCTGCGTGCCTCCCCCTGGGCAAGATTTTCGTCTAAAAACAACCCACCAATGGCATCACGGTGCAATTCGTTTACCCCAACCTCAAACACACCAAACATCCGCTTAATCTGATGGTAAACACCCTGCTGTAAAATCACCTTGACGGTATAATTGTCCTCGCTGATGCTCCAGACCTTGGCTGGACTCATGACACTGCCATCGGCAAGTTTGACCCCACCGGCAAAACCATCGCGCATGCGGTCGGTCAAGGGCGTATCTAACATGACGGTATATTCCTTGGGCACATGATGACGCGGGGATAAAATCTCGTGTGCGAACGCACCATCATCGGTAATCAGCACAAAGCCTGTGCTCGCCTTATCAAGTCGCCCCGCAGGGAACAGTTGGCGGCGGGGATATTCCGCTTTTACCAAATCGATGACGGTAGTATCCCGCGCACAGGTAGACACACTGACCACACCCTTAGGCTTGTTCATCATTAGGTAGACAAAATCTGTGCGCGTGAGAGATTGCCCCTCGTATTCTACACAACTTTCATCATTGACTTGGGTGTCGATTTTTTTACAGATGGCGCCATCCACTGAAACGCGCCCTTTTTGGATTTGGATGCGGCTTTCCTTGCGGGGTAGCTGCATTGCCTCGGCAATATATTTATCTAATCTCATTCATTTTCCTTTGCGAGAAGGGCAAATCGCCCTCTACGGATATATGCGAACCTTTGCGGGACGGATAGCCGCCCCTACATTATACGCTCAGCGCAGCGTTCTGCCCCATTGCGTCGGGGTTTGCATCAAAAATAGGCTGCAACACTTCAGCGATAAATTCGCTGACCTGCTCTGGCGAGCGACCCACATATAATTCTGGCACGAGGCTTTCCTGCACATCCTCTAGGCTCAAACCAAAGGCAGGGTCCGCAAGAATTCGTTCAATCATATCATTGGGCAAGCCCTCTTCCTTAACCATTTTGCCTGCGGCGATGGCATGTAGGCGCAGCTGCTCGTGCAGTTCTTGGCGGTTGCCGCCTTTTTCCACTGCCTGCATCATGATATTTTCACTGGCCATAAAGGGAAGCTCTGCCATCAAGCGGCTGCGGACAACTTTGGGGTATACCACAAGTCCATCGGTGACGTTGAGCATAATATTCAAAATAGCATCCGCCGCAAGGAAACCCTCTGCCATGGCAATGCGTTTGTTGGCAGAGTCATCTAGGGTGCGTTCAAACCACTGGCTACCTGCCGTCATGCTTGGGTTAAGCACGTCTGCCATTAAGTAGCGCGCAATGGCACAGATGCGCTCAGAGCGCATCGGATTGCGCTTATAAGGCATGGCAGAGGAACCAATTTGATTTTTCTCAAATGGTTCTTCCATCTCTTTAAAGTTTGCAAGCAGACGCAAATCTGTTGCAAATTTCATGCAGCTTTGCCCAATGCCCGCAAGCGCATTCAAGATAAAGGCATCCACCTTGCGGGAATAAGTTTGCCCTGAAACAGGGATAACCGCCTTAGGGTCAAATCCCATTTCCTTGGCAATCGAAGCATCTACCGCACGGATTTTGGCGGTGTCGCCCTTGAATAATTCCATAAAGCTAGCCTGTGTACCAGTGGTGCCCTTGACCCCGCGCAATTCTAGGGTGGCAAGGCGGTGTTCTACCTCTGCCAAATCCATGACAAGCTCGTTTGCCCAAAGGGTGGCACGTTTGCCCACGGTAGTGGGCTGTGCAGGCTGACCGTGGGTATAGGCGAGACAGGGCATATCTTTATACTGGTCTGCAAAGGCAGATAGTTTTGCAAGCACGCCAATCAGTTTTTTGCGCACAAGTTCGAGTCCCTCTTGCATGACGAGGATATCAGTGTTATCACCAACATAGCAACTTGTCGCGCCAAGGTGGATAATCCCCGCCGCAGTGGGGCATTGTTCGCCATAGGCAAAGACATGGCTCATCACGTCATGGCGCACTAGCTTTTCACGTGCCACCGCGACATCATAATTGATATCATCTTTGTGCGCTTCTAGCTCTGCAATCATTTCGGGGGTGATATTCTCTAGCCCTTCGTTCATTTCGGCGCGAGCAAGGGCAATCCAAAGTTTGCGCCAAGTGCGGAATTTGTTATCCTCTGAGAAAACATACTGCATTTCATCCGAAGAATAGCGGGTGGAAAAAGGCGAGATGTAACGGTTGTGTTGTTGCGACATGATAAACTTCCTCTCTTCATCAAGGTTTTATAATGGTTGGACGGTAAAACGAATTGCCGGCACAAATGGTGGCAATGTTAAAACTTAGGTAAGGTTTGCGCTTTGGTAAATGGCAAGGTTGGTGGTGACGTTGGTGTAACTGACAGGGCGATTACCCGATGCAAAATAACTTTGTGCCCCAGTATAGCCGCACTGGTAACACAGCAGCGCATCGAGTTCGCTATACCCATAACGCGCCATATAATAGTATATGAGGTACGCACCCGAAGTGATGTTCCAACCAGGGTCATACAGAGAATCCAGGCTTGGCAAGCCGATGGCAGTATTTAAGGTACTAAAACAAACCTCGTTAATCTGCATCAACCCACGGTCTACCGTGCCATTGGTATTAACATTGGTGGCATTGACCGTAAAACGGCTTTCGTTATACATGATGGCAAGCAGCAATTCATAGCTGACACCGTATGCCTCTGATACTGCATAAGTAAATGTTTTATATTCATCGGCAAACGAATTGTAAAGCGAAATCTGCGAATAACTCGTCAGCGAAGAATTCGTTACGGTCAGCACCGGGATTTGCGGCGCCGCAGTGGGAGTGGCGGTGGGTGCTGCGGTCGGGGTGGCAGTCGGTGCGGTGGTAGGGGTAGCGGTGGGTGCTACGGTCGGTGCCACAGTAGGCGTGGCAGTCACCGTGCCGCCCGCTTCATCGCCCTCACCCTCCCCTTCTGCGGGGGTGGCCGTAGGTGCTGCGGTCGGTGCCACAGTGGGTGTGGCAGTCGGCACCGCGGTGGGAGTGGCGG
>JAWXUQ010000085.1:0-9828 GCA_044426225.1 Faecalibacterium sp. | reverse complement strand
TATAGCTCCAATTGTTTTCTGCGTTCAAAGCTACGCTTTCTGTGGTGGCGGGGCATTCCCCATCACAATAGAGCGATACCAAAATTTCCTCTGGCTGGGTTGTATATTCGGTGTTCTCCCACACTTTTTTCACACTGACCATTAATGTTTCGTTTTCGAGTGTGATCGTCGAAACCTTTGGATAGGCGGTGTAATCATATAGATATTCACCCGTTTCGGAGTCGTATGCGCCAATCAGCACCAAAAAAGGAGTAGAATAATAGGCTGTGGACGTTTCGCCTGAGGCATTGTCCTCCCAAAAGATTTGTGCGTCAATATAATATAGCCCAAGGGGGAGGTCAACCGTTACTTTACCTTGTGCATTTGTGGTCACCACATAATCGGGGGTGAGGGGGTTGGTGTCCACAAAATGCTCTAGCGTGTTGCGGGTTTCAATCAACAGGTCTAGGTCTGCAAATAGCCCCTCTGGAAGGAGGATATCGCGGAAGGCATCTGTATTGGTTAGCCCATTTTCTTCGTCTAAACTTGCCACGCAGTATAGGTTAAAATCAACATAGTTTAAGGCATGTGTATTGCCCGTATCATCTTGATAAAGGTAACTGATTGTTAATGTGCCTTGGTTGGGCTCACTTACAATGGATAGCGAATCTGCCGCAGCAGGCAGCGCAAATGCAATACAGAGCGCGCATGTAACAAGTAGCGCAAGCAGTTTGCGATAGTTCAATCAGTTCACCTTCTTTCTTATATTATTTGTTGTAATGTTTGGGGCGCTTGGGTTTTGATTGTGGCGCAGCTTCTGTGCCGTGGTTGCCTTGGTAGTGTTTCGGTGCAACGCGTCCTTGGCGGTTGCGTTGTCGCCGTAAGCTAAGAATAATCATCAGACAGCTTAGCAGTGCGAACAGCGCAATTAGCAGCCAATAGGGGGCGATGTCGATATCTTGCAATACATGGGTGAGGGTGTTGATGTGATTGTTTATGGTGTGCAATACCTGCGCGGTACTTGTGGCACAAATCATGGCAAAATCTTCTGCCCATGCGGGGATGTCGCTTTGCGTTTCGGTTGGGGTATCGGTGGTATCTGTATCTTGCGTGGGGGTGCTATCCACGGTTTGGGTGGAAATTAATTCCCCTTGCACGAAGAGTCGATGTGAGTTAATACCATAGGGTGTGCAGGTGACAAGCGTCACTAGGTTTTTGCCGGCTACGGGGGTCAGGGCATCGACCTCGTGTGGTTCTACTACCAAAAGCTCAAACACTTCATAGGTGTAAATCTGGTTGAGGACATGCACTTCAAAGGTATCGCCAATCTCTAATTGGGTTAGGTTGGTCAGCAAGGTGGCGCTAGGCAGCCCAGTGTGCCCAGTCAGCACCGTGTGCTCGCCTTCTGTACCAGTGGGCAGGGCGGAACCCTCTAAATGCCCGATGGAGGTTTGCAGCACACCTTCATCTGTGCCATGGTAAATGGGGAGTGATACATTGATTTTTTCAATCACCAGTGCGCCCATCATCCCATTGTTGATATTTAGGCTGTCGATATACGATTCGTCCTCAGCAACTCCCGAAACAAAGGTGGGGTCTTGCGCATTGAGGGTATCGTTATAGCTGCGTGCCGCATCAAATATGCTTTCGTATAATTCGTAAGGGGTGCTGTCTACCACTTCTTGGTACGTTTTGATATAGTAAGAGCCAACCTGTTCGTTATACCAGTTGCTTACGGTGGGGTAACAAATTAGCCCAAGCCCAAGCAAGAGTATTAGTACAAGCAGGATGTTACTGATGATTTTTTTCATGGGGTAACATCCTTTCTGCACTCAAAAAGTTGTGAACGGTTGCCGTGGCAATTAAATGTTTTTGTATTTGATATAGAAAACAATTCCCACAATTGCAACAAGAGCAAAGCCAACAATGGTAAACAGAGTGGTGCCTGCGCCGCCCGTAGTAGGTAACAATAGGCTAGAGGTGTTGATGACAGTGGTAGCAAGTACGTTACCGCTGCCTGCAGTAATATCGCTGTTGCTTGTGGTGGTTAAGGTAAGCACTGGTGTGCCATCTGAATTTTCTGCATACTTCGCATCAATGGTAAAGCTAATGGGGTCTGCTGCGTTATAATTATCTGGGGGATCAATTTCGACGAGGCGATAGGAGATTGCATCGTCTAACCCGATGATGGTGAACTTACCAGTGCTACCAGTGACAATCGTGCCTGCGGGGTAACCGTCTTCGGGCATGATGTCACTTGCATTTGTTTTGTCAGTCACATAATAAACCACAGCGCCATCGAGGGTAACAGGTTGCTTTTCATCGTCTAGCAAAAGTTCTAAGTAGATTTGCTGTGTGCCTGCATCGGTGCCAACATTGGCATAGTACAGGGCAAAGGTTGCGTCTGCCAAGGCGCTAGTGCCATCGCCACTGGTTTTGAATACATCCAAATCAAAGGTGTAGGTGTATACAGTATCTTCTGTGGTAGTGGTTTCGCCTTCAATATAGGGGTTGGTGCTGTATTCTAACTCAATGGTATTGGTTTCGTAATTCTGGGTTACCGTTGCGGTTTCGTCAATGGTTGCGGTATAGTACACATAAAAACATGGAAGGGATAGGAAGTTTTGTTTGATGGCAACCATGTCAAACACAATCTGGAACCCGCCGTCTGGGGTTGCGGTGATGTAATGATAGGTGCCTTCTACTTCGCTTGAAAAATTTGGATCCACGCTGATTTTAATGCTGTCCACATTGATTTTAATGCCGTCACTTGGGGTATCGGTTAAGACATAGGTGTAATCAAAGATTGCGTTTTCAATCTTATCATAGGATACTTTTTCGTACCCTTCTAGGCTAGAAGGCATAGAGGCGGTCAGGCGGAACTCTACGGTATCACCAATTTCATAGTCACCTACATTTGCCCATGAGCCAGAGTCGCCATAGATAGGGGAAAGATCGTCGTTTGTGTTGGTGATGTCATTATGCCATACTTGTTTGTCAATCGTGGGGCTAGAGCCCTTGATGATGATGGTTGTGTCATTGGCTAAATAGCCACTGGTATTGCGGGTGGGCACGGTAACCAGTGCGCCTGCGGTAATCACGCTAGCGGTATCTTCGCGGCCTTCTAGGCTATCGACACTGTCGAGCACTAGGTAGTAACCAAGCAGGTCCTTGCCACTGGTGGTGACGGTCTGCACTGTGCCACTCAAGGTGACGTTTTCGCCAGTAGAGGTAACAGGGCTTACCCCATTGGGGGTGGTCAGCACATAGGTGCGTAGCTGTTTCACTAGCGTTGCCATGTCATCGGTATAGCTGTTTACATACTCACTTGCTGCACTGTTAAAGCTGTCGTTTGAGTTGCTCGCAGTGCCCGTATAGTCAGTTGAGCTTAGCACACTGGTAAAGAACGCTACAAAATCATCACTCACGGTGTATTCGATTTGTTGTTCGTATTTATCTTCTGAGCCAGTTGCTGCAGCGCCAAGGGTAGCGGTGAATACTTCGTATACATCAAAGATTTTGCCAGTCAGGCTTGCACCGCTTGTGGCGGTGTCATTGCTGACGATAATATTTGCGCCTGTGCCATCCACTGTTGCAAAGGCGGCAGCGAATAGGGTGGTAGAGCATGCCATCATCAGCATGCAGACTGCCAGAAAACTAGCAAGTAAGCGTTTTGTTTTCATAATCATCCTCTTTTCTGTTGTTTTGTGGGCTTGTGTAATGCTGTAAAAGAAAGGGGTAAGAGATTTCGCATGTTGGTTTGCTCAGCCGAGGGAGGTTGTTTTGCTTGGGTAGGCGGGTGGTTGCATTGGCAAAGTCGTCGTCTGCGGCACCAATTGTAGCGGGCAAAGCCCAGTGTCGCAAAGAGCATGAATGCAATGCCAAGTGCAAGGGGAGTGCCAGTGCCAGCAGCGCCAGTTTCTGGTAAAGTAAATTCGATTTTGGTGTTGTAAAGGGTGTCGGTTACGGTGCTTACTATATTGTGCTCGGCATCGTATTCCGTGATGGTATAGCTGATGGGTAGCGATGGATGATAGGTATCACCTACTGTTTCAATCAGCCAATAGCCGGTGAATTCCACATAATCGGCAAGTGGTGAGTCCTCATCGCTTGGTTTTGTCAACTCGGTAATCATATAGTACTGATTGGCGGAGAGCCCTTCTATCGTAAAGGAGCCATTTGTACCAGTGATATAGGTTTCTTCAAAGCCATAATTGACAGAGCTTGGGATGCCATCTACCATGACCACGCGCTCAACCAAAAATTCTACACCTTCAATGAGGTTAAGCATTTGGTCAGATTTCGCAAGCGTAATATCTACGGTGGTATAAGTTTCAGGATAGTTGACAATCTCAAGCACGGTTTCATCAATGGGGTTTGCACCGTCATATTCAATGATGTTAATTCGCCCAAGATAATCGATTTCTAATACCCAATAGCCGGGGCTTGCAATGTGCCCGGCGGGGGCGATGGACTCTACCATTCGATAATAGGTGTTGGTATAGACGGTGGCTCCTGTGTTGTCTGTGGAGATGCTACCTGTGGCAAGGTTTGGTACGATTACCACACCAAGTGCGTCACTAGATACCACCGCTACGTATCCGCCTGTGGGGTAGGATGCATCGTCTGCGCTTGTCATTTCGGTGATGGTAAATTGCGCACCTGCGAGTGTGTGCCCGGTGCTGCATACCTTGGTAAATTGAGCGTTGATGGTTTCAGGTGCATCTGCAAGGTTATTGAAATAGGCTGGATAGGTAACCACTCCGCCAGAGTAGGTGCCATCTTGATAGGTGGTCAGGCTTTCATCAAGGCTGCTAGTCGAAGAATAATTGCCAGGGTCGCTGATGTCGGTGCCTGTGCTATCTTTTATTTTGGTTTGCGTTACACTGCTGATGGATAGAATAGTATCGCCGTCTTGGTCTTTTGTTTCGATGACGGTAATCGCGATTTGATACACACTGTAATCGTATATCAAACCAGAACTAACGAGTGTATCGGGGATAACCTCTGTTATTTCAAAGGTATAGGTGCCAGGGTCTGTGAAAATCAAACTAGAAAAGGTTGCTTCGCTTGGCGCATCTGTATCGATTTGGGTTGTAATGGTGAGGGGGAAGGTTCGGTTTGCGAGCCCATCCATCGCTTCGGTTGCCGCGGTGGGGGTTAGCGCAAAGGTGAATTCTGCGAGTGGGCCGGCATCGTTTACCGCCTTAATCACGGATACATTGTAGGAAGCGTGGTATTCATTCGCGCCATCGTAAGGCCACATGTGCATTTCGGCATTGCCTGAGTAAAAGCTCTTTACAATCACAGTGCCATTGATGTTGCCGCCTTCCCACGAAAGCTCACTAGAGTAATTCCAAAATTCTGCATTGGGGGCAATGATATGTCCCAGGATGTTATCGCCATTGCCATAAGTCACTAGGCGATTTTCACCTGTTTCAGAATTGGTCACAAGGTTCGGCATGTTCCAGATGATTTTTTTGCCGCCCTCGCCATATTCGCCGTTTTCGCCTTGTTCGGCGGAAACTTTTGCGCCGTTGACAAGCATGGTAGGCAGCTGTGAATGGCTTACCCAGTTGGGACTATCGTCTGTACCAATGTTAATATCGATTGGGTTGATGGTGCTACAAACAAAGTTTACAGTGGTGGGCAGGGGATATGGGTTTTCAAAGTAATCATAGCCCTCTGGATAGAGGATATCCACGACCTCTAATAGGTCAGCTTGCAAAATCATCCAGCTTTCATCCACGTTAATCGTCAGGGTGATGCCGTCATCCGTATTATAGGATGTTTCGGTGATACGAAGGCTCGTGCCCTCTGTATCATCAGCATCGGCATAAGTGATGATTTCGCTATTGCTAAAATCAAAAGTAATGCCATCAGCGGATGTCGCACCGTAGTATACAATGGGGTTGCCATCTACTTCGGTATAATAATAACGTTCTTCGTATGGTATTGTTAGCTGATCGCTGATGTCGCCGGTTGCATCTAGGGTGTATTCGGCATCGCCGTGCAGTAAGATTGCTTCGCTACCGCTTATCATGGCAGTGGTCAGTGCAGTTGTGTCAATAAAGGTATCGTTTTGATAGCTGTATTGATACCCGTCATAGTTGGGCGAAACATAGGTTGCATTGGTGGCAGTGCCATCGGTGAGTTGTATGTAATCTAGGTGATAGTCGCTTGTGCTCACCGATAAAATGCTTTGGGTTGTGCTTGTGCTTAGGCCAGTTTCTCGAGTGTAAAAATAGGGCGCAATATAGCTGTTGCTTGATTCAAAGCCATAATTTAATTCAAATGCAGAGATAGCCGGTTCCGCGTCTGGTGCGGAAATCAAGGTGCCCACATAAGAGGAAATGCCGTTGGCATAATCAGAGGCAACCAATACACCGTTTGCGGTGTCTGCCCCAGCGACCACAGTAGTGCTGCTGTCATTGTTGTACAGCACGTCACTTTGGGTGCGCTGCGCAATGTCTAGTGCCAAAATGGGACCTACGATATGGGTGGATTCGATGTTATCAAGCGAAACAACGTTGTAATTGTTTAGCATGTATAGGATGCTGTATTCGCCGCCGCCGTCATTGACTGCATCACTGGTGAAATCATAATCCACAACGCGGTCATCACTGCTGACTTCCCCAAGGCTTGTCACAAGAGTGACAGTCTGGTCTGCAACAATGGTTGCGGGGTTAGCGCCTGTGTATTCAATGGGGGAAATGATGGAATCTTCTAGTTTTACGTCGGCCGTTACCGTGCTGCCAATATAGCTGCCATACGCATACGAGCCATCGTCATAGACGCCAAGGATTTTTTTGGTTAAAATCGATTTGATCGTGACGGTGCTACCGGCGGCAATGCCTGTTAATGAGCACGTCATGATGGTATTGTCTGTATCATCTACGGTAAAGACATACCAACCACTGCTTTCCTGTACCGTGCCATCGGCGGCGGTAATCACTAGCTCATATACATCCGATGAAGTCAAATTCAGTGGGGCGTTGTCATTTGCATTGGTGTGGCTTAGCCCAAGGGTGACATCATATAGATTTGAGGTGTCGTCTGAGGCAGCGGGCAGTACCAATGCGTAATTGCCGCTATCAAAGGTCGCCTGGGTTGCGGTAATCGAAACCTGTCCATCTACCACAAGCTGTGCGGGGTTTGCATCAGCGCCGCTTGCGTTTTGATACTGGAACACCGCACCGCTATCGGTTGGATTTGTAACAGTGGCGGTGATAAAGGTGTCTTTATAGCTGCCCCAATCGGCAAAATCATTTCCGATGTTATATTCTACTAGAATGTTATCTACGGTAATAATGCTACCAGCACCCAAAGAGGTCAAGTTAAGCGTTAAATCGCTATCTACTGGGGAAAAGGTCATGGTTGTCGTCTTGCTGACTTCGCCTTCCACACCGGTAAAGGTTGTGATGGTAACGGAATATTCCTCAGCCACTGCAAGAGACAAATCAGATTGGGTGGCATAATCAAGGCGCTCAAGTGTAAGGTTTACATTAAATATTGCGCCAGTAGTGTTTGGCAGGGTCAAGGTGTAGCTGCCCACAGGGTCATTCACGATGGTTTCTGTTGTAGTAACTGTGACCTTGCTGCCATCCGTTGGAAGGGCGGCAAATGCATCGCTCGCTTCGACTGTGTTTAAAGAACCATCTTCTGGTGCAATGATAACAGCGACAAAGGTCTGTTCATAGCTGTTCGAAGTATAGCCGCCATAGTCAGCATCAATAAGACATTTGCTAAGAATATCTGCAACGGATACCACACTGCCAGCTTGCACATTGGTGAGGGTAACGCTAGAAGCGTTTACGCCATACACGCTATTATAGCTTGCAGTAGGGAAGGCTGTGCTTGTTGTGGTGCCATTCACTGTGACATCATAGCTTGTGCTAGGGATGCTTAGATAATAACTTGTGGAACCATAAGCGAGTGACAAAATCGAAAGAGTCACGGTATAGGTTGCGCCATCACCCTCTGGCATGGAGAGCTCATAGTCGGCATAGCCAAGGTTCTCAACGTTTTGCGTGTCTGCAATGGGGAGGGTGTTGCTTACAGTAACAGTTGTATCTTCGGTAGTTTCTTCAGTAGTTTCTTCAGTAGTTTCTTCAGTAGTTTCTTCAGTAGTTTCTTCAGTAGTTTCTTCAGTAGTTTCCACAGTTACTTCGAGCATATCGGTGGAAACTGTTTCCTCAAGAACGCTAATCGCGTTGGATGGGTTTGTCTCAACATCGATTGCTTGGGTAGGATACAACAGGAGGTTTGCGAAAAATGTGACAGCAACAAGTCCGCTTAAAAAACGAACGGCGGGATGGTATTTCATAGATTGCATCCTCCTTTCTCTGAAAAATGATGCACTATCATAGGCAGCCAAATCAAAGTGACACACGGTGTGCCACGCGAAGGGAAAAGTGATATATATGTGTTAAAATAAAACAAAATAAAGAAAAAATTGTTTTTGTTTTTGTAAGGATTGTTCTTTGTGAGATAAGTTTAACATAGAATACGGGAGAAAAGAGTAAAAAACGTGCAAATAAAGGACTTTGTGCGAGGAATGACAGCGAGAGATAAGAGATGACAATTTAATCCATATTAAAATGGTGTGAATTAAGATAATGTGAAAAAAAGACCCTGCTTTTTCACATTATCCGCAGATAATATAAAAAACCAGGGTCTTTGAAAATTTCGAGCAAGGGGGCGGGTGCTACCTTATTATAAAGGGGGGGCTGCTTTAGCCGCACCTTTTTGCGCCTGATGCGCAGTAAGTGCTTTGATGTTTTGTTCAATGATATAGATGCTTTCATCGGCCCAAGTATACTGTGCCATATAATACCCATTGTAGCTTGCCAAATAGGTGGTCTCTCCCGCAGTAACGGTATAATAATCACAGACAAAGGCATCGGCATTAATGTAAAACGCATTGCGCGAGAAGGTGACGATATCACTGCACCCGATTGCGGCAAGTTGCACTTTGAGCGATTGCACTACCTTTCGCACATAGGTGGCAGTGGATTTGCTATAAATTTTATCAGGCCATAAAAAATTGAAGATTTCTATATTAGAAACCACACCGCCACGATGATTGACTAAAACGGCAAGCAGTTCTTTCGCTTTTGCAGTTTTAAATACCACAGGGCGCCCATTTACCCATAAATCAAAGTTGCCAAAGGTTTGGATAAATATCGGGGGCTTTACAGGCGGTGGAGTGGAGATGCTGCTCTCTACTACTGGAGCAGAAGTGATTTTAGATAAAAAAGTAAACACTTCGTCTAAATCGCTTTGCTGAAATGGTTTGAGCAAATATGCCCTGCCGCCATGCGAATAGGCCTCTTGGTGATAATCGTTAAAGGCTGTTACATAAATTACTTCGATCTCTGGCTGTAATTCTTTCAGTGTACGAGATAACACAAAGCCATCCATATCGGGCATTTGGATATCTAAGAATGCAATATCAAAGGCATGTTCTTTGGCAAACGCAAGGGCTTCTTGCGCCCGCGAAAAATAGGTTCGCTCCGTGACGTATGGGTATTGCTGTATGTAAAAATCAAAGTTCTTGATTGCGTTTTTTTCATCGTCTACATAAATAATTCGCATAACAGATGGTTCACTCTCTTTCCATAGTAATTTAGGGGATATTGCTAATTGTAGAAGAAAATAACAAGGAATAATATTATAGTTGTCATTTTACAAACTACTGTACTATACACAGTATACCAAACTTTTACAAGATTTGACAACATTCTGTCCTTAAAAAGAGAGTAAAAAGAGAGTAAATCCGTAAAATGTTCCCCCGTTATTCATATTGGCGGGGAATCTGTTTTTTTTTTTTTTTTTTTTTTTTTTGTA
>JAWXUQ010000084.1:0-9951 GCA_044426225.1 Faecalibacterium sp. | reverse complement strand
TTGCTCTCTAAAATCTTGCCCGTATTCGCAGGCAAACAGCGCCCACTCAAGATTGTATTTTTGCATGAGATGGACGCAACCTCTAGCACTTGGACAAGAGCACATGCCATCGGGCGCCGATCACTCGAGGCGAATTTCCCCGAACAGGTCACCACAAGCCATATCGACTATGTGCTACCAGGGGTAGACGATGAAATCCGCATCGAGGCCGCTGTGCGTGGTGGCGCAGATGTCATCTTCACCACCAGTGCCCCCATGATGCCCGCTTGCTTAAAAGTGGCGGCGCGCCACCCTGATGTGAAATTCCTCAACTGCTCGCTCAACGTCCCACACCCGCTTGTGCGCACCTATTATGCGCGGATGAACGAAGTAAAATATCTGCTTGGGATGTTGGCAGGCATTTTAACGCAGGGCAATGAAATCGGATATCTGGCGCATTACCCCATCTATGGCACCCCCGCCGGGATCAATGCCTTTGCCTTAGGGGTAAAAGCGGTGCGCCCGAGCGCAAAAGTGATTTTACGTTGGACCTGTGTTGAAGCACATCAAAATTCGCTTGATTTTGCAGACAAAGAAAACATTAACATCATCTATGGGCGCGACCAAAAAGACCCCACCCTTGGGGGTGATTTCATGAAAGCCTATAACTTATATCAGCGCCTTGCTGATGGCAGTGCACAAGACCTTGCCACCCCTGCCCTACACTGGGATAGCATTTACAAAGAGATTGTCCGTAGCATTTTAGATGGCACCTGGACCAACGAAGCCGCTGATACACAGCGCGCGCTCAATTACTGGTGGGGATTACAGAGTGGCTGTGTTGCCATTGAATACGAAAGCATTTTACCCACCGCCTCACACGACTTATTAAGCATTATGGAAGCCCAACTGATGCAAGGGAACTTACAACCTTTTTCAGGTATGCTATATGCACAGGGACACACCGAACGCAAAGCCGCTGATGGCATTGCCTTCTCACCAGAAGAACTCATTCACATGGATTGGCTGCTTGAAAATGTCGAGGGCAGCATTCCGCATACGCGTGATTTAATTTCTTCTGCGCACCGCTTGGTCGCCTTCCAAGGGCTGCCCTGTGCAAAGGACTAACCCCTGTTCATTCGTACTTTACTTTTATGACGGAGGCTTTTTAAGACGTGAAAATTTTACTGTTAGCGGATGAACCCTGCCGCGCATTATATGGTGAGCACACCAAGGAGCGTTTGGCGGGCATCGATTTGATTTTATGCGCTGGTGATTTATCGTATCAATACCTTGAGCACATCGCCAATTTTTCCTGCGTACCCATGCTATTTGTGCATGGCAACCATGACAAAGATAAGCTAGATGATATCTATGGCGCAACCACGCCTGGTGGATGCATCAACATTGAAGACACCATCTACACCTATAAAGGCTATCGCTTTTTGGGGCTAGGTGGTTGTATCCGCTATAACCCTCGCGCCAAGTACCAATACACTGAGCGGCAAATGAAAAAGCGTATCAAAAAATTGTTTTTCCCCTTGCTGCAACATAGAGGCTTTGACGTGCTACTCACACATTCCCCCGCTGCGGGCATTAATGATGGCCCAGACCGCGCGCACAAAGGCTTTGCCTGCTTTTTAACGTTGATGGAGAAATATAAGCCCACCCTCTTTGTACACGGGCATGTGCACATGCAATATGACGTAAACCTCCCGCGCGTATGCGAATATCACGATACCATGGTGGTCAATGCATTTGAACGCTATGTCATTGAATTACCTGATAGAGTATAAAAGGAGCCTTTGCTGATGAAAGAAGTTATTGCAAAATCGTACGATATCGTGATTGTCGGCGGAGGCATGTCTGGACTTTGTGCTGCCATTTCCGCAGCGCGCCACGGTGCGCAAACCGCTCTGGTGCAAAATCGCCCTGTGCTTGGCGGTAATGCAAGCTCAGAAATAAAAATGCACATCTGCGGTGCAGACGTGCATGGCTCGCGCCCTGGGGCACGGGAAACAGGGCTATTAGAAGAAATTTTACTGCGCAACCGTAGCATAAACCCCACGGAAAGTTTCAGCATTTTTGATACCGTCTTGTGGGAAAAAGCAACTTTTCAAGAAGGGCTAGACCTTTACTTAAACACGAATGTGTATGACGTCACAACCGATGGCAAAAAAATCATATCCGCAACCGCCCTGCAACAAACCACCGAAAAACACTTTTGCTTTGCAGCAGATACCTTTATTGACGCGACTGGTGACGGAGTACTCAGTGCACTGGCCGGGGCGAAATTTATGTATGGGCGAGAGGGCAAGGATGTGTTTGGCGAAACACTTGCACCAGAGCAATCAGACAACAACACCATGGGCAACACTCTATTTTTCACTTCAAAGGATGTCGGACATCCTGTGCCCTTTGTAAAACCAGACTGGGCAAACACCTATACCGAAGCCGACCTTGCGCAGCGCGACCATGCACACCTAGACGCAGGTTACTGGTGGGTTGAGCTTGGTGGCAAAGACAGCCATGTGATTGAAGATGGTGAAGTAATTCGTGATGCGCTGCTCAAAGCAGTATACGGCATTTGGGACCACATTAAAAATGGTGGCAATCACGGTGCAGAGAACCTCGTGCTTGACTGGGTGGGTATGCTGCCCGGCAAGCGAGAAAGCCGCCGCGTGATGGGTGAATATATCTTAATCGCGCAAGACCTCGACGCAGGCACTCGCTTTGCCGATGCAGTGGCATACGGCGGTTGGCCCATGGATATGCATGATATGGGCGGCTTGCACGCAGATACCAACCGTCCCAATGTCTTTCACTACCTAAAAGATGTTTACACCATCCCCTATCGCAGCCTTATCGCCAAGGATTTTGATAATTTACTGCTCGCGGGACGAAACATCAGCGCCTCGAACATGGCATTCGGCTCCACCCGCGTGATGGGCACCTGCGCTGTTATTGGGCAAGCCGCAGGCACTGCCGCCGCCCTTGCGCACAAGCAAGGCATCGCGCCACTCGCCTTGCTTTCCGATATCAAAGCGTTGCAACAGACATTGCTCCGAGACGATTGCTATATTCCTGGTGTGCTCAATCAAGACGAAAATGATATTGTGCGCTATCATTCCAAGACATTTACCTGTTCGCACGCGTGCGGCACAGAAAAAGCTGCCAACTTAAACGATGGCATTGCCCGCGATATTTACACTTGGGCTGAGGGCGGGCAGCACAAGCCCATCGATTGGGACGCAGCGCTACAATGCGTAAGCTATCACGGTTGGCGCTCTGGACCACTGCGCGAAGGCGAGCAATGGGTGTGCGCCCAACTAGATGCACCTTACACCCTACGCAGCATCCATATAAAGTTTGACACCAACCTTTCGATGGAGATTAAACCCGAACTAGAGGATCGCTGCCTTGTACATCAGCGCAGCGGTATGCCAAAGGAACTGGTGAAAGATTTCACCCTGACCCTGTGCCATGAACACAAAACCGTATATACCCAAACCATCCGCGATAACATCGACCGCTTTGTCTGTATCACACTACCAAGCGGCATTTACTGTGATCGTATTACCATTACCCCACAC
Source organism: Faecalibacterium sp. (assembly GCA_044426225.1). GTDB lineage: Bacteria > Bacillota > Clostridia > Oscillospirales > Ruminococcaceae > Faecalibacterium. The sequence goes on along the minus strand of JAWXUQ010000084.1, from coordinate 6,379 downwards.
AGCACCTATGGCGCGCCTTATGCGAAAATATTTGAATTGCGTGCATACGAATAAAGCACGCTTACATCGCAGTGGTTCTCACAAGATGTGAACACTTGGTTGCTCTAGAAAAGTGAGCAAATTACAGTTTGACCTCGCGCCATGTTTCGATGTCGTTTGCAAAGCAGTGCACCGACTCAAAGCAGCTTGCAACCATGCTTTCGACGGCATCCTCTGTGTAAAACGCGGTATGGGGGCATAAAATCACATTGGGGAAGGTTGTCAGCAAGGCAAGGGCATCATTGTCGATGACATCCCCATTGCGATTATAATAGAACAGACCGTTTTCATCCTCAAGCACATCTAAGCCTGCGCCGCCGACCTTGCCAGATTTCAGCCCCGCAATCAGCGCCTCAGAATCAAGCAATTTGCCGCGTGCGGTATTGATGATGACCACACCATCCTTCATCTTAGCAATGGCGGCGGCATCAATCAGATGATAGTTTTCGTCTGTTGCATTGGTGTGCAAGGTAATAATGTCACTTTCAGCCAGTAGCTGTTCCATCGGTACATACTGCGCATACTGCTTGGTTTCTTCGTTTTGATAAGTATCATACGCAAGGATTTTGCAACCAAAGCCCGAAAGGCTTTTGATAACGGTTTTACCGATGTTACCCGTACCGATCACACCCACTGTGGCATAGCTAATATCCCGCCCAATTTTGCCTTTGAGTGAGAAATCCTGCACTTCACTGCGCTTTAAGATGGGCACAATACTGCGATAGCTCATCAGCATGAGCATAATGGCATAGTTTGCCACCCCACAGGGTGGATAGCTTGCATGGGATACCCGCATGCCTAAGCGCTTTGCCGTGGCAAGGTCAATATGGTCATAGCCAATCGAGCGACAAGGCAGGTATTTGACCCCTAACTGATGAAATGCCTCTACCATAGGGGCACTCATATCGCAGGGATTTGTGCTGACCGCATCGCACCCTGCGGCAAGATGAATATTCTCTGGCGAGGGGTACTCTGTGCAATAATCAAAATCAATGCCATATTTATCACGCATTTGCTCACAATAAACAAGCTCATCAAAAGGACGCATGGAATATAAAAATACTTTCATCTGCTTCACCATTTCTTTGTATAAAAAGTTTTTCAAAAAACAACCTCTGATTTTTTACTATTTATTAGTATAGCACTTTTTTAGAATTGTGAAAATAGCAATTTTGCGTTATAATAAGCGAAATAAGAAAACCGTAGGATGGATGGTCACATTCCCTACGATACCACCGCAAATCAGCAGCAATGCCACAAGGGCGACAACCTTATCGCTCCGCAAGATTTGCACAAGCCGCATTTCGTGATATAAAAGGAGGCACCCATGGAACTGATGAACCTACTGACCACCCGCCGCACCTATCGACGCTTCAAACAAGATGCCATTCCACAGCCTGTGATTGACGACATCGTCAATGCGCTGCGCCTTTCTAGCTCTGGGATGAACCGCCAAGCCGCCCGCTTGCTGATTGTGGAAAAACCTGACGATGTGGCAAAAACCAACAGCTTTGTAAAATGGGCAGGCGCATTGCCCCCTGAAATTGGCACCCCAAAGGAAAATGAAATCCCAACCCTGTTTGTTGCCGTTTTGCTTGATACCACCATTGCCGCAAATGCTGATGTTGATATGGGCATCGCCATGGCAAACATGACCCTTGCCGCGTGGAACCATGGGGTAGGCAGCTGCATCATGGGAGCAATTAACCGCCCTGCACTGACAGAATTCTTTGCACTGCCCGAAGGGCTCACGCTGCACAGCATGATCGCCTTTGGCTACCCTGACCATGCCTCTAGCGTGGTAGAAAAGCACCCAGATAGCCCGAACTATTATGTCGATGAACAGCGCGATTATTTTGTGCCCAAGCATGACACTGAAACACTTGCGAAAAAGTTCTAAATTCGTGTTTTTGATATAAAGTCTTGCCATAAACTTAGCAAAAAAGCCAAAGCATTGCGTCAGAACGTAAAAAAATCGCAAGTTTTTTGTAAATATACAATAAAAGCAGCCCCCTCAAATGCTTTATGCACAAAAGCCTGTATATATTCAATTATATACAGGCTTTTTATATTATTTTTACAATTTTTATTGACTTTCTCAAGTGTATGACTTATACTATCTTCATGCTTATTCGGGCGATTTTGCGGCACTTTCGCCCAAAAGCACCGAACAAAATAAATATTGCATAAAATAGAGGAGTATACATTATGAAAAAGATTTCACGTCGTTCCTTCCTTGCAATCGCTGGCACGGTTGCATTCACCACCGCTTTTGCTTCTTGCAGCAGCAGTAGCGCAACCGAAGTGATCACCAGCCTTGAGGACCTAGAAGGCAAAAAAGTTGGTGTGCAGCTTGGCACCACTGGCGACATCTACGTTTCGGATGATGACAGCCTAGGTCTTGAAGAAGTTATTCAGTACAACAAAGGCACCGATGCTGTGCAGGCATTGCTTTCTGATATCATCGATGCAGTGGTTATCGATGACCAGGTTGCACAGGGCTTTGTGGATGCAAACCCAGATGTACTTACCATCCTAGACACCGCCTATGCAGAAGAAGATTATGCCGCTTGCATCAGCAAAGACAACAGCGAATTGACCGCTGCCTTTAACGAAGCAATCGCAGAACTCCGCGCAAACGGCACCCTAGAAGCCATCCTAGACAAATACATCAACAAAACCGAAGGCGCTGAAGGTTATGTTTCTACTGTAACCGATTACCCTAACGGCACCTTAACCATGGGCACCAACGCTTACTTTGAACCTTATGAATACTATGACGGCGACACCATCGTGGGTGTTGACGCTGAATTTGCAAAAGCAATCTGCGATTACCTAGGCTATGACCTTGTAATTGAAGATATGGAATTCGACTCCATCATCGTGGCCGTAAACAGCGGCAAAGTTGATTTTGGTATGGCCGGCATGACCGTGACTGAAGAGCGCCTAGAAAACGTTGATTTCTGCGATAGCTACTGCTCTGGTGTGCAGGTTGTTGTGGTAAAGAAATAATCCTAGCCACCATTTGATAACCATTGAAATAATAGGGGAAGGGTAACTGTACCCCTCCCCCTATTATTTTTTTAACGCCGCTATCCCCTTTCTTTTATCCGCTCGCCACCTTTTCATTTGCCACTAGCGCAAGGAGGCTTTTTATGATTTTCACTGCCATCGGCAACTGGTTTGCCAGTCTTTGGACAAACTTTATCACCTATTGGACGGTCACCTTCCCTGCATCGTTCTACCAGAGTTTTATCCAAGACGACCGCTATATGTACCTGCTTTCGGGCTTACGCAACACCTTAATCATCGCATTTTTCGCCTGTATCTTTGGTGTATCGCTCGGCTTTGTAGTAGCATATATCCGCACCAGCCATGATAAAACTGGCAAGTTCAAAATTGGAAATGCCCTTTGCAAGCTATACCTTACCATCATCCGTGGTACACCCTCCATGGTACAGCTAATGCTGATTTACTATGTAATCCTAGTGAGCATGAACAATAAAATTCTGGTTGCCGTCATTGCCTTTGGCATCAACAGCGGTGCCTACGTAGCAGAAACCTTCCGCGCGGGCATTATGTCGATTGACCCCGGTCAGATGGAAGCCGCCCGCAGCCTTGGCCTTAGCTATACCCAAGCAACCTGGAAAATCATCCTGCCACAAACCTTCAAAAATGTGCTGCCCGCCCTTGGCAACGAGCTAATTGTGCTGCTAAAAGAAACATCCATTAGTGGCTATATCGGTATCTCAGAGCTGACGCGTGGCGCAAACATCATCATTAGCCGCACTTACTCTTCGGCATTGCCGCTGATTGCGATTGCGCTAATATACCTTGGTGTGGTTATCGTCTTGCAAGAGCTTGTCAATCGAATGGAAGCGAGGTTAGCACAAAGTGACAGATAAAATTTTAGAAATCCGCGGGCTACATAAAACCTTCGGTGGCGAAAAACGTCGATATCAAAAAGAACTAACCCCAGTTGTTGAAGTGCTGAAAGGCATTGACCTTGATATTTATAAGGGCGATGTTGTTTGTTTGATTGGTCCTTCGGGCTGTGGCAAATCCACCTTTTTGCGTTGCATCAATCACCTTGATATTCCCACAAGCGGTAGCATTCGCTTTAAAGGCGAGGAAGTCACTGAAAAACACATTGACAAGCTGCGCAGCAAAATGGGGATGGTGTTCCAACAATTCAACCTCTTTGCCAACATGACGGTAAAAGATAATTTGATGATGGCACCCGTCATGCTGAAAACCATGACCAAAGCCGAAGCGAGCGCAAAAGCCGATGAACTGCTGACCCGCGTGGGACTGCTAGAAAAAGCAGACGTATACCCCGCTTCCCTTTCGGGCGGGCAAAAACAACGCATTGCAATTGCACGTGCCCTTGCGATGAACCCCGATGTAATTTTATTTGATGAGCCCACCAGTGCACTTGACCCCGAAATGGTTGGCGAAGTGCTAGAACTGATGAAAGAACTTGCTCGCAGTGGCATCACCATGATGGTTGTCACCCACGAGATGGGCTTTGCGCGTGAAGTTTCTAATCGTGTGATTTTCATCGATGGTGGCACCATTCAAGAAGATGCGCCCCCCGCTGAACTGTTTGACAACCCCAAACACGAGCGGTTACAGGCATTTTTATCCAGTATTATTTAAACAGCAAAGCAGGGAATTTCATCCAGGACTTTTTCCCCAATGGAAGCCCCCTTCATACAGACAGCAAAACCCGCCTGTGGACAGTCCACAGGCGGGTTTTTAATTGCATTTTAAACTAGGTTGCAGCGATTATGCCATACCGTTATCGTCACCCGAAAAATCATCCGTATAGGGTGCATTTTCTTCGTCTGTTGGCGCCGTCATATCGCTCGTATCGCCGCTTTCTTTTTGCATTTCATACAGGCACATCAAATGCGATGCCACACGCTCTAGAGCAGCCTTTGCCTGCAAGAGGTTTTCTTTTTCTACCTCGTTCATTTTATCTGGCTTATCCTTGCGAATGCATTTGCGCAAGGATGCAAGGCAGGCTTTCACCTCAGTGACTTCTTCTTTGCTCATTTCCTTTTTACATTTAGAAAGCGCTTCATCCACTTTATAAGCAAGAATTTCCGCCTCGTTGTGCAAGCTCAAGCGCTCTTTGCGGGCACTATCCTCTTTTTCATAGGCAACTGCGTCCACCATTGCACGGCGCACTTCGTCCTCGGAAAGGTTGGTGCTACCACTAATGGTGATTGCTTGTTCGCGCCCTGTGGCAAGGTCTTTTGCCGATACCTTTACCACACCATTTACATCAATATCAAAGGTTACTTCAATCTGCGGTTTTTCAATAAAACCACTGCGAATGCCGCCTAGCTTGAATTTGCCGAGCGATTTGTTATCGCGCGCAAAGTGACGTTCCCCCTGCAAGACATTAATTTCTACCGAAGTTTGCATGGCACGCGCCGTGGTGAATACTTGGCTGTGGCGGGTGGGAATCATGCTGTTACGGTCAATAATTTTGGTGGCGATCCCACCTACTGTTTCTATTGAAAGACTAAGCGGAGTGACATCCATCAGCACAAGCCCTTTTGCCGCCTGACCGGTTGCCCCTTGCAGCTTACCGCCGCCTTGTAGCAATCCACCCTGCACCGCAGCGCCCATGGCTACACATTCATCGGGGTTTAGGTTACGGTTTGGCTCGCGCCCTAGCACCTCGCGCACCTTACGCTCAACGGCGGGCATACGCGTGCTACCGCCAACCAATAGAATTTTCCCTAAAGAAGCGGCCGTCACACCTGCGTCCCGCAGCGCACTTTGCACTGGTTCAACGGTACGATTGAGCAAATCTGCGGTCATCATCTCAAACTGTGCGCGGGTAAGGCTTGCCTCTAGGTGGTGTGGGCCATCTTTACCCACCGCAATAAAGGGCAAGTTAATCTGCACCGAAGCGGCAGCTGAAAGTTCTTTTTTCGCCTTTTCTGCTTCTTCCTTTAGACGCCCCATGGCAGCAGGGTCTTTGCGCAGGTCAATACGGTCACTCTTTTTAAATTCTGCCACCAAGTAATCCACAAGCGCGGTATCAAAATCATCACCGCCAAGGCGGGTATCACCCCCCGTAGCAAGCACGGTAAATACCCCATCTTCTATTTCGATAATCGAAACATCAAAGGTACCGCCGCCAAGGTCATACACAAGCACCGTCTGGCTTGTTTCGTTATCTAGCCCGTATGCCACCGCAGCAGCCGTTGGCTCATTGATGATACGCAGCACGTTCAGCCCTGCAATGCGCCCTGCATCCTGTGTTGCTTTGCGCTGGCTGTCATCGAAATATGCGGGCACGGTAATGACGGCTTCGCAGCTC
>JAWXUQ010000017.1:27923-44841 GCA_044426225.1 Faecalibacterium sp. | reverse complement strand
AGGGGACGCTTTCCCCATCTTAGGATGGGGTGTTTTTTATGGAGATGATGGAGAGTCGAACAGCACGGCCGCCCGCAGGCGGCAAAAAATGGCGCAATCAGCCATTTTTTAGTGCGCGGGAGACAATACCGTTAGCCGCTGGCAGAACAGGACAGAGGGGACGCTTTCCCCCATCTTAGGATTATCTCCTTTTTTCACGAACCGTAAATACTTACATTTCTAAAACCAAAGCCTGATAAGGCGCAAGTGTCAAAATATCCTCTGCTAGTTGTGTTGTCTCAGTATTATTCACCAGTATTTGCTTTGGCAATTCACTAAGCGATACACTTGTTTGCACATTCTGAAAATTACAAATCACTAGCAACTTCTGTCCCTCATATTCACGATAAAACGCTAACACATTTTCTATCGATTGATAAGCAGGCACAAACGCACCATAAACAAAATTTTGCTTATATTCTGCATCTTTTCGCAAAGCAACCAATTTTTTATAATATGCTAACAGTGAATTTTCATCTCGCATTTGCTGTGCTACATTAATTCGATGATATTTCTCATTGACACACAGCCATGGTGCGCCTGTCGTAAAGCCTGCGTTTTCACTCTCATCCCATTGCATAGGTGTGCGCGTATTGTCGCGGCTATATTCTGAAACAATCGCTAACGCTTCAGCCGGTGTTTTTCCTACACGCAATGCATTTTGATATTCATCAAGACTGTTCACATCGTTAATCTGCATAATATCGGTAAATGCATTATTTTCCATGCCGATTTCTTGTCCTTGGTAAAAGAACGGCATGCCCTTGCTAAACATAAACACAGTTGCAAGCATTTTTTTGCCCATTTCTGTTACTTCAGGCAGATAATGGCTGACCCCACGTGGCTCATCGTGATTTTCAATGATGGTACATAGCAAACCTACATCCCCTGCATTTTTCTGACTTGCAAACATTGTTTTTTTGTATTGCTCTGGAGTTGGCTTTGTATAATCGTGCCACCCCTTATTGGTGCGTCCAATCAAGTGAGTATCAAAGACGAAAATACTAGAAAAACAGCCATCTTCTCCGATATATGCTTCTAACTGTTCCACATCATAATCGAATAATTCTGCAATGGTCAATGCATCGTGCTTCGCGAAGGTGTTTTTGCGGATATCTTGCAGCACATCCACAACACCAACCGCATGGGATAACATTACACGCGGTGAAACCAAGCCATCCGCACGGTCAGCAGGATAACTTGAGAACGTCAAATCTTTTTTGATATTGATAATTGCATCTACTCGGAAACCATCAATCCCCTTCTCAAGCCACCAGTTGATCATGTCGTAAATCTTTTGGCGCACCACGGGATTTTCAAAGTTCAAATCAGGCTGTTCTTTGACAAACATGTGCAAATAATACAGATCTGTACCCGGCACCGGTTCCCATGTACTTCCACCGAAACAAGCGCGCCAGTTGGTCGGGGGCGCGCCATTCACTCCTTTTTTGAAGTAAAAATAATCTGCATATTCACCATAAGGATCGGCCAATGCTTTCTGAAACCATTCATGTTGATCAGAGCAATGATTAATTACAAGGTCTAACAGCAGATGCATGTCACGCTTTTTGACTTCAGCTATCAGCTGTTCCATATCCTGCATATTGCCAAAAATAGGATCCACTGCATAATAATCCGCAATGTCATAGCCTTGATCTACAAACGGAGATTTGTACATAGGCGACATCCAAATAATATCAACCCCCAAATCTTTGAGATAATCTAGCTTGCTGATTATCCCTTGTAAATCACCGATGCCATCGCCGTTGCTATCCTTAAAACTTTTGGGATACACTTGATAGGCAATCTTATCATGCCACCATTGCTTTTTCATCTTTTCGCTCCTTTTTTATCCTTTAATTGCCCACCGCAATTTTGCCGAATGAGCACGCGAATTCACAAAACATTCTTCGCCAGAGGGGCGAATGACCTCACGGGCGACATCTGCATACACCCCTGTATTTTTGCCTTCTTTAAAAGCACGTTTCACAAGACGGTCTTCACCAGAATGGAAGGTTAAAATTGCAATGCGCCCACCAGGGTTCATCACGCTTGGCAATTTTTCTAGCAGCTCATACAGTACTTCATATTCATTGTTGACATCAATGCGCAGCGCCTGAAATGTTCGTTGACATGATTTTTTTGCCACTAACTTGCGTTCTTCCAACGGGATAAAGGTTAGGCTATCTTGCACTACCTTGGCAAGCGCCTTTGTTGTTTCAATTTTTTGCCCATTGCGAATTTTTTTAATGATTTGGTTAGAAATTTGGCGCGCATAGGGTTCATCTGCATTTTCAACCAACATCGCCTCTAGCTCGGGCTGCGAGATTTCTTTAAGGCGCTGTGCTGCCGTAATTCCCTGCTGTGGGTTTAGGCGCAAGTCTAATGGTCCATCTTGTTTAAAGGTAAATCCACGTTCTGGGTTATCAATTTGCATGGATGACACCCCTAAATCCGCAAGTGCAAAATCAAAGGTAATGCCTTCGGATACAAATGTGTCAATATTTGCAAAATTCAGCAAACGAATGCTCAGCAGCTCCTCACCATAGCCAAAGTCCGCAAGGCGCTGTTTTGTTTTTTGCGATTCAATCGGGTCTATATCAGTGGCATAAACATGCCCCTTGCCCTGCAAGGCTTGCAACATTTCTTTGGTATGCCCACCATATCCGAGGGTGCAATCCAGTCCGGTTTCCCCTGGCTGAATACGCAAAATTTCTAAAATTTCTTTCACACAAATAGAGATATGCATCCCCGCCGGAGTTTTACCTTTTTTGATAATATCCGCGACATCCTCCGCATATTTTTCGGGGTTCAACTCTTTATATTTTTCCTTGTATTTTTTAGGGTGCGTCCCACTATATCGCACGCGGCGCACATGTTTTTTCTCTTGCTCTTCCATTTTATTTTCCTTTCGCTACACATATTAACTTTATTATAATACAATTCTAACAAAAATCACAGTACCTACCGCTAAGTTTCCAACAAATAATAGCAACCACACCACTATATAGCGTATTTCGATTGCGAAAAAGCCCTATTTGTGCTATAATATTCGTAATTATGCAACACACACTGCGGCGCAAAAGAGGGTTTTTATATGCAGTCAAAGGTTTCGGTTATCATTCCTGTTTACAATACAAAAGAATATCTTACCGAATGCGTGAATTCCGTCTATAAGCAGTGCTATTCCAACATTGAAATTTTACTGATAGATGACGGTTCTACGGACGGCAGTGGTGTGCTTTGCGATGAGTATGCCGCACAATATAGCACCGCAGAACATCCTATTATCGTAGTACACCAACAAAACGCAGGGCTTTCCGCGGCGCGCAACACTGGAATAAAACACGCAACAGGCGATTATCTGCTGTTTTTAGACAGCGATGACTATTATCTGAACAAGAATGCAATTAGCACTCTTGCACATCATGCAACAACAAAAAACATCGATGTTCTTTGCTTTAACTATACGAGAAGCAACACGCATACCCCTGAACGTTACTATCCAGAAGCCTTTAGCAACAACCTGTCGCAATTGATTACAGATAATGTCTATACCTCTAGCGCATGCCTAAAATTTATTCGTGCCGAAATTTTACACAAACACAATATTTTTTTCATCGTAGGGCAGCGTTCAGAAGACGTTTTATTTTCCGGAAAACTCCTCGCTACCGAAGATATTTCCTTTGCCTTTTTAAACGAAGTTTTATATTTTTATCGTGTAAGAAAAGTATCCCTAACTCACACATTAAAACTCGACCATATTACCACTACGGTTTCTATTTTGCACAGCTTATTATCCCTGACTGGCGCCAACCACACAAATACGTATACCCCTAACACACAAGCTGCAAAAAATCTACTTGCCTATACAGCCTTCCAATATGCAACACTGCTTATTAACATCCATCGTTCTGCTGAGAAAATCCCCGCGGATTGCCTTGCAGAAATTTATCAGATGAAATACCTATTGCAATATAATCCCACTGGAATTGTACGTTTGATTTCACTTTGCTCTAAATGTGTTGGTGTGCGTGCGACGTCCCATTTGATGGCATTCGCCTTCCGCGTAAAAGAGGTGTTGCACAAATGAAAAAATTACTCATCATCGTACCCTGTATTTCATACGGCGGGCTTGAAAATGTTGCGATTACTACGGCGGAAGCATTGTGCACGCAATACGATGTCACATTACTTTACTTCTATTCTTCTGACAAAGAAATTCCCACGAACATTCCCAAAATTTGTTTGGACATCCCCTACTCTCTCAATTTATTGGGTCAGATAAAAGTAATATTGACCCGCCATTTTGCACTTTGTCGCTATAAAAAAGAGCTAAAACCAGACATTTGCCTTGCAATTGGTAAAGTTGCAAGTATCAGTAATATTTTATCAAAAGGGTGCAGCCGATGCATTGCTTCACTACACGGTTATACTGATGTACCCCGTGCAAAATTGGTTGCATTTGTCACAAAACTATTGTTTGGTTTTGCAGATAAGACCATCTGTGTTTCCAAGGCTTTGGCCGAAGAATTTATACGTGCCACCAGCATTGCGCGCAATAAGGTTGTCTCTTGTGCTAACCCATTCGATGTACCTGCTTTGATTGCGCAAAGCAATGAAAGTGTTGATATTCCCACCCTGCAAGGCAACCCTAAGCTGTTTGCGTTTGGGCGGCTTGTGGAAGGAAAAAATTTCGAACTCGCGCTTGAAGCGGTACACTTGCTCAAAGATGAATTCCCTGACATTCATCTGTCCCTTGCGGGCGACGGAGAACATTTTAATTCGTTACAGCAAATGGCTGCTACACTTGACCTCACAGCGCACGTTTCTTTTCTCGGCATGTTACCAAACCCATTTGCAGCATTGAAACAAGCTGATTTGCTGCTCAATCCCTCTTGGAACGAAGGATTTGGCAACACTGTGGTCGAAAGTTTCTTATGCGGTGTCCCGGTCATCGCCACCGACTGCAAAGTGGGTCCACGCGAAAACATTTCCCCTAGCAGTGATTTAATGCATATCGCCACCGAGGTTGAATTTGCAGAATACGGGGTTCTGTTGCCGCCATCCTATCCAAGCGACACCATAGAGCAGCGCAGCGCAAAAGCAGCTGTGCTTGCCGATGCTACACGCATCCTGTTACAAGATGACGCATTACGCACTAGCTATGCCGAAAAAGGCAAAGCACGCATGCAACAATATGCCTTGCCATATTACATCGCCCAACTCACGGATATTTTGGAGAACTAAAATGCCCAAACTTACCATAGTGGTGCCAGTGTACAACGCAGCTGCGTATTTGGAACAATGTGTACACTCTATCCTTACACAAACCTTTCCCAATTTCACACTGCTCTTGATAAATGATGGTAGCACCGACCAGTCCGGCGAACGTTGCGATTTTTTTGCAGCACAGGATACACGCATACAGGTCATCCATCAAGAAAACATTGGAGTGGAACAAACTATTTTAAAAGGCATTCGCCTTGCTGCCACTCCCTATATTGGTTTTGTAGATAGCGATGACTGGTTGCTGCCAGAGATGTATCAAACAATGTTTAATGCGCTTGTCATGCACGATTCTGACATGGTACAGTGCGGTGCCTTAATCAATGGCATCACCCATAGCAGTGCATTGACAAGCAGCCAAGAAGCTATCATTACTGACGCAAAAAAGACTTATTACAGACCTTACTTTGAAACAACCGCCGATTTAGCCCCTCTTACCAATGCACGATGGAGTAAAGTGTATCAAACGGACTTATTACAGCAAGCCATCACCACAGTCCCGCAGGGGGTATCTATCGGTGAGGATTTATTACTAAACCTCGCCTATTTATGCCAGAGTAAGAAAGCAATCGTCCTTGCTGACAGTGCATATTATTGTTACCGCAGCAATGCAAATTCGCTGACCTTAAAATACAGCGATAAAAAACACACCTCTATTTTGCGGCTATATACTTTGTTAGCAGAACTTGCAAAACAAGAAGGCTTTTCTGATACTGCCGTTGTTCGCCAAGGTAAAAACGAAACCTGTGCGCTCATGCTTGATGTATTGCTTTCAGCCTTAGCCATATCTGAAAAATCAAATCGTTTGCGTGAGCTATATATACACTTAGCAGATCGACACCATCTTCTGCAATACGCAAAAGAGCGACCACTCGTGGGCAGACTTGCACTTTACTTTGTTTCTCTTCGCTTGTTTTGGCTCATTTCTGCCACAGTAAGCGTTGTAAATTCTCTCACCTCAAAAAAGGAGTAACTTATATGAGCTTCATTGATACCCTCTATGTAAAAGTACGCAAAGTAATTCACAACTTAGTGTTCACCAACACCGATGTCATTCCATTTGCCGCACGTGGTGAGAATGTAACCATTGACAAGAGCTTTATTTATTCTGGCGCAGAAAACATCTCGTTTGGCGATAACACCAATGTTGCACCTGGCTGTATCATGTATGCTACCTTAGCTAAAATCAAAATTGGCAGCCATGTTATGTTTAGCCCCAACAATATTTTAGTGACAGGTGAACATCGTAGCGATATCATTGGTGAATATATGAAAAACGTAACGAATGATATGAAACTCCCTCAAAATGACAAAGATATTGTGATTGAGGATGATGTCTGGATTGGTAGCAATGTCACCATTTTGAAAGGTGTCACCATCGGGCGAGGCAGTATTATCCATGCAGGTGTAACCGTCACCAAACGTGTCCCCCCCTATACCATTTATATCAATGATAAATTAAAAGTTGCACGTTTTTCACCGGAAGAGATTGCGGAACACGAACGCATCTTGCATGAAAAATATGGCGTGACCTACCCACCCTATGTCCCCAAAAAGGGTGCGGGCATGTTCTCGCGTTAAACAAAAACTGAAACAAAGGAAGTGTTTTAATGAAACTCTTATGGCTAATTAATATTACATTGCCTGCAGCAGCCCGTGCCATGAATTTGACACCATCTAACACAGGTGGATGGCTAACGGGGCAACTTTCACAATTAGATAAAAACGAGCTTGATATCACGGTACTTTCTTTTTCTTATGAAGTTACCGCTACGCAACAAGCCGTTGTAGATGATATCACGTATATCATTGCACCGCACGGCGATGAAAAAGCGGAACAAGCGGTTTGCCAAGAAATTTTAACCACTTGCACCCCAGATTTAATCCACATTCACGGTACAGAACTTGCACATAGCTATGCAATGCTAGAAGTTGCAACCTGCCCCACCGTGATTTCCATTCAAGGGCTCGTTTCAGTATATGCAAATCATTACTTTGCCAATTTACCTGACGCTCTGCATCATGTTCCGCTATGGAAAAGGCTTTTGCGCCGCGCCACAGGGCTTTCTGCGGATTTCATTGCAGATGGACAGGCATGGTACTGTGTACTTGGTGCACGCGAAGAAAAACTACTCCGTGCAGGCAAACATTTTATCGGGCGCACCCACTGGGATGCATACCACCTCAACGCAGCAAACCCCACCGCCGTTTATCACAAATGTAATGAAATCTTGCGCCCTACCTTTTATGAAGATATACACTGGGATTATGCCACATGTAAACCCCATTCTATTTTTGTAAGCCAAGCCAATTACCCCATCAAGGGATTTCATATTCTATTGGAAGCGCTTACCCTTGTCAAAAAGAATTATCCCGATGTGCAGGTGACTGTTACTGGCACAAAACCACTCAGCAATTTAACCAGCAAAAAAGAAAAACGCTTCGCACGGTTTTTACAAGAATACCCCGCCTATCTGGCACAACGTATTCACGCACTAGGGCTAGAAGACCAAATCCAGTACGCAGGGCATCTGACGGGCGAAGAAATGCGCGCACAGTATCTTGCAGCTAATCTATATGTTTTATCTTCTTCTATCGAGAACAGCCCTAACTCACTTGCAGAAGCCATGATGATGGGCACCCCCTGCATTTCTTCTAACATTGGCGGTGTTTCGGACATGCTTGAAAACCAAACGGAAGGTTTCCTCTATCCATTTGGCGATGTGGTTGCTCTAGCGCATCATATCGAAACAATGTTCGCCGCGAAGGACGGTGCCGCACAATATGGCCGACGCGCAAGTGAGCACGCGCATCAAACACATGACCCAATTTCAACCACTAAGGCACTGCTTGAAATCTATCAAGATGTACTTTCTGCGGAAACCTAAAACAGACCTTATGCGTTTATGAAAACGTAATTAAAAATCAACCACTACCAAACAAAGAGAACCGTCATAAAGGAGTATTATGGAAAATTTCGATGTTGTCATTCGCAGTGATGCCGGTGATTTTAAATCAAACATGAAAGAGGTATATAAGTATCGCGATTTGGTGCGTTCGTTCATCAACCGGAACTTTGCTTCACTATATAAACAAACAATTCTTGGTCCCGCTTGGATTGTACTATCCCCCCTGATTAGTTCCGTCATCTTCACCTTTGTATTTGGTGGACTTGCCGGCATGTCTACGGACAATGTACCACAGTTTTTATTTTATCTTGCCGGCAACAGCATGTGGCTCTATTTCTCTAGCGCCTTCACTGGCATTGCAAACATCTTTAGTGCGAATGCGTACCTTTATGGCAAAGTATACTTCCCGCGATTAGTGTTGCCACTTTCGCAAATCGGCACTTCCCTCATTAACTTTTTGGTGCAGCTCGGTATTTTGATTTTATTCTATGTTTGCTATATAGCAACAGGGATTGATAATTTCTTTTCACTCTCCTTTTTACTGCTCCCGGTTATTTTATTGCAACTCGGCTTGCTTGCACTTGGCACCGGCATGATTATTGCCTCGCTTACCACAAAATATCGTGACCTTGCACTCGTTATCGTATACGGCGTACAACTTTGGATGTACATTAGCCCTATCGTTTATCCAGTTTCATCTTTGAGCGGTCTAACCTATCTACTTGTGCTTATCAACCCTGTCACTATTCCGTTTGAACTGTTCCGCATCGGTTTATACGGAGAAGGCACTTTTGTCGCTTGGTCTTATGGTGTTTCGTGGCTCTTAACCATCATTTTCCTTGCCATCGGTTTAAAACTATTTAGTAAAACGGAACGTGTCTTTATGGACACCATTTGATAGAGGATAATTTTATGTCAACAAATAACAAGAAAAAAATCATTGAAATTCGCGACTTGAAAAAAATCTATCGCCTTGGGCAATATGGCTATGGCACTTTAACCGAAGATTTTAAATCATGGGTCGCAAAAATCCAAGGCAAAGAGGATCCTAATTCCATCATCGGATCCAAAGAATACAGCGGTTCAAATGGTGCCTTTGCCGCCCTGGATGGAATTTCCTTAGACGTATACGAAGGGGATGTTATCGGCATCATTGGTAGCAATGGCGCTGGTAAATCAACCTTCTTAAAACTGCTTTCGCGCATCACTGCCCCTACTGCGGGTATGATTTCTTATAACGGACGTATCTCTAGTTTGCTTGAGGTTGGTACTGGGTTTAGCCCAGAGATGACAGGGCGAGAAAACATTTACCTAAACGGCACCATTCTTGGTATGTCAAAAAAAGAAGTGGATGCCAAACTAGATGCCATCATTGCGTTTAGTGAATGCGCACAGTTTATCGATACCCCTGTCAAACGCTACTCTAGCGGTATGTATGTAAAGCTCGCCTTTGCGGTAGCTGCCCATCTTGACAGTGAAATTCTGATTATGGATGAAGTGCTTGCAGTTGGCGACATGAAATTCCAGAAAAAATGCATTCGCAAAATGAAAGAACTTGCCACCGACCAAAATCGCACCGTCTTTTACGTAAGTCACAACATGGATACCATTCGCGGCCTGTGCAATCGCTGCGTTGTACTACAAAAAGGCAAGGTTGTGCTCGATGGTGACGTAGAAGAAGCCATTGGCTATTACAATGATGCCTATTTTAATGACACTACTTTCTTTGATTTCAAAGACGATAACCGCAAAATCGGCAACCGTCGTGGTCGGATGCGCACGGTTGAGTTTTTACACAAAAACTCTCTTACCTTCCAGACTGGCGAAGATATGACCTTACGCTTTACTTGGTCTGCTGAACCCGAAAACCAAGAAAACTATTTGATTATGCTGTTCTACAACAAGAACAATCAACTTATCGGCTCTTCGCGTTGCGCGCTAGGGCAAACTGAAAACAATGAAATCAATACTAGCGTCATGACGTTCCAAAACAATACATTGGTAGAGGGTGAATACCTCGTTCGCTTTGTATTATCAGGGATTATGGTATCGCAAGACTACGATACCATAGACTGGCCTGAAAGTTTCTTGCATTTGGTCATTATCCCAGGCGAGAACGAGGAACTACCTTGGTTGCGCAATGAATTTGGTGATGTTCGTCTCGATGATTTGGTGCAACTCCCAAAATAACCGACTCTTTCAACGACACAGGTGAAGTATGCTTTTTAACTCTTATATCTTTCTCTTTTTGATGTTGCCGCTTACACTGGCACTCTATTACGGATTGAATAAAATTCGACAACCCAAACTTGCCCTCATTTCATTGCTTGGCATGTCACTTTGGTTTTATGGATATTTCAATCCCTCTTATCTTATCATTTTATGCAGCAGCATCTTAATCAACTGGTTTTTAAGCCTTGGAATGCGAAAATATGCAATCAAGAAATTCTTTTTATCTCTTGGTCTTATTTTTAATATCGGATTAATCTTTTATTTTAAATATTTTGATTTCTTCATCAACAACCTAAACACACTTTTCTCTGGAAATTTGCCGTTGATGAATATCTTGCTGCCACTCGGTATTAGCTTTTTTACCTTTCAGCAAATTTCTTATATCATCGATTCCTATCACGGCAAAACAGATGCTTATCATTTTTTAGAATACGCAGTCTTTGTCGCGTTTTTCCCTCAGTTAATTGCGGGGCCAATCGTTCTGCACGATGAACTTATCCCCCAACTATCTGATGAAACAAAAAAACATTTTGATTTTGAATATTTTTCAAAAGGCTTATACATTTTTTCAATTGGTCTATTCAAAAAAGTGATTGTTGCAGACTCCCTCGCTATTATCGTTTCTTCGCTTTGGGGCGGTGCAGAAAGTGATTTTACCTCTATGTCTGCATGGATTGCAGCACTTTCTTATACCTTCCAATTGTATTATGATTTTAGCGGATATAGTGATATGGCAATCGGGCTTGGGTGTATGTTTAACTTCACCTTACCGATTAACTTTAATTCACCCTACAAGGCATGTTCCATCAGCGAATTCTGGGAACGCTGGCATATTACGCTTTCCAGATTTTTACGACAATACGTATATTTCGGGTTGGGTGGCAGCCGAAAAGGAAAGGTTCGCACCTATATCAATTTCTTTATGGTGTTTTTTGTTTCTGGCTTATGGCATGGTGCAAACTGGACCTTTATCGTTTGGGGCATTTTACAAGGTATTGCAAATACACTCGAGAAATTTTTACACACACCGCTTGAAAAACTGCCTCGTTTTATTCGTTGGGTGTTCACCTTCGGCTTCTTCATTTTCTCCGTTATGATTTTCCGTGCAGATAGCCTTACGCAAGGTTTTACTATCATTAAAAAGATGATTTTCATTGATGGGTTTAGTATAGGTGAGCCATTCATGACAGATTATGTTTTGCCTAAAATCACACCTTTACTCACGCTCTTATCTCCACTTCAAATTTCTGACAATACGATTGGTTTATTATGTTTTGCAGTGGTATTTTTCTGCATTACACTTTTCACGGTCAAAGTCCCCAATATCCACGAGAAAGAGTTTAAACCCACTTATCTAAATGCATTTATTACGGTAGCTGCTTGTATTGCTTCTATCGTTTCTCTTTCCACGTTTTCCACCTTTTTGTATTTCAACTTTTAAGGAGCCAATTGCATGAACGCTAAAAAGTTTACCACCTTGGTGCTCTCACTGCTTGGGCTTGCCCTTGCGGCGATTGCCGCCCTTGTGATCATTGTTGACCCTTTGTTTCATTATCACGCACCACTCTCTTTTTTGGAATACAAAATTGACAATGCGCTGTATCAAAACAATGGCATCTTGCGGAATTTTGATTATGATGCCGTTATTGTTGGCACGTCAATGTCACAAAACTTCAAAACATCTCAGGCAGAAGAATTGTTTGGTTATGACTTTGTAAAAGTCCCGCTTGCCGGCGCGAACTATGTAGAGACCGATGAAATTCTTTCACAAGCCTTTGAAAGCGACAATGATGTCCAATTCGTCATTCGTAATATCGATTATTCTTGGATGGACGACACCGAAAACACACGTTATTACGCGGGTATCTGGCCAGAATATCTATATGACGATAACATTTTCAATGATATTTCTTATCTGTTTAGCCGAGATGTGCTAATCCGAATTTTACGCGATGTTTTCTTGTACACGTGGCAAGGGAACGAAACCACAACTCTTGACGAATACAACAATTGGGATGAAGGCACACTCTATGGCGCAGAATATTTTTTATTTGAAGATGCTCGCGTAGAAATCGCAGAAGAAACACCCACTTTAACAGAGGAAGATGCCGCCATCATCAGCCAGCACGCATACGAAAATTTCGTGCAGGTTGCCATTGATAACCCTGACACTACGTTCTATCTGTTCTATCCCCCATACAGTGTCGCTTACTGGGATATCCTCGACCGCACACAAAAAATCGATGTCATCATAGACGCAAAAATCTTGATTACAGAAGAATTGTTTAAAGCAGATAATATCCGCGTGTTCTCCTTTGATACCGCTAGAGAAATTGTCACAAATCTTGATTTATACCGTGACTATGCGCATTATAACGGAGAAACAAACGAATTTATTTTGGATGCTTTGTCGCAAGAGCTATATGAAATCACCGAAGAAAACTATCTGGAAGTGATTGAAGCCGACAGGGAATTTTATCTGAATTATGATTATGATGCAATGTATGCCGCAGTAGAATAAGCAGCTATGAAAAAACCCGACGCTTCTCACACAAGGTGTGAACGAAGCGTCGGGTTTTTTTATTGCTATTTTTTACTGTGCAGTAACAACTTCTGCGGTTTGACGTGCAATCATTAACTCTTCATTTGTTGGAACAACGAGCAAGCGTACACTTGCATCTGGAGCGGATACATCGCAGGTCCCCATTTTGCTAACACGGATTGTATTGTTCTTCTCTTTGTCAATCGAAACACCAAAATTATTTTCCCCGGCACAAACTGCTTCACGCGTTGACGCATCGTTTTCGCCAATGCCGCCGGTGAATAAAATTGCATCTACCCCGCCCATTGCGAACATATAGGCGCCAATCGTTTTGCGAATATCGTAGTTAAACATATCCACCGCAAGTTGTGCACGCTCATTGCCCTGCTGATAAGCCTCGTTCAAATCGCGCTTATCACTGGACAGACCAGAAACACCTAACAATCCAGATTTCTTATTCAAGATTTCATCTAGCTCATAGCCCGTGATATTTAGGTTGTATTTCAAATAGTTTACCGCAGAAGGGTCAATATCGCCACAACGTGTACCCATCATTAGACCGGCAAGCGGGGTCATCCCCATTGAGGTATCAACCACTTTACCATGGTCAACCGCTGCCACAGACGCACCATTGCCAAGATGGCAAGAAATCAAGCGTAGACTATCGAAAGGCTTGCCAAGGAACTTTGCCGCCTCATGGCTGACATAGTTGTGGCTTGTACCATGGAAGCCATAACGGCGCACACCATAGGTCTTATAATATTCATAAGGCAAGGCATACATGTACGCTTTGGCTGGCATGGTACTATGGAACGAAGTATCAAAAACCGCAACATTAGGCACAGCATCGCCAAACACTTCAGCCGCACAGCGCAACCCCTGAATTGCCGCAGGGTTATGCAATGGTGCAAGACTATTTAAGCCACGTAGCGCCTCTATAACCGCTTCTGTACATAATGTTGGCACACGGAAATGCTCGCCACCATGCACCACGCGGTGACCAATCGCACTTACCTCTGCTACATCATCGATTACCTTGCTTTCGCCTGAGGTCAAGATTTCTACGATATGGTAAATCGCTCTGCGATGCGTTGGATAAATCGCAAGTTTCTGAAATTCCTTATCATTTGCCTCATACGTAATGAGACTGTTTTCCGCACCGATACGTTCGCACAAGCCTTTCGCCAACACTTGCTCTGTTTCCATATCGATAAATTGAAACTTGAGAGAAGATGAGCCACAGTTAAGCACTAAAATTTTCATGGGTTTAAATTTCCTTTCTTGTTCTAATTTTTCATACCTTTTCCTGCCAGTTCTAACAAAAGCATAAATGTTTCCATTTTAAACACAGCAGATAAGCCAAAATAAATCAACACCCCTACACCCACTTGAACAGCTAATACTAAAATCAACGGGAGATTGAGATATTGCAACCACCACACACATATTCCCATAAAGAAGGCAAGTAGCATGCTAGGTAAAATATCTTTCAATTGCTCCATATAACCATAATCTATCATTTTTTTGTTTGGGGTGGCTTTAATAAGCATTTCAAAAATTACAACGGCAACCGCACCCGCAGCAATCGCAAGGACACCGATTTGCATGGTAATTAAGATAGTGATAATGCCGACCCCCTTACCTATTGTTTGCAATTTTAGATAGATATCACTGCGCCCTAATGCCTTAAGTGTGTTTTGGTTTGCTGTTTGCATCGGCATGAAGGCATAAGAAATACAGAACAAGCGTACAAACGGCACAGTAGGCAGCCATGCTGCTGTTAATAACAGTTCAATCAATGGCTCTGCACAAACGATTAAACCAATCATGCAAGGCCAAACAAGATAGCTCGTTGTTTTGATTGAACGGCGCGTCATAGCCTTTAGGCGAATGGTATCATTTTGTGTAGATGCCATAGCGGGAAAAAGCACGCTATCAATGGAAGCATTCAGATTGTTAATGATTAGTTTTGGAAAGCCTTCCCCTTTATTATAATAAGCTAAATCAGTAGTAGTATATACCTTACCTATAATTAAAGAACGAAAATTGATATACACCTTATCCACTATATCAGCAAGAAACAATCTCAATGCATAAGGAAAAAGAGACTGTAATGACGCAAACGAACACCTGAGTTTCGGGTAAAAACCAGAAGTGAACCAAAGAACAATCGCATTTATCGCGGCTGCCGTCAATGTTTGCCCCACAAGTGCCCATACACCATAACCATTATATACCATGGCTATGCCCACAACAGCCGAAACCACGGTGCCTGCCAGCGTTGCATAAAAGTATTTTTTGAATTGCATATTACGTTGCACGTACGCATTTTGCACCGCCAAAAGCCCCGAAATCAACAATCGTATCCCGAGCACTCGAATAATAGCAACCAATGCCACATCGCTATAGAAGATAGCAATAAAGGGTGCCGCAAAATATAGCCCTACATATAAAACAGTGCACATCAGTATGTTAAAACAAAACATCGTAGAAAAATCAAGGGCTGTTGCTTCTTTTTTTTGAATCAGTGCACTGGGAAAACCACTATTGACAAATATCTGTAAAATGTCAATTAGTACCGTAACAAGTGCGACCGTACCATATTCATTTGGTGATAAAACACGCGCCAAAATGATGGAAACGATGAAATTAATCCCTTGTGAGCCGCACTGCTCTGCAAAGCGCCATAACATATTAATTATTACGTTTTTTTTATTCAATGGGTGACCTCTGTCTGCATGTTTTTATGGTTTTACAATTCTTTCTTGATGTGCGGGCGCCAACGCGCTTTAAATCTTTCGATATCTGCTTCGTTGTAGCAATATTTTACATACGGCTCATTATAACATTTATCAAAATATTCTTGTGAAAATTCAATTTCTTGTTGCGCTTGCCGGTAACTTTCTGCAAACCATTTATCACTTGCTTGATTTCCTTTTTCTAAGTGCTCAAACGGAACACCAATCCACGCTGATAACTCTGGCACCAAATCATTCAATTTTTCAAGCTGATATACAAAAACTTCTATGTTGCCTTCTTTAATGATTGCATATCCCTTGTCTTGGTCAAATAGATATTTCGTGATATCTAAAACAGCCTTCTCAAACTCAACGAAAAAATCCTGTGCCAACCTAGAAAAAACTGTATGTTTTTCGGTATAAACATAGCGCTTTACAAAAACATCAAATATCAATTCTACAATTGCTTTTATTTGCGAAAAATACTTCCTATCATAAACGCTTATGTTTTTTCGGATAGCACCTGAAAAAGCGCTTCTAATGAATTTGGACATGCTACGATATTTGAAAATGTTTTCAAGAATTGCTCTTGTTCCATTCTAAACTTAGGATTTAAGGCATCCAAATCCCAAAATTGCACAAGGGATATTGTTGGTAAATCAAAAAATAGTTTCGCCGTTACTAATGTAGTACTTGAAAAACCAATAATCGCCTTTGGTGCAACTTCTATATTTGCTAACAATGCCTCTTGCGAAATAGCTTGTCCTTTTGCAATAACAACAAATTTTTTTAAACCTGCATATCGTTCCAAGTTTTTTTCTCTTGGATGTAACTTCAAAACAATTTTATAGCCGTTATTGTGTAAACACTCACATATTTTTGTTAAGATTTCGATATCTTGATCAGATGATAACATTCGATCTTGCAGGAACGGTTGTGTATTAATCAAAATCGCATCCGCATATACCCCTAAATCCAACTGACCTTCCTCTTTCTCTATTTATCATACTGAGACACTACAAAAACTTTACAACCGCTTGCTTTATTACCCTGGATATCACAACTTTCAGCTGTTCAACTTTAGGTGTTGCTTTTCGAATAACATCCGCAGCCACCAAAAATCCATCCTTTTGATAAACTGCTAAAAATTCATCACGCAATGGATGGCG
>JAWXUQ010000017.1:0-27913 GCA_044426225.1 Faecalibacterium sp. | reverse complement strand
ACCATCATACGCTTCTTGAAATGGTCTTTCATAAAAGTTCAAGCTATCTTTCACATCATCCCACAACTGAATGCCTTGTACCGTATTGCACAAAACGAGCGATGCATTATTTTTATTTCCTAAAAAAGGCGGTGAATTTTTTTGTTCTGTTAACCCTATAAAATCGCCGATTGTTAAATCCCCTACGCGCACATCCGCTGCATATTGACAATGATAGCAAGACTCTCTCAAGGTAATCCCTTTTAAAAAACCCGAAAAATACGGATTTTCACGGCCATAACGATTATAGGTAATCTTTTTTTCTTTTCGAGTTGCTTCTATCACAAAATGATAATTCTGGAATTTACGATTACTTCGAAATGATATCTTCTGAATGCTATCAAAATGATATTTTGTTTTGAGATAATTTACTTGCTCCTTAAAATAACGCTGTGGCGAAACACCATGACACAACAAATCCACCGTGTACAAATTATCTGTTTTAATCTTTTTCAACTTCAAAAATGAATAAAGCGCTGCAACTTGGCAAGGTGTTCCCACAAAAAGAACACTTCCATCTTCGGTTAACTTTTGTGCTATATCAAGATAAATTTTCTGTGTAGATGCTTGTACATATTTCGAACCTCTATATTTTTCAATTTGCGAAATTTCCGTTACGGCTGAAAAAAGGGTTTCTCCACCCGCTTCAGACTCTACCACCACAACCATTGCATTATCATATTGCGTCAAAAAACGCTTGTAAAGTAACCATGCCACACCACCAGATGCTGAATCAAGCCGATCCTGATGGTTTGAGAGGTACGCCGCATAACACGTTTGCGGTGCATTGCTCTTTACTTTTGAAATTTGCGGGCAAACACGTTTACACAAATCGCACTGAATACACGCAGTCAAATCAATCACGGGGTATACAACACCAAATGCATCCTCGTCCAACTGAATGCATTGCTTTGGGCAAATATTCTCACACGCGCCACATCCTGTGCACAAATTCAAGTCGCATATCATCTCAATCCTCCAATGCGCTTAAAAGAAATCTAATTGCGTTTTTTCGTTCGCACTGAATAATTTCATTTACTTTCGAAAAAGCAACATCTCTTTTTAAAATATCTAACAATGAGTTATTTTCAAGATTCACCAATCTATTCGCTAAATCAACCTGCTGCAAAAAATCTACAATGCGAGAATTCTGCGAAGCACTGTCCGAATCCAAAAATCGTTTATAAGCAACAAATAGTGTGTTAAAATTAATTGACAACACGCATGCATGAAACGAATCGGTCACTACATACCGCGCGTTCATTAAACACCAAAGAAACTCCTGCACACCTAATTGTGACAAAACAGTTCCACAACTAGGAACAACATACGACTCACTCAATGCACAATACACAGGAAGATGATATTGTTCCGATAACTCTGCTACATCTCTCTCCCAAGCTGTATTATCGCCCACAAAATAACAAAAAACAAAGTCTTCCTGTGTGTCTTTTATTGAACTTGGGCGCTTCGCAATCTCCTGCCAATCATTTTTCTCTAAAAGAAAAGATGGATCTAGCACAACTTCAATTGGCTTCTTTGTAAAGGGTGCTAATACTTGCTGCGCTGTTTTTTCTCGTACACTAATAAAATCAAAACGTGACAAATACTTTTCATACAAATGTCTGCGATTCCAAGGTATTTGTTTCACACCAACGCTAGAGGAAAATGAAATTTTCTTTTGATCTTTTGCGGCCATAGCCAAAAGAACAGGTGGTGAGGTATGAAAGGGATTCCAAATTTGATCACTTCCCGCTACAAATATTTCGGTGTTTTGGATTAGATTATCAAACATTGCCCTTGATGTAATTTGATGGATTTGACTGTGCGCCGCCGCAAAATCATTATTTTTAGAAATACGAACCGCATAATCTTGTATTAATTCATCACTTAATATCGCATTTTTTTTTCGCATAGCCATTTTTGTTTTAAATTTTTCAGCAAAAACGCGAAACACTCGATCTATCGTTTCAATTGGATGCTTTATGCCGTAATAAAAACGATACGTGTTTATAATAGAAACTTGATGCCCTTGCGCTTTTAAAAACGAAGTTAGTGCATAGCTTTGGACACAGGTGCCATAATTTATCCCATTAAACCACCCTACTAGTGTAATTTTTGCCATGAATGTTTCATCTCCTTTTCCAATGTTACACACAACGAAACTTTAGATTTCTAAACTCCTACCACAGCTCATCATTTCATTTAATAAGCCACAAAAAATCGTAAGTGCAATTCCCTGCGCCTTACCCTCACACAAAATCCACTTTACCGCGAACACCTTTTCGATAATCGCGCCATGCATTTAAAACATATTTTTGATTGCTATTTCTTTGAAATGGTGCAACCAAAAATCTAATAAAACGCGTTCCTACGGTATATAACCACCCGCGCAATGGATAGTTGTATTTTTTTATTAGAAAAAACCGATTGCGATTATCATAATAAATGCCAAGGGCAGAAACAATCCCTGCGCTCGCCCCTACCTTGTGCCATAGCTTCGCAGTGGGGACGTACAATATTTTGATACCGTTTTGCGCTAGTCTAATGGAATAATCAACATCCTCACCATACATGAAAAAAGATTCGTCCCATAGCCCGACCTGCTCTATTATCTTTTTGTGCAAGAGCAGACAGCACCCCGTTGCAAATGAAACCTCTTTTTCTTTGGAGTATTCATCACAATCTTCTCTGTTTTGCCCGATATGCGTTGGTTTTCCCAGGTGACACTGCATTTCTCCACCTGCATACCAAAGCACCGTTGGCTTTTCATGATAATACATTTTAGGAACCGTGACTGTATTGCAATCTGCTTTTTGTAACAATATAGCAATCATATTTTCATCTATCACCGTATCATTATTTAGGATCAAGATATATTCCGCGCCATGCGCCAATGCATATTGGATACCAATATTATTTCCGTTAGAAAAGCCTAAATTTTCTGGCGCTTTTATCAGTGTTATCGCATACGGTGCCATTTCTTTTTGAAGTTCTGCATATCCATCTGCTGAGTCCGAATTATCTACCACGACAATCTCTAAGGCGCATTCTTTGGATTGCAACAGACTTTTCACGCATTCTCGTGTATAAATCGCCGTATCATAATTGATTAAAACAGCAGTTACCTTTTTCATTCACTCGCCCTCTTGCCTGATGGATATTGTTTTTTAATGTTTGGCGCCCATTTCATCTTAAATTTTTCAATATCCGTTTTGGAATAGCAATGCTTTACATAAGGCTCATCAAAACATTTATCAAAATATTCTTGAGTAATTTCAATTTGGTTCTGCGCCTGTTTATAGCTCGCAGCAATCCACTTGTCACTTGCTTGATTTCTAAATTTTAAAGTTTCAATCGGAATACCAGACCACGCAGCAATCTCTGCAACTAGGTGATTTAATTTTTCAATTTGAAACACGAAAACCTCTGTATTCCCTTGTTTGATAATTGCATATCCTTTTTCTTGATTAAAAGGATATGCCGTAATATCTAACACATACTTTGTGAATTCAGGCATAAATTTTTGAATAGAACGCGCATGGGTGGAGGCAATCTCTAAATTATTTTCAGAATAGATATATCGTTTAATATAAGCATCAAACATTTTCTGAATATCACCATAATCATTCACAAGAAGCAATTCTTCGTTGCGCAAAACCTCTGGATGTGGTTTTAGCGTCGCATTCATCGCATATCCTAACAGCCAATTTCTAGAGTCAAAACCAATGCTAAGACCTTGATATAATGAAGATAAATTTTGCGAAATTGGCTCTCTCACCGCAGTGATAATTTTATTAACACCCTCTTTTTTGCTTGCTAGTACAGCGGGCGCTAGCTGCGGACGATGTACTAAATTTATATATTGAACGTTTGGAAGTGGGGCAAATGTATAATCCAGACTGGTATCTCCTGTTTTATGGGGCAAACATGCAATTAAGGTATATTCTACACCTTTTAGCTTATTTTTCACTATTTTCGCATTTACTTTCGCTTTGCGACTTACACTCCAACCTAGTTTCTCATAAACAGAACGCAATGGTCTTTTATAGGATTGAATGTAAATATATGGATTAAAGGAAAATTGCAGTTTACCTACTAGCAAAGGGGAATATGTGACATTATAGTCCAAAAATTCATTTTTTGTACGCTCAATCTGATTAATATCTTCAAACGTAGGCTGTATTATCACATCATTGTGCTTTTTCAGCAACTCTTTTAACTGGCGCTTGGTTACAATCGGAATGCCCTTATACTTTGTTTGTTGGGTGTTATCATCGCAAATCGCTAGTATATCCATTTTATAAAATCGAAACATATTATACAAATTCTTTGCCCCATGTAATGAATTGTATATTACGATTTTTTTACCGTTAAACGCTTTCAAGTCATCTGTTGTATATTTCGATATATTCACAGGTATATCCTCACTTTTTTCCTATTATCTTATCATGCGTATTCCAAAATCAGCATCTTACACACTCATAAATTCTCTAATACAAGTAGCATCTTCCTTGCAGAATTTTCCCATGTGTATTTATTCAATATTTCGTCTTTTTCTTGCTCTTTTCCATCTAAAAGCTCTTCTAAATCGATATCCGCGCAATGTGGATTAATATAACACACCGATGCTTCAAATACTTCATGCATTACAGTTGTATCTGATACTACAATTTTCTTCGCCCCTGCACTCATCGCTTCTAACGGCGGTATTCCAAAACCTTCATAAAAACTAGGAAAGAGAAACGCTCTGCAATCTCGCATCAGAGTTTTCGCTTCTTCGTCACTCACATAACCCAACAACTTCATATTACTTGGAAGTTCAAAGCCTAATCCGTTTGCAAAAACCTTATCATTCATTGAACCTGCTACGGCAAATATAATCCTTGGATTTTTTTGCGCAGCACGTGCGACCCAAAGTAAATTTTTGTTCGGCTCTAAGCTAGACACCGAAAAGCAATAGTTCTTTTTTTCAAGCGCATATTTATGCAACGCGTCCTCATCGTACTGTGTAGTTTGATAGTGCTGCCATGCATTTGGTATCACTGTAATTTTATCAGCTGCCGCCGGGTAATACTTAATAATTTCACTCTTTGAAAAATCCGATACGGTTACAATTGCTTTACCTCTTCTTGTTGCATTTGCTAAAAGAAGCCAATAATACCACAAAAAGCTCTTGCTGAAATACTGTGGCGTTGCTTTTACTTTCACATCGTGGATGCATACAACACCCGGCGCTAACAATGGAGAAACATTGCACAAATTAAGCGCAATTGCTTTTTGAGAGAAAAGATATTTAGGAAAGGAAATTTGCTCCCACAAACGATTTGTCAGCCGACCAACCTTTACCACCTCTATGTTTTTATAGCACGGCACATCTATCACATCCGGTGGCAACGCGAGTTGAATGGAACCTTTTTCTATGAAAGCATCTAATGCCTGTAACACTTCCAACGCGTATCTTTGCACTCCGGTGACCCGTTGCGTTAGAAGTTTACCATTGACAACTATTTTTTTCATCATCTCTCCTAGCTACAGCTCAGCGCTCTTTCTGACAAATCAGTTCATTTTTTGTTAAACTTTTTCCATCAAAGAACACACATTATCCGCAAACTTTTGCGCGGTAAAATACTCGATGACTCGGTTTTTCCCCTGTTTTCCAAATGCGTCACACAATTGCTTATCATCACATAGCTGCACCATCGCCTGCGCATAGGCATTTACATCCCGATTAGGCACTTCCAAACCAGTAACATCCTTTAGGTTTACATAATTGACACCCGAACCATCGATGGTGAAAGTAACCGCCGGCTTTTCAAAATACATCCCCTCAGCAAGCGAAATTCCGAATGCTTCGTTTTTGGTAATGGACGGGAAACACAAGATGTCACATGCTTGATAATACGCAACCAAGTCTTCGTCACTCACCCTGCCAAGAAACTCCACTTTATCATCTCCAGCAGCTAACTCTTTCAAACTCTCTGTCAAAGGTCCTTTACCTCCAATCAGTACCGCAAAACGGTCATCCAGGAGTTTCGATGCTTTGACTAAATATTCAATTCCTTTATATTCAACATGTCTGCCTACTGCAAAGCAAAGACACTTATCCAGATAGGCTTTGCGAATTTCTTTTGCTTTTGCTTCGATTTCTGCTGTCACGCATAGGCGCTCCTGGCTAATCGCATTCGGAATGACAATGCATTTATCCCGATACTCCCGCAAATAGGGGCTGCCTTCTACATAGTTTGGACTAGTTGCAACCACAACATCAGCACGGTTGAGCAGTGCTTTTGTCTGATGGTGAAACAATTTGCGCAATTTGGTTTGCTTGGTGATATCCAAATGCCAGTATAAGATAAATTTCGTTTGCTTCTTGAGTAGCGGCAAGAAAAAGGACGAAACAAACGGATTGGGGTAATGCAGCACCACAATATCTGGTTGGAAATCTTTTAGCACCTTATACAGCTTCCACGGATAGGTAAAGGATAACGATTGCGACGCAACCTTTGCAAAGCAACCGCAGCGAATAACTTCTACCTCATCTACATAATCATGCACTGTTTCTTTGCGTTTGCAAATATAGTCGCCGTCCTGCGCATCTTCATTGAAACATATCATCTTTTGCTCAAGATCTAAGGGTTTGATTGCATTTGCAATATCACGTGCAACTTGCTCTATTCCCCCGATATTGGGATACTGATAGTTGGGAATTTGCAGTATTTTTTTCACAATTTCCTCCAGTTTGTTTTATTCCATCGTACATTGCACTTCTATAACACGTAACACCGTGGTTGCTGTTAGCGAATATGTAGTCATTGCATCTAGTTGTATGACATCGCCTTTGTGCACAGCTTGTTCTGCACCATTCACATATAAAACACCATCGCCAGAAAGAACATTCCAAGAAATTTTTGCTCCTGAAGCATTATCAGATTTCATCTGTGCATTTTCGTTGATAGAGAGCTTTCTTGTAGTAGAGGAGTCTTGAAAATCAATGACTGTATAGCTGCCCCATTCTTCTTCCACATAATGCACATGCTCACTAATTTCTTCAACGTAAGGTTTCATGTACCCGCTGCGCTCTTTGTTTGAGATTAAAATGCCATCCGCACTCGCCGCAATCACCATATCTTTGCAACCCATGCAAAGCACTGGAAGCGCAAGTTCGTTCACGATATTTGTATTTTCGCAGGTATCATCCATGATAACGTTGCCCTTTGCAGTATCTGCCATCACTTCCGCCATCATGTTCCACGTGCCGACATCTTTCCATTCACCGGCATAGCGCATCACCTGAATACTTTCTTCTTGCTCTACCACCGCATAGTCAAAGCTAATCTTAGATACTGTATCATATTTTGCATATAAGTCTGCATAATCCACAAAATCGATTAATTCGTGTGCTTTTTTCAGGAGATAGCCCAATCGGAACGCAAAAACGCCGGCATTCCATAATGCACCCTGCGCTATATAATCTTGCGCAATCGCAACACTAGGTTTTTCTTTAAAAGATTTCACATGGCTCACTGCTTGCGCGGTTTCTGGAATGATATAGCCATATTTTTCACTTGGATAAGTTGGTTCAATCCCCATTAAGGTTAAGTTTGCACTACTTTGCTCAACCAATGATTGCAACTGATTTACCGCTTGATAATAGGTGCAATCAACAAAGGGATCAACTGGGCATACCGCAACGCATTCGGTTTCTGCTAAACCAAGCACATCGTACAAATATGCCGCAGCAAGCGCAATTGCAGGGAATGTATCACGGCGGCAAGGCTCCACACAAATAGAAACCTCTTGATTCAACTGGTTGTGAATCGCACTCACCTGTGTTTGGCTTGTTGCGATGGTAACGGTCGCATTCTTGTCTACCGATTTAATCTGGCGAAAAACGCGCTGCACCATAGACTCATACACGCCATTTTCATCTTTGAATAGCTTAATGAATTGTTTGCTTCGTATATCATTAGAGAGTGGCCACAAGCGTTTTCCGCTTCCACCTGATAATAAAACGATGTTCATGATTACACTTCCTCTAAACCCAATTCTCTTTTTAATATTGCTTGCAATTCTTCAAACGCAAGGCGCGCAAGCGCAGGTGTTTTCGCTTTAACACTGTAATATATTTTTATCTTTGGCTCAGTCCCCGAAGGTCGCACTGCAACCCACGAACCATCTGTTAAGACAAACTTCAAGACATTTGCACAAGGAAGCGCCCCAAAGTGTGGTTCTGCCGCAACCCCTGTTTGATAGTCGATAATCTGCGCTGTATCAGAAAATGGAGACCCCGCCGAACGAAGCCTCTTCATCGTAGTGGTAATTTTATCAAGCCCAGTTTTGCCCTTTAACGTGATACTATCTAGCGCGTCATAATAATAGCCAAAGGTTTCATATAGCTCATCCATCCGATTGAGCAATGTTTTGCCCTCCGCCTTTAGTTTTGCCGCGAATTCACAAATCAGCAACGCAGCGACAACTGCATCTTTATCCTTTGCATGTGAGCCCGCAAGGTACCCATACGATTCTTCATAGGCAAACAAGAAATCATAATTTCGATTTATATCACCTGTTTTCTTAGCCTCTTCAAACTGAATGATTTTTTCGCCGATATATTTAAACCCCGTTAAGGTTGAAAAAACGGCAATGCCTTTTTCACGTGCCATTTCTGCGCCGAGGGTAGCACTAACCACCGTTTGCAACACAGCAGGGCGCTTGTATTGGGTTAAATCCGTTGTCTGCAACATATAATCCATCAACAAAGCGCCAATTTGATTGCCTGTTAACAGTTCATATTCCGTGCCCGTTTTGACTGCAACTGCAATGCGATCTGTATCTGGGTCTGTCGCTAGTACTAAATCCGCACCATCAGCACTTGCTTGTGCAATCCCTAGTGCAAGTGCATTGGGGTCTTCTGGGTTTGGTGTTTTTACCGTTGCAAAAACACCGTCTGCCACAAGCTGTTCTTGCACAAAACTCACCTGTGTAAAGGCAGCTTTATGCAACATTTTTTCTATCGGGACAAGTCCGGTTCCATGCAACGGGGTGTATACAATTTTCAAGTCCTTCTTCGCCGTGCCTTCAAAATACCGTGCCTGTTTTAGTACTGCCGACACAAATTCGTCTGTAACATCCACTTCGCGCACGAGGGACGCATCTCCCGCAAAAGACACCGCACTGTAATCCGCAACTAGAGCGATACAAGCCGCAATCTGCTTTGCTTGTGAAGGAACGAGTTGACAGCCGTCTGCATCATAGACCTTATAGCCATTGTATTCTTTCGGATTGTGGCTCGCTGTAATCACCACACCAGCAAGAGCATTTAAAAACGGAACGCTAAAACTTAGCTGTGGAGTGGGGCGCGCATTGGTATGGCGATATGCTCGAATACCCATACCACTTAAAACATCCGCCACTACTTTAGAGAACAATTCACTGTTATTGCGCGTATCATACGCAATGACAACCCCACGCTTTGCACAGGCTTGCTCACCATAGGTTTGCAACAAATATTTCCCTAAGCCCATTGTCGCCTTAGCGACAGTATATTTGTTCATACGATTGGTTCCTGCGCCCATAATCGCACGCAAACCACCCGTCCCAAACTTGAGCTCTTGATAAAAACGGTCTTCTATTTCTTTTGCATCGCTCGTAAGGTCAAACGTCAATAATTCCTTTCGTATTTCTTCATCAAAACAAGGGTCTGTTTTCCATTTTTGAAAAGACTCTATCCACGCAACATTTACCAATTCTTATTTCCTCTCACACTCTCTTTACCATCAAGATAACTTATCTTTCAACTGGGTGCCGCTTATACACACAAGAAAAGTGATTTAAGCCATCGGCAATTATTCTAATCACAATAATCCCTCTTCATTACAATCCTTATACCAATCTTGCAGGCTTTCTGCAAACGTATAATGGAACTTGTAATGGTTCACGGTCTTTTTACCGCAAATATTGGTAGAAACCATTAACTTTTTGACACGCGCGGGATGAATTCCCACTTTTTTTCCACCAATAGGACCAAGCACATACGCGGCCATCATCAATAGCCAAGACGGCACCAACGGAATATAGCGATGCATATTGGTTGCATTTTGCATCTCAGTACAAATCTGCTCAATCGTATAGGCTGGCTCAAAGGTACAATTATATAAATCAATACCCGCGAAATCATGGTCAATCATGCGATATTTGAAAAAGTGGACAAGTTCTTTGACATAGATACAAGCCTTAATGGTATCTTTGCGCCCTGTGTAAACAAAATAGCGCTTACGCATCCCCCAATACAGACGCGTAAAATTACCATGCTCCCCTTTGCCATATACAACACCAGGGCGCACAATCGTCAACTCACGCGTTTCATCCGCGGCTTGCCATGTTTCGTGGATTTTTTCTGCCACTAACTTACTGATCCCATACGCGGTGTTGGGGGTTGTTAGCGTGTTTTCTGTTTTAAGCGCTTCTCCCGCACCATACGGCGCAATAGAGCTTGTGAAAAGGATTTTTTTGATATTATGTTTTGCAGCAAATGCAATGACGTTTTCCGCCCCACGAATATTTGTTTCAAAATATTCGTCATCAGCATGCCCTGGGGTACGATGCACCGCAGCAAGGTTAAAAATAACATCCCGTTCCGTCGGCATAAAATCAAACTGAACACTGTCGCGCACATCCGCACGAATATACGCTACATCATCAAATTTTTCCACAATGCCAGGGACAACACCCTCTTCACCAGGCATGACAATATCTATATTATAAATCTTATCAGCATCCGATACACATTCTGCTTTTAGTAAGCGAATTAAATGCGAACCAATAAAGCCAGAACCGCCAAAAATGATGTAATTCATATTTCCCCCACAGTTACAAATCGACATTCATGCCAATAAATTTATCTTCTCTATCATATCACAAATCAGATCTTTTTTCAATGACACACGCAAAAATCAGAACAACAAATCCCCTTCCTGTTTTAAGATCTTTTATCATAATCGCCGTCTGTTACACAAAAAAATGTAGCAGCTTTCACCACTCCATTTTTTGTTAAAACACTTGAAACAACACGCTATTTTTATTACTCTGAACCCTTTTGCCGCAACACCGAGAAAACTGTTTTTATTAGTATACGTACATCTTCCAATATTGTCCATGTTTCAATATACTGCAAATCCAAACGAACAACTTCATCAAAATCAACAATATCACTGCGCCCGCTAATTTGCCAAAGCCCTGTAATGCCGGGTTTAAACGCAAGACGCGATTTCTGATTTAACTCATATTGCTCATACTCGCTAAACGTTGGTGGACGCGTACCGACCAAGCTCATATCACCGCGCAAAACATTCCAGAACTGTGGAAATTCATCCAAACTCGTTTTGCGGATAAAATGACCCACACCTTTGATAATGCGCGGGTCATTGTCCATCTTAAACATTAGTCCACTCATTTTATTTTGTGCCATCAATTCCGCCTTGCGCGCCTCTGCGTCAAGATACATGGAGCGGAATTTATAGAACTTAAAGCTACGTCCATTTCGACCAACTCGCGTTTGCGAAAAAACAATTGGACCAGGAGATGCAAAATAAATAAATGGACCCACAAAAATAGCAATCAATCCTGCAAAAAGCAATCCAATGAAAGCACCGCAAATATCCATAAGACGCTTTAACGCAGCTTGCGTTGGTGTAATCACGCGAATTGAACTCGTGAGCACATAGTAATTGCCAAACATTTCTAAGCTTTGTGTTCCGAACACCTCCTCTTTTCGAGCCAGTCCCCTGTGCACGGCAATCCCTGCACGACGACAAACATCCATGAAATCTTCTGGCACTCGCTTGCCCTGTGGCAACCAAACGAATAATTCATCTACTACATTCTGCTGCAAGTAAGCAAGCGCATCAATTTGCCCATAAAAGAGCGGCAACGAAATCCCTTCTGTTCGCTCTTTTATGGGTGTTTCGTCCAAAAAGAACAATGCTTTAATCTCATACTGAAACAATTTATCTTGTGACAACTCCTCAAGCAATCGAGCCGCATTTTCTTGTCCAACAAGCAACACCACTGACCGTTTCGCTACATTATTTTCAAGATAACGAAAAATCATCCTTTTATACGCAAAGCGAACAAAATATATTAGCACCACCGCAATCATCCAGGTAGATAAGATAACCGCGCGCGAAAAAGTTTCTGAGGATTTCAAAACAAACAAAAACACCAATTCAAATGCCATCGTGATACTCACAAAAGACAGGGTTGAAACAAACTCTTGCAAAAAATCGCGTTTTAAAACACCACTATACGGTCTAAAAAT
Organism: Faecalibacterium sp.; assembly: GCA_044426225.1. Taxonomy (GTDB): domain Bacteria; phylum Bacillota; class Clostridia; order Oscillospirales; family Ruminococcaceae; genus Faecalibacterium. The sequence goes on along the minus strand of JAWXUQ010000017.1, from coordinate 15,555 downwards.
CAATGTGGAGACAAATGCAAAGACAAAAAACATAAAACTAAGCTCAGAATACAAACTCCGAATGTTTTCCATCCCTTGTGGTTTACAAATAAAATACGCAGACCAAAACGCAAGTTCTAAGCAAACGATATCTAGCACGGCAAAATCCCAATGTTTCAGCCAACCACTTTTCTGTTGTTTATACATCTTTGCTTTCCCCTCATTTCGCATTTTTTTATATACTATTTTAGTATACACGAAAGCATTATTTTTCGCAAGCAGCATTCCTATATGAAACGAGATTTCATATCCATACAAGGCAAGCCAATCACAAAAAATAACATTAACGAAAAAAAATGAAATTACCTCTTGACGTATCGCCTTGTATTCTGTATAATAGTGAAGGTTCATTTATGAACTGCACAACAAAATAGATGGAAAGATGGCTGAGTTGGTCGAAGGCGCATGATTGGAAATCATGTAACGTGTCAAAGCGTTCTGGGGTTCGAATCCCCATCTTTCCGCTTGAAAAAAGGCTGTGATGAAACGAAACTTTCGTCACAGCCTTTTTCTAACTTTTCAGATAAATTTTCATGTAAAAACAAAGTGTACTCAACGCAGCCTTGAAAAAACACACTTTTGTGATAAAATAGCATAAAGAGTTCACATTTCACACTTTATTACAACGTAATCATCTTTTGAATACAAGGAGGTTGCCATGGTCATTATCCCTCTTCTACTCATGAATACTGCCCTTTTGCTATTTCTATTTTGGATTCTTCTCTGCATTATCGGAATACTGATTGCGCTTGGCCTTGTTGGCGGTCTTATTTTAAAATGTGCAAAGACAAACAAGATAAAACTTTGGGGTAAAATCTCACTCACTGTTTCAGCAATCGGCCTTCTGATCATCAGCATTGGTTTGGCAATCTTTTTTATAGATCTCAAAAAAATCAAAGAAGCCGATGAGATTGCAACAGCACAACGACAGCTTGCAACACTGCAAGAGGATTTTTCTGACACACTGTATTCTGAAAGCCTTGAGGATGCCGTTGTATTTTTGCAAAAAAATGAAGGTTATGTCATCACGGACAATAATTTTTATAGTGCAATCGAATCGTTAGATTTAGAGAAAATCTGCTATCTAATCGATTATGGTTATTCACTTGATAACACAGATGATACTTATTTAAGTTCTGCGCTATATTCTCCGAAATACGCTGACAATTGGGATTCCGCCTCTCTTGTGATTGATTATCTGATGGAACAAAAATGCACTATCTATCAAGAAGATGGAGAATGCATCATTGTATTAGCATTACTCCATGCAATCATATCAGATGAATGTTTAGAAGAACGCGACATCGCTATGTATGAAAAGTTCATTGCATACGGGTTTGACCCAATGAACGATTATTATAATGGAAACTCTTTTTATACGATATTTCAAAACTCCCTCGTGGGCGCTAGACAATTCCAAGAGGGATGCCCTATTGTTTATGATTGGTTTATCAATGCCATAACAGCTTAAAACCAGTTTTTTTCATTGCACCTATAATCGCATTAATCATAATATTGATATGCACCTTCTAGTGCATGAATGAGATCCACAATAATCGAATTATATGGTGTTGGCACACCATACTGCTTTGCCTGTTCTACAATCGCACCGTTGATTGCGTCAATTTCCATTTTTACGCGTTTTTGCCTGTCTTGATACATTGAGGAATACCCCTGCCCCGCATCTTCGCAGACCTTGTGCACCATTTCTAATACCTCACGGCGATCAAAATAGGTGCCATCTGCCTCTGCTACTTCAACTGCCTCATAGATTAAACGTTTGGCAAAATCCCAAGCGTATTTATCTTGCACCATATAGCCAATGGGGGTTTCAATTAGCGCAGTGAATGTATTCACTGATAAATTCACGAATAGTTTACTCCAGATAATACGTTGAATATCCGCTGCTACTTCTATTTCAAAGCCCGCATCCTGGAATAGCGCTTGCACTACCGCAAGGGTGTCACCCGCACCATGATTGCTACCAATAGTGGTAAGCCCAACCCCTGAATGCTTGGTTTTCCCTGCGCCAAGATTGATGGCATTGTGCTTACTTGTACCAATAATGATGTTTTCTTCCATTGCATATCGCCCGATTTTTCGATCATTCCCCGCACCGTTCTGCAAGGTCATCACAATGGTGTTTTCGCCAAAGATTTGGCAATTTTGCGCAAGCGCCTCTTCTGTAAACGTGCTCTTCACAAAAACGATTGCAAGGTCTACCTTCTGTGTATATTCCCCTGACAAGCTCACAGAGAGGTCGGTATAGTGCTTGCATTCGCCTGACAGTTCTTCAATCACGATTCCATTTTTTTGAATTGCTTCTACCTGCGGCGCGTATGCGTCAACCATGATTACTTGATTGTTTTTGCTTAAATAGCCTCCATACAGACAGCCCATTGCGCCTGCACCGATTACTGCAATTTTCATTATTAAATACCCCTTTCGCGCGTTATTATTACCATACATTATATTTTTGCTTTTTATTATAGCACGCGATTAGAACGAATGCAAACAAGACAAAGACGGTTTTCGTATTTTACTGAGCGATTTCCAACTTGTCGTGTATTATGCTGCATGAATAGCCATTGCCACATTCAATCTCGCCGTATGGGTGACGCTTTACGGAAACGAAAGATACACTTTATAAAAAATAAATATCGGTATACGGTTCGGTCATTGGCACATAACCATTAATATTGTCTAAGGTAAGGTCTGTGTCATTTTCACCGTAAAAATAGATATCTAAACTACTTGAATCACCAAGGGTTGCATCCACAAAATTATATTGCAGGGTATATTTCACACTGTCAAGAATGGCTTCAGAAAGCCCGTATGCGTCATAGACAAAGAATTCGTCCACTTGCGGTTCTGGGGGTCCTACAAAAAGCGATGACGTGCCGGCAAAGCAGATTCCAAACCCACCTTTACCCGAAGTAATATCCTCCGCAAGATCTAAGTTCCAACCTGTGGTATTTGCGATTTCCTCTATTAGAAAATAAGCAAGTTCCGTTTCAGTATAGTCTGCGGGTAGGTTATCTTCTAGCGCGACGGGCACCTCAACGAAACTCTGTCCACGGTCTAGCGTGATATAAAGTGTAGCAGTGGAATTGTCGCCCAAGTCATTTGTGTCCATATTCGGATTGGTTGTTTCAGTCACATCAGCGTGATTATCATCGGTATTTTCAGAGGGAGTTGCGCCGCTTTCTGCGATAGTGCTACTGGCACCTGTACTTTGCACATCTATGCCGCCATCTGCCTGCTCATTTGCACAGGCGGTACACAGCAATGTAAAGGTAAGTGCAATGGAAACGAGTAAAGTTTTTTTCATATTCTTCCTTTTAATTCAATTGGGTAAAACAGTGTTCGTACATATAAATATTATACAATAAAAGTCGAATAACCGCACTTTCTTATTTTGTGCTTTTGTATATGTAATTGCACTGTTTTCGCTTAATAAGATGGCAGACTGTTTTTAGCTAGAGTAAGCCAATCGTATTAATCTCCCCCTCTTTTCTTCTATCAACGATAAATTGCCAGAACAACCACTGCCTACATATCCGTGTTATGTGTATAAAGTTTCTTTTACGTATCGGCTCCGCAGTAAAATCATTGTGCCCTCTGGTAAAGTTATCACTTTTGTGAGGCTAAAATGTCGATTTGACGAGAGAAAAACAAGACAAAGAAAACTGAAAAAAATACAGCAAAAGCCGTTGAATCGTAAAAATCCAACGGCTTTTGCTTATAAAACTCACGGATGATCGAACCCCTTACTTCTGCATTGCAAGCGCAGCGCTCACACGAAGTGGTTGGTTTTGCGGGGGAAAGCCAGAACAAGACAAAAGAACCGTTCCATATCTTGTGTTTTGCCCATATCTTGCAGGGCAACAAATCCGTCCACACTGCACAGAAAGTTGACGAATAATGACATCTCCTTACGTCAAAATTTACGCGCTAAGTGCGCTATCGAGTGTGAACAAGTAGTCGTCATCCCCTTGTGGTGCAAAATACATAATCGCGCCTTCGTAATTGTAACTCCCCATTGTCGTTGCATCTAACATGCCATTTAACTCGAAATAGGGTCCCATAAACGCTTCATAGACACCAGATTCTGTTTTGTCGTAGCCGAATGCCATCAGCACACCATCCGTAATGGACGAACCCACGGGCAAATAAACGACGGTGACCTCTTTTTCATATTCTTCGCCCATTTCCGAGAAAGTTACCGTTTGGGTTTCAGATTTCGTAACCGCTTCAAAAGTAACGCTTTGACCGTTTGCAAAATTGTAAGTAAGTGAGTATTCGTCTGGCACTTCTTCCGCTAGTGCTGCTTCGTCTGATTCTTCTTCGCTCGTTGCCGCCTCATCTGACACCGCTTCACTCGCGGTCGCTTCGCTTGAAGCTGCTTCAATGGCAGTCTCCTCACTCACCACTCCGGTAGTTTCTGCGCTATCAACCGCCTCGTTCGCACAACCTACACCAGTAACCATCACGCCCGCAACAAGCAAACTAACTGCAATTTTTTTCACCATTGTTTTCATCTGTTCCTCCTTTTGTTGTGCGTAAAGTAAAATAAAAAGTGATATCCCATGAGAAGCATTAAAGCGCTCTATAACCGCCCTTATATCTTTGTACATATCACAACCCTTTTTCTATCCCGCACATCAGATAGAAAAAGGTTTTATCGGTTTACTCTTTAATTGCCATAAAAACACAACACCCATCCTAAGATGGAGACTATTTTTATGGACCCAAGGGGGATCGAACCCCTGACCTCTGCATTGTGAACGCAGCGCTCTCGCGGAGTGGGTGGTTTTGTGGGGTGGAAATAAAAAAGATACCTTCCTTATAATAAGGACAGCTTTTACTACCCCTTCATTAAAACGAACACTTTTTATATTGCACCGTAACAACTACCACGCGCTTGTTCTGCTCTTCAATACGATAGACCACTATAAAATTTTCAACGAATAGCTGTCTATACCCCTTATTTGCGTAAGTCCCTGTTTTGCGCATCGCGCCCTTGTAGGGAAAGTAAGATAAACTTAGTATTGCCTTTTCTAACTTCGCGAGCAAATTTCCCGCAGCAGTCGATGAATACAGCGTGTTTTTAATATAGCTGTAAATATCATCAAGATTGTTATACGCAGTACTTAGCAACTTTACTTCATACTGCTACAAAATGTTTCCTCCGAAGTTTATCAAAAGAAGTGGCAGCATCTAGCATCAAGCCATCATCAAGATAAGCATTTTCTGCCTTCTCTATTTCGACATCTATAACACTCTCTAAGCGCATAATCTCGTATGTTTCTACACTCATAACTACTAAATCACCGTATCCGTTTTTTGTGATAAATATCGGTTCATTTTGAGCATGACATAAATCTGAAATTTCTGTTGTTTTCCGTAAATCTGTGATCGGTCTAATATGCGGCATAAAAATCCCCTCTCTTTAACAATTGTTATCGCAACATTATTATAGCATTATTATGTACAATACGCAAGTTTCTTCCTTGAACAACAAAACACCCCCATCCGAAGATGAGGGTAATTTTAAATGGACCCAAGGGGGATCGAACCCCTGACCTCTGCATTGCGAACGCAGCGCTCTCGCGGAGTGGGTGGTTTTGTGGGGTGGATTTTATTTGCTCCCGTCATCCTCTAAATCTTTTACCCATAACAAATCAAGCGCAACAGAAAGTAATGCACCAATTGGCCATACAACCCATGTGATATGCCAATCGTTTGTCATAAAGCTCCACCCTAAATAACCCGCAAGCAGGACACTCCAATAAACCGATTCTACCACATCTTTTACCTTGTTTTTCTTTTTCTTGGCAGAAGATTGTGCCGACAATAACAACGCATAGCATTCTTTTTTGTTTTCACCAATAATCACGCGAAATGCCCCGACTGCCACAACAGCAAGCAGCAAAACCAGCATTGATAAAACTGCTGATGTACTCTCTAACATTAACGCCACCACCACGAGTGGAAGCGGCGCAAAGATAAACAAGCAGATACTGATGACGAGGTTTTTTGTGTACTGTGGATGGTATCGCTCCGCTTCTTCTTTCAAAATGCCATGTACATTAAAGGAAAGTTCAAAATCACTTTCTAAAATATAGGCATAACGTTTTACAAGGCTTTCACCATAAATAAACATGCCCGCCGCTGGCGCAACAAAGCAAAACAGCGCGCACAGTCCAAGCGCAACCGCAAGGGTTTCTTGTGGAGTTTCACCCCATAGCGCAAGCAGTGCAAATAGGATTGTCGGGGATAGAATACACAGAAACGCACCTTTCGCGATACATTTGCTTTGTAACGCATGCGCCGATAAAAAGGCATGCGCTTCTTCAATCGTTACCACTTCGCCTTTTGCCGCTAAGTCAATAGCAGGGACTTCCCCCTCTAGCGTTTCGATTTCATCTCGCAATAAGTAATCCGTCGAGACCGAGAACAACTCCGCCATTGACATGATTTTTGTAATATCGGGGATGCTTTGTCCACTTTCCCATTTAGAAATACTCTGCCGCGATACGTGTAGTAGCTCTGCGAGTTCTTCTTGGGTGTAATTTTGTTTTTTGCGTAGATAAAGTAATTTGTCTGAGATAATCATATTGGTGTCCTTTCGTTTGTGTTATGTTTTGACACCCTTATTGTATCAACTTGCAGCGTGGCATTCTAGCAAGTGGGCTTTCCATTTGTGTAACATTCACGCATTTTATAGTTGCATTTTTCGTTATGAATGGCTTTGCGGCTGATTTGTAATAAACACAATCAAATTTACTCACTTCGCAAGTTCTGCCAACACTTCAAGGTTTTCTTCTATTAGCATATCCGCCGTTTCTGAAATTTTCGTGCTATGTGCATCCACTGGATATTCCACTTCTGCATTAAAATCTCTTTTACTATATAGGATACGGCGCACTTCCATAACATCGTCAATCACCACATAAAAAACAGTAAAGTTTTTTACAATAATATGATAATATGGATGTGTTCTATCTTTTTTAGAGGGATATTTTTGAAAAGACTCTGCGCATGGCAATCGCTTATAAATGGCTAACTCTACGGCATCTACCAAGTGGTGCGCGGCAATAGGATTGCGTAATTTCCACTTAATATAATCGACAATCTCATTGAGGTCGTCTTCAAATAATGGTAGAATACGCAATTTATAACACTTCTCACTCATTGATTCGCTCTCTTACTCGCCCAAACACTTCTTCGCCAGAATAGCGAACATCGCTGATTGCCGCCGCTTTATCCGCTTCGTCTAGCTTCCATTCCACTTCATCCGTTAATTTGCCGTACTGCTCTAAACTAATCAACACCATGCTACCATATCCATTTTTCGTTAGATATACTGGCTCACCACTTTTCAGGACAACATCCTCTATTTCAGGAAATTTGTTTCGCAAATCGGAAACTGGTCTAATATTTAGCATAAAATCCTCCTTAACGTATTTTGTTATCTTTATTTTATCCTAATTTTATCAGATTTGCAAGAGAGGGAGCAATTTTTTTACACTATAGCTACTCCGCAGTCAAATCGTTGTGCAATCTAGCGAAGTGTTCACTTTTGTGGGGCGAAAACACTGCCTTGCAGTGAGCGAAACAAGACACCGAAAACTGAAAAAAGCATAGCAAAAAGCCGTTGAATCGTAAAAATTCAACGGCTTTTGTTTATGGACCCAAGGGGGATCGAACCCCTGACCTCTGCATTGCGAACGCAGCGCTCTCCCAGCTGAGCTATGGGCCCCTATGAGGCAGCTGTCACGCATGTAATAGCTGCTTATTTCATTGATGATAATTTACACCTTTTCCGCGCATTTGTCAAGTAAAATGCAAAAAGAAATCCCACGCAAACGTTTGTCTGCGTGGGATTTCCAAATTATTTTCTATTAGCGCTAAGATTTCACCTGATACGCAACCGTTTTTTTAACAAAAGGAATGTACCCCTTCGCCCCAAAAACGCCTGCAGCCGCTTAATACACTACGGGTTGTTGGTTTTTATAACGTTTACGGGGTGCGCCATATTCATACTCTACTTCGCCTGTTTCCACCGTGCTTTCGGTGATGGTCAGCGCAATAATGGTAGAATCGTTGGGTACGGTAAACATAATGGGCATCAGCAAATCTTCCATGACACCGCGCAACCCACGTGCGCCGCTTTTGCGCGCGATGGTTTTACGTGCAATGGCAAGCAACGCTTCATCGGTGAAGTCAATTTTCACTTCGTCCATTTTGAAGAGTGCCTTGTACTGCTTGATGATGCTGTTCTTTGGCTCTTTGAGCACACGCACAAGCGCAGCTTCGTCTAGCGATTCCAAGGTGGTGATAACCGGCAAACGACCGATCAGCTCTGGAATTAAGCCAAATTTCACAAGGTCATGTGGCTCTACCTTGCGTAAGATGTTTTCTTTTGCCTGCTCTGAAGTATCTTTTAACTGGCTACCGAAACCTAACGCCGAATTATCAGTACGGCTTTGAATGTGCTTGTCTAGACCGTCAAATGCGCCCGCACAGATAAAGAGGATATTGGTGGTATCAATCTGGATAAACTCTTGCTGTGGGTGTTTGCGCCCGCCCTGTGGAGGCACATTGCTGATGGTACCTTCTAAGATTTTGAGCAATGCCTGCTGCACCCCTTCGCCACCCACATCACGTGTGATGGATGGGTTTTCGCTCTTGCGGGTGATCTTATCCACTTCATCGATGTAAATGATGCCGATTTGTGCGCGTTGCACATCAAAATCCGCCGCTTGGATGAGCTTTAACAAGATGTTCTCAACGTCTTCACCCACATAACCAGCCTCGGTCAAGGTGGTGGCATCAGCAATGGCAAATGGCACACCCAACATCTTGGCAAGGGACTGTGCCAATAAGGTTTTACCCACACCAGAAGGACCTAGCATTAAGACGTTCGACTTTTGCAATTCGACTTCAGATGCGCCGCCATTTAGAATGCGTTTATAATGGTTATATACCGAAACTGCAAGCACGGTTTTGGCATCGTCCTGCCCAATAACATATTGATCTAGACCCGATTTGATTTCTGCGGGGGTCAACACATTGATGGAAGGCATATTGCTCGTCTGTAAGGCTGTCCCCGTTTTAGAAGCATTGCGTGCTCGTGCGCCCGCATTGGGTGCACGACCCGATTTTTCTTCTACAAGAGAGTTGCAAAGTGCGATGCATTCGCTGCAAATATTTACACCCGGGCCAATAATCATCCGGTCTACATCGTCTTGATGCTTCCCACAGAAGTTACACACTAAATTTTTTTCATTTTTACCAGAATTATTGTTTGGCATATTGATTACCCTTCTTTTGGTTTAGCGTTTGGTGATGACCGCATCAATTAAACCGTATTCCTTTGCCTGTTCTGCCGAAAGGAAATTATCGCGCTCTGTGTCTTGAATGACCTTTTCGATTGGCTGCCCAGAATATTCACTGAGCAAACGATTTAGTTTATGCTTGGTGGCAACAATGTGATCTGCATGGATTTTGATATCCGTTGCCTGCCCCTGTAAACCATGCATCAATGGCTGATGAATCATGATTTCTGCGTTTGGCAAAGCAAAGCGCTTACCTTTGGTGCCGCTCGCAAGGAGGAAAGCGCCCATCGAAGCAGCCATGCCCATGCAGTTGGTGGAAACATCGCATTTGATGTAATTCATGGTGTCATGAATTGCCATACCTGCACTGATAGAGCCGCCTGGACTGTTGATATACAGGCTAATGTCTTTATCGGGGTCTTGCCCTTCGAGATACAAAAGCTGTGCTACAACAAGGCTTGCGGTGGTGTCATTCACTTCGTCACATAACATGATAATGCGATCGTTTAACAGACGCGAAAAAATATCAAAAGAACGTTCGCCACGTGGGGTTTGTTCAACAACATAAGGCACTAAACTCATATTTTTCCTCCTACATTTTATAAATGGTGTCAATTTGAAAAATTGACCGATACGGCAGTCTTGACAGCGCATCGGTCAATTTATACATTGTTATCTAAAACCGCTTAAATTATTCTTCGGTTTTTTTAGGTGCTGCTTTTTTCTTAGCAGGTGCTTTTTTCTTAGGTGCTTCTTCGCCTTCTGCTACGTCAGCATCTTTTTTAGCTGCTGCTTTTTTTGCAGGTGCTTTTTTAGCTGCAGGTTTTTTGGCTGCGGCTTTTTTAGCAGGTGCTTTTTCTTCTGCTTCTGCAGCTTTTTCTACTACTTTTGCATTTTCTTTGATGAAGTCGATTGCTTTGGTAATCGACATATCTTTCTTAAGGTCATCAAGATTTACAAGTTCACGTACTTTTTCGACTTCCATTTTGTACTGCTCTGCAATACGTGCGATTTCTGCATCGGTATCTGCCTCTGCAATTTCAATGCCTTCTGCTGCCACAACAGCAGTCAATGCTAGACGAATTTTCACCTGTTTTTCAGCCTGAGGCATGAAGGAAGCGCGGAATGTGTCCATGGTCTGACCCATGTAACCTAGGTAGGTGTTTAGATCAAGACCTTGCTGCTCAACACGGAACGCAAAATCGTTTACCATTTCATCCATACGTGCTTCGTACATGGCGGCTGGAATTTCGCATTCCATGGTTTCTAGCACTTGATCAACCAAAGCATTTTCAGTATCAAGCTCTGCTTGTTTGTCAAGCTCTGCTTGCTGTGCTTTGCGGATAGACTCTTTGAGTTCATCCATGGTGTCGTATTCCGAAACATCTTTTGCGAAATCGTCATCAAGGACAGGCATTTCTTTGTATTTTGCTTCATGTAGTTTGATTGCAAATACAGCGTCTTTGCCTGCAAGCTCAGCAGCCTGATATTCTTCTGGGAATTTTACGGTTACATCAAATTCTTCGCCTGCAACGTGACCAACGCACTGTTCTTCAAAACCAGGAATGAAGGAACCAGAGCCGAGGGTCAAGGAGTAATGTTCAGCAGTGCCGCCTTCAAAAAGAACCCCATCCACAGAACCTGCGAAATCGATATCAAGCACGTCACCGTTTTCAGTTGCACCTTCACGGGTGCATTCACGTGCATTGCGTTCCTGCATACGGGTTACTTCTGCGTCAATTGCTTCGTCCGTTACAGTTGCTACGGTTTTTTCTACGGTAAGACCTTTGTATTCTTTGACAGTTGCAACAGGCATTTCTGGCACTTTCACACCAAGAACAACACCGTTTTCTTTGTCAGCAGAAACAACATCAACTTCTGGCTGACCAACAACTTCAATACCAGCTTCTTTCAAAGCAGCTTCGTATGCTTCTGGGAATAGGTCATTGATTGCGTCATAGGTAAATACATCTGCGCCATACATTTTTTCAATCAGCGCACGAGGAGCTTTGCCCTTGCGGAAGCCCTGAATGCTGTATTTTTCGCAGTCACGCGCAAATACAGCTGCAGTAGCAGCATTAAAAGCTGCTGCATCAATCGAAAATTCTAATGCACGCATGCCATTTTCGATTTTTTCATTTTTGATCAGTTTCATAATTTTCCTCCAGTTAAATACAACTTATCCCACCCATGCCTTTTGCACAGCGTGGAATATCATTATTTCTGCTCGCCCTATAAAGCGCGAGAAACAGTCATTTCTAACCACGCATAATAATCGAGTCTCGATTATTATAGCACGATACGTCTATAAATACCAGTCTGTTTTTATCATTCTTCTAATTTATTGATAAAAATTTCATCTTTTTTGCATTTACAGTGCCGATGTTATATGCGGTAAGGGCAAAAGCTCAAACCATCTGCGCTAATGAGCTTATATCGGATGCCATCAAAGGAGCCTTGCACCGCAAATCGAATGGATTGCCCATGCAGATGCCCATAGTAACATTGCTTGACACCATAGTCTTGCAAGACCTGCACCACCTGCTCTGCCGAAGCATTTGGATAAATGGGCGGGTAATGCAAAAAGACAAGTTTCTCACCCTCGCCCGCCGCATCTAGACTTAACTTTAAGCGACCAACCTCACGGTTCATTACTTTATCATCCTGCGCTTCGCCCGCAGTAAAAATCCAACTGCGCGTTCCACAAATTTGGTAACCGTCCACCGCATACGCATTGTTATGCAGAATATGCAAGGTATCAAAACCCTCTTTTGCAAGGTAGTCTTTCATTTTATTATAGGTTGTCCACCAATAATCGTGGTTGCCTTTTAAAATGATTTTTTGCCCCGGCAAGTTTTGAATAAACGTAAAATCCGCTTTTGTATCTTCTAAGCGCATTGCCCAACTGGTATCTCCCGCTAGCACAACAGTGTCTTGGTCTGTGACCAGCTTCCGCCAATTCTTTTCAAGCCGCGCAACATAATTATCCCAGCCGGGGAACACATCCATCGGTTTCGATCCGCCTAGCGATAAATGCAAATCGCCAATGACAAACAGCGCCAATTCTCCCCCACCTTTCTTAGTATCATATTATTTTGCGTAGTCCGCCGCGACCTTCAAAATATCTTTTGGCGCGATAACCGCATCAAAGCGCTCTGCTTTGCCACGCAGCGCAGCAAGACTCTGAGGTGGCACCTGCCCCGTCAAAGATTCTAAAGCTGCCACCGCTGCAAAATCGTCACTTGGGCTTTGTGCGCCAAGCGCCTCTAACACGCTGCAAGGGAATTTGAAGGGTGATGCAGTCGAGAGCACCACCATAGGTGCTGCGCTACCGCTAGCCTTTGCATATTCTTTTGCAACTTTAAAGGCAACTGCCGTATGGGTGTCGCAAAGATAATTATTTTCCTCATATTGCGACTTGATTTCTGCTGCAACCGCACTATCATCCGCGCAGCCATAGGCAAAACTTGCACGAATTTTCGCAAGCACTTCCGGCGATACAGTATAAGAACCATTCTGCTGTAAATCCTGCATGTAACCCGCAACCACTGCGCTATCGCCCGTCATGTGGTACATCAGGCGCTCTAAGTTTGAGGACACCAGAATATCCATGCTCGGCGAGGTAGTTTTATAGAAATCACGGCGCGCATTATACACACCGGTTTCAAAGAAATCAGTCAGGACGTTATTCTTGTTCGAAGCACAAACCAGTTTGCCCACAGGCAAGCCCATCTGTTTTGCGTAATACCCCGCAAGGATATCACCAAAATTCCCAGTAGGCACACAGAAATCCACTGCATCGCCCATTTGGATGGCGCCTTGCTGCAATAACTGCGCATACGCGGCAAAGTAGTAAACCACCTGTGGTACAAGACGCCCCCAGTTGATTGAGTTTGCACTCGAAAGGCAGATATTCTGTGCCGCTAATGTTGCAGCGATTTCGGCATCACCAAAAACGCGTTTCACCCCTGTTTGGGCATCGTCAAAGTTACCATTGATGGCATATACCGCAACATTTTCGCCTGCTTGGGTTGCCATTTGTAGGCGCTGAATTTCACTTGTCCCATCATTGGGGTAAAAGACGGCAATCTCAATACCTTCTACATCGTGATAGCCATCGAGTGCCGCTTTTCCGGTATCACCACTGGTGGCAACCAAAATCAAGGTTGTTTCTGTTTTACCAAGGTTTTTCTTGGCCTCTACCAACAATTTAGGCATAAGTTGCAACGCATAATCTTTAAATGCGCAGGTGGGGCCATGCCACAATTCCAACGAATAGGTACCTTCTGTCACCTTATGTAAATAACCGGCTTTCCCTGCAAAGGCCGCACCATAGGTTTCTGCAGTTGCTTTTTCTAAGAAAGCGGGGTCATAATCGGTCAAAAAGGTTTTCACCACTGCATTTGCCATCGCAGGATAATCTAGCGCAAAAATCGCTTCTAAATCTACCTGAGGAAATGCCGCAGGAACAAATAATCCACCCTCTTGGGTAAGGCCTTGCGCAATTGCTTGCGAAGAGGACACTACATTTTCACTATTTCTTGTGCTAAAATATTGCATACGTAAAACTCCTATCACCCTATCACTATAAACATCCGTTTTTATCATTTTACACTAAAACAGCAAAGAAATCTAGTGCAGTATGCAAAACAGCTCTATGATTCTGTAAATGCACCTTGCATGCGATTAACCTGCCATTTTCCATCTGAAAATGGCATTACCTCTACCACATCAAACCGCACATGGGCATCACTTTGGTGCGTCAGCTGTAAATAACGTTTTGTCGCCGCAATGAGCCGTTGTTGCTTATGGTAATGCACCGCTGCCGCAGGGGTTGCCTTTGCTTTTGCCTGTATCCCGCGAGTTTTCACCTCACATATTACAACGGTATCGCCTTTGCGCAGCACCAAATCAAGCTCACCCATGCGGGTTTTATAGTTATGTGCGAGCAACTGATATCCGTCATCCAGATAAAACTTCGCTGCAATCGCCTCACCTTTTTGCCCTGTTTGCGCGCGATTTTTGTCATCCGCCATGCTACACCTTCAATTCAAACCACACAATATTTTGTGCTCACCTATCTCAGGTTTATTTTTCTGGCCAATAGCCTTGTTTTTTCAGAAAACTTTTGCGATAAAAATCTTGAATGCCATGCTCTGCAATTGCCGCATAATGCGCTTTTGTTGGGTAGCCCTTATGCTTTGCCAGACCATACTGTGGATACTGCGCATCAAGCAACTGCATGTGATGATCACGGCTTACCTTGGCTAAGATAGAGGCCGCTGCAATGCTTGCACTTTTGGCATCCCCTTTTACCACAAATTCGCAAGGAATTTCTAGCGTTGGCGGACAGCGGTTACCGTCTACTAGCACTAAATTCGGAGTAAGCTCTAACCCTTGCGCTGCCTTTTCCATCCCGCCCATGGTCGCCCACAAAATATTTTCACAATCAATGGTAGCGGCATCCACAAACACAATGTAATACGCGAGCGCTTTTTCTTTGATTTCCGCAAAAAGCAACTCGCGCTTTTTTTCAGTTAGTTTTTTAGAATCATTAATTCCTTCAATGGGGTTTGCAGGGTCTAAAATACAGGCTGCTACCGAAACGGGACCGCAAAGAGGACCTCTGCCCGCTTCGTCAACCCCGGCAAAGCAGCCGTGATTTGCCCAAACCTCTGCATCAAAGGCATAGAGTGCGTTGATTGGCGCAATTTTCTCACTCATCGCCAACATCCTCACAGAATGCCTCATCTAAATAAGGGGCATCTTCCTCTACGTCTGCACTCGTGGGTGGTTTTTCTAATGAAATGCGCCCCCACTTTGAAGCACGAAATTCATCGAGCAACATAACCGCCGCACGTTCCATATTCACCTCGCCACCACTCACTAGCATGCCGCGCTTACGACCGATGGCTTCCATTAGCTCATACGGGGGAAGCGCAACTACTTCGGGTGGTAAGTTATAGCGCTGCGCCACCTTTTCAGGATAGTTTTCACGCACCTGCGCAAGCAAGTTCATAGCAAGTTCTTCGATATCTAAAATTTCATCTTTAATGGAACCAATAAACGCAAGGTTTGATGCAGTGTGTTTATCGTCAAACTTTTTCCAAAGCACACCTGGCATATCAAGCAAATCGTATGTGCCTGCACCAACCCATTGTTTACCACGCGT
>JAWXUQ010000016.1:0-44847 GCA_044426225.1 Faecalibacterium sp. | reverse complement strand
CTATCAAGATACCGAGGTGTCGGCTTCTGGTGCAGCCTTCACCTATGATGACTTCACGGTGGAACAACTCGCCGCGCTCAAAGGTGAAAAAGGCGACACGGGTGATACCGGCGCGGCAGGTGCAACAGGCGCACAGGGTGCAGCCTTCACCTATGCCGACTTCACAGCGGAACAGCTCGCCGCGCTCAAAGGCGAAACGGGCGACACGGGTGATACAGGTGCAATGGGTGCAACGGGTGCGCAGGGTGAGCCGACCACGGTAAATGGTCTAACCGGCGAAAGCATTACCCTAACCGCATCTGATATTACCATCACAAACTATACCGCAGTAAGCGAGGTAAGTGCGATTAGCGCAGGTGATACCATCAGCCAAGCAATCGCGAAATTAGAAGCAAGCAGCACCAACATCGCCAGTACCGCCGATGGCATTGCCACCTATATCCATGCTTATACCTATGATGAAGATACCGCTGTGGGCACGCACACCCTCACGGGCAGCGGCGATAACGGCAAATTTGAAGCGGTTGCGGAGGTTTCTGATAGCGATTTATTTGTTGTAAATGCAACGACATACACCGCTAAAACAGACGCTGCTAATGGCGCAGCTTTTATTGTTGGTAACTGGCATAAATTTACGTTGGATACTGAAAATCTAGTGATTTATTTCACGTCCACATCTGTCGGTGTGGCAAATCCTAGCGACAGCGTTGCGCAATTTCGCAATATGGTAATAGTTGCTGCGGATACAACGATTGACAGCGTAGATGTTCCAGACGGCACAATTATTGCAGTGTTGGAGGAATAATATGGCATTATACGCACGAGATGGAGGCACCACAAAAAAAATAGAAACATTATATGTCCGTGACTACGGCGAAAACAAACCTATCGCTGAACTATACGAAAATGGGAATTTGATTTACCAAAGCCTTAAAGACCCATGGGTTATATTGGGTGGCGGGTATCGTGATGAGAGTGTCGGATTTACGGACAATAGCAGCCCGACAGGACGCACAACACTAACGCTGTCGGACACGGCTATCCAAATCAGGAGTTCATATAGCACGTCAACTGACGTATCGATAGACATGCGCAGTCAATTAATTGATTTTAGCAAATATTCGTATATTTCGATGGCATGCGGAACTACATACGGTACTGTAACCCTGTCTATTTGCGACTCGAGCGAAAATGTTGTGTGGTCGAGCGGCATTTATTCAGCGAGTGGCAGCACAGTTAAAACGTTAGATATTAGCGGTTACGATGGAAGTTATTATTTGAGATTTTATGAATATGCAACAAAATACACGTCATCTGGGTATATGCAATGGACGGATATATCGCTGTATAATTAATGAGCTGTCAAGGATTGTTTGATAGCCGAAAGGGAAAAATTATGTATTATGGATTAGATATTAGTAAATGGCAAAGCAGCTATAATGCGGAAACAGCCAAAGTACAAGGGGTAAACAGTGTGATTTTACGCGCCGCCTATGCGACAAGCAAGGATTTAAAATTCGATGAATTTTATGCCGCTGCAAAGACTGCGGGGCAAACAGTTGGCGCGTATGGCTTTGCGACTTGGCATTATAGCAGCAAAAATGGTGGCAATATTGACACCGCACGTGCGGCAATGATAGAGCAAACAAAGGCATGGATTGCAATTTGCCAAGATAAATTAGACGGTTATTTTGCAATTGACCAAGAGCTAGAAAGTGGTTACAGCATGGGGCTTACCCCATCGCAAAACGAAACTTTGCTGAATGAATGTATCGCACTACTAGAGGTTTCAGGCTTTACGGTTTGTGTGTATTGCTCTGCTTCGTGGGCAATGACCCAGTTTAACAAGGATAATGTCAATGCTGATTTGTGGATTGCGTATTATTACGCAGACCCAGCTGACCCGGATTTTTCCACCGCCGCTAATTACGAAACTGCGAATGGACAATATTTTGATTATATGCGCAGTTGTGGCGACAAGCTGATGGGTTGGCAATTTGGGCGGATTGGCTATGGTGCAAAATATGGTGTGGGCAGCGTAAATGTTGACCGCAACCTATTTTATAAAATCGCAGAAACCGTGGTGGAATATTTCTCGCAGGGTGCGGTGCGCGTCATTTGTGGGGTTATGACAGCGGGCGACATTGCCACCATTTCGGCAGTGCTAGAAAGCCTGCTGATCCCCTATACCAACGAAAAGGGGTATCTCATTACCGATATTCCTATCACAAAAGGTGACCAAACTGCACTCATTAAGGCATGCGCCGCCTTACAGGTGGGCTGTGCAGAGTATACCCTGCCACAAACTGACACTGACGCAGAGAGTGAAACTGCCCCCACACCGGAGGAAGAGGATGTAAACCCAAATGCAGCACAATATCTTTCGATTGGTTTTGCTACACCGGGTGACATCGCAACCTTTGAAGGGCTGCTGACGGAATTGCTCATTCCATTTCAGACGGAGAAAGGCTATATCACCACCCTCGTTGCGGTGACAAAGGGGGATATCGATACGATTGAGGCGCTGTGTGATGCGCTGATTGTCCCCTGTGTTTACATCACCCCAACTGGTATGTGAAGGCTAGAAAAACAAGTAGAATGTAAAAAAGAAAGGAATTTATATGGAAGAAACAACATTTGAAACCGCGGTAGAAACCGCCACCAATCAAACTGCCATTTTCGTCACGCTGAAAGCAGCGGTTACTGGGGTATGCAGTGGCTTTACCATCGCCTTTGGTTGGCTCGGCTGGCTTGTCATCGCCTGGATTGTCTGCATGGTGCTAGATTATATCACCGGTAGCTGCGCCGCCATGAAAGAGGGCGAATGGTCAAGTGCCAGTGCGCGCGAGGGTATTTTTCATAAGGCTGGGATGATGGTGGTTGTCATCATTGCTGCCATTGCCGATGGTGTGCTCAGCATGGTGGTGCTCAACTTGCCTAGCCTAGAGATTGCATACACCAATGCGCTGCTGCCCGTGGTGCTAGTGTGGTATATTTTTACGGAGCTTGGCAGCATTGCCGAAAATGCCACCGCCATGGGCGCAGCAGTGCCTAGCTTTTTAAGCAAGGTGCTTGCCGCAGGGCAGCAGATGGTAGAAGAGGAATAAAAATAGAAAACGTCCCAGTTTGCATCATACGCATTGCCGAAACTGCCCAGAATTTTAATGGGCAATAAAAATAAAAAAGGGCACCATCACATGTTTACGCTGTTATAAGCGCTATGTGATGGTGCCTTTTTTATTTGAATTTGGGTGATATGTCCCCTTTTGTAATGATTATGTTGGTAGGAGCTGCTGTTTGTATTCCTTGGGGGTAAGCCCTGTGGATTTTTTGAATACTTTGCTGAAATAATGTGGGTCAACAAATCCAGTTTGAATAGCAATGTCTTTGATTTTAGGTAAAATCCAATTCCCTATCGGTTGCTTTTACGATCATCTCTTTTTCTTAGTGTTATCGCTAAGGGTCAAAGAGGCCTTTTAAAATGCATTTTCGCACTCTGCACACGATTTAAATTGTTTCGCCTTCCGCAAAACAATGCAGATGTAGCGCGCTCATTAGTTTTAGGCCTTCCCCTAGTGCAAAATCTTTCTCTTGCGCAAGCTGTTCGCCTTTCATGCTAAAATATACGCGATACAGTCCAAGAAGTTCTTGGTTTAACTGGCTTTGGTGTGCTGCCATTGCCTCGAATTTTGCCTCGAAGGAATCGGTAATATCAACCACCGTATTGGGCCTGCTGGTAAAATAAAAACCGAGCCCCACAGGCGTATATGCAGCCGTTTTTGCGCCTTTGGGATATTCTAATAAGTTTGCACAAATAAAAGCCTGTGCAACCGCCTTACCTGTCACGACATGGTCTTGGTGCGATTCATATAGCAGCCATGGGTCTGGGCAACAGATAAAATCATATTGTCCAGCACGCATTATCTCTGCAATTTTACCTGCTAAAACAGGAATATCCGCCAAAGAGCCATCTGCTTGCACTAGGTAGTAATAATCGCTTACCCCTAGCACTGCACCTGCTTTCTCCACTTCGCTTTTGCGTACTGCCACCAGCACATCCCCTGACAAAGCTTCCGTATAAGCCCCCAGTGCACCGTCTGTTACTGTAAGGTAATCCACCTGTACACCTTTTCTTGTTAAGGCATGCACAATGCCACCCATACCAATTTCATTGTCGTCGGGATGTGGTTGCACACAAAGCACTTTTTTCGCTGCCATAATATCTGGTGGCGCAAACAACTGTGTAACCATTGTGTAATCCATAAATAACCCCTCCTTATGTGTTTTTTAATCGTTTCATCTCAAGCTCGGCATGAATTTCTTTGCGTTTTTCATCTGTTAAACCATAAAAACAAATGGGGATAATTGCAAGCAAAAAGCTAATTGCTGGCACAATATACATCATCGCACTAAAACCATTTTGCACCAATGGGGTTGGATCTTGATTTTCTACATATTGCATCAAGATTAATCCAATGCCGATAATTAGCTTTGCGCCAGTTGCACTTAATTTCGTTAGGAAAGTATTGATAGAAAAGATAATCCCCTCGCCACGATATCCTA
This sequence comes from Faecalibacterium sp., assembly GCA_044426225.1. Taxonomy (GTDB): domain Bacteria; phylum Bacillota; class Clostridia; order Oscillospirales; family Ruminococcaceae; genus Faecalibacterium. The sequence continues at coordinate 40,284 of JAWXUQ010000016.1, read as the reverse complement.
ATTTATGCTCTGAATATTCAACAGCATCCAATAGCATGCTAGAACATAAAATACTGATAACACCTGTGCAGGCAAAACTAAAGGCCAAAAACACCAAACTAATGTAAATCATGGTAGCCGAAGGGTTTGCTACATCAATCGCAAAGAAGTATGGAATAAAACTAACAATTGCGCCCAGCACGCAAAAAACAATAAACAATTTTTTCTTGGAGAACTTTTTAACTAGGCTTGGGGCCATAATCATGCCAAGTGTCATACCGATGACAAGGCTTAGCCCAACAGGGGTTACCCAGTTTGAATCGCCCCAAACATAGATAACAAAATACAACTGCACACTTTGGCGAATACCATTTACAAGGTTTGTAATAAGCAACGCAATCATTAGTATCATCAACGGATTATTCACCGTAATGGTTTTCAGGTTGCGCGCAACCGAAATCACCTCTTTATCCGAGTGAATTCGTTCCTTAATTTTTACACCAGCAAAAATCATTAATGCTGCACCCACAAAACCAATTACAATCGCAGTATAGGTAAATGCAGATGCCTCGCGTTCGCCGCCAAATAAATTGATAATCTGAATACTACCTACCGTAACAAGCACCGTACCAATCGTACCACCGATACGTCCAAGTGTTACCATGATATTTCTTTCATCTGGGTCGGTAGAAACAACGGATGTCACCGCCCAAATAGGAATATCACAAATGGTGTACGACATGCCCCACAAGATATAACAAACCACAGCAATCCCTACCGTGGCCCCTACCCCTACATCAAGCGCAACAAAACAAAACACCGTAGTAAAGAAGATTGCAATGGGCGAGAAAATCATATAAGGGCGGAACTTGCCAAATTTTGTACGGGTTCTATCTGTAATTAATCCCATCATAGGGTCGTTAATGGCATCCCACAAACTTGCGACAACCACAATCACTGTTGCGCTTTGCAGGGAAATTTTTAAAATATCGGTAAAGAAAAATAGAATATACATCGCCATAAAATTGTAAATCATATTTTGGCCAAGCAAACCACTTGTATAGGCCACGCGCTCTGAGATAGGCACCTGCTTATTCATCTGATACTCTCCTATTCTTTTAGGTTGTATATTTAACGGCCAATCAAGGTAGAATGCGCTAGCACAAAGGCAGCCGCATGCTCTTGGCAAAGTTTTCGATAAATTTTTTGTCGGTCGTTTACTTCAAATGTTTTCTCTTTGGGTTTTGTTGCAAGCCAAGCATCAAACGCCTCTTGTAGCTGTGCTGTGCTTGGTTGTAGGTTTTCTTTTTCTGCTACCATCAACAAGCCGAGTTCTGTGCGCAATTTTTGCTCTGATATTTGATGCATTTCTGCATGAAATTCTTCTACGCTCAAACCTCTTTGCTCTAAATAAACATCAAAATTTAGTTTTTGGCTTTGCATCTGCACACTAAAACGCTGCTTTTCTTTGTAATAATGGTCTTTCAGTAAATCTTTTGGCAAATCCCCTGTGACCTGTAAGCCCAATTGATTCACTAGTTTTCGCTCGGCCAATTGTACGGCAAGCGGGTGGTTTTTTACAATCAGTTCCTGTTCTACTTTTTGGTGCAATTCTTCCATTGCTTTTTCATCGCCCGCATTTGCGCGTGCTTGTGCCCCATAATTTTGATTAATATAAAGTGCCCGTTGTAACTCTCGTGGGATTCGCTCTACTACGGTTTCGCAAAAACCTATATATGTATTTAATGTAAGCGGTGGCAATGTTTGTAACAACGCTACAAGTTGCAAATCCTGTGTTAAGTCTTCCGACAACAATTCAAAATTGGGGTCTGCAACGGGAATTAAATGTTCTTTTGCAATCACCGATTCAAAAATCGGTGGGAATTCTGATAAAATGCACTCGTTTATCGCCTGCGCCCATCTATCTTCTTTGCTGTCAGCTTTCGATTTTGTACTGCACAAAGCAACTGCATCTTCAAGTGCCATCGCAGCCATTCGATTTGCAAGAGATGATTTTTCAATCACCAGCGAAAATTGCACCATACCCAGTGGAAGATATTCTAATCGTTCTATTTTCATTTCGCACGCCCCTTACTATATATAGATACCTACCTCTGTTTTACCACAGTAACACAGTAAATACAAATAACATAATCGCAATCGAAAAATAAAACGTAATGCCTTGCATTTCACTTTTATCTTCCTCGATAAATAATTTTTCTAAATTGTTGATATCATAATATAAAGTTACGTTTTGTCCAATCATAAACAAATCACCTTTTTTCGGCACCGGATAGGGCAATTGGTGTGTGCCGCCCTCTGTTTGAAACGATACCAAATAGTATCTGCCAGTGGTGCGATTTTCCCCAGTTCCAACGATGGTTGCTGGTGTTTTTTCACACTCTTTTAAAATTTCTTGGTATGTTTTATAACGTTTCAGACCAGTAAATCCTAATATTAAAACACCAGCAAACATAAACATTGCTTCAAAAGACATCAGATTTCCTCCTACTCAATCTAAGAAAAAAGAAAGTAATGCAACAAAAGTCCTTGTTGTTGAGATTGTTTTTCATCTACATTTTTCGCGGTCGATGCATGAAAAATGAATATCGAACAAGCCATTTGAAGAACGAATCAGAAAAGCAAGCTACAATCGTTACAAAATTTACCCAGCAAATACCTAAAAACATCCCTCTTATTATAATATTTTTATCATATTTTGTCTACTGCTTCTATGAATTTCTCTATTGTTGGGATGATTTTCGTTCGAAAAGACAAGTTTTTTCTTTCTTTTCAAGCTGCATCCATTACATTCGTGAATAAAAAAAAGCGGCAACACATGCTTTTTATTTAAAAGAAAAGCGTTTTTTTCTTTTATTTTCCTAAAATAGCACTGATTTTCATGCGATATGTACGAAAACTGATGCATTTTTTCGCTGTTTTAACTCTTGTTTTTTTGGTATAAAAGGGTTTATAATAACCTTGTCTAATGCACAGCCGTGCAAGAAATGTACATTTGTTTGAAGGAGACAAAATTATGAAACTAATTTCTCGTCGCAATTTCCTAAAAGGCACTGGTGCAAGTGCTCTCGTTGCTGCAACTGCTTCTATGGTAGGTTGTAGTTCTGGTTCTTCCAACATTACCGTTGGCGTATGTATCTATCAATTCTCTGATAGCTTCATGACCCTTTACCGTGAAAACTTAGCAGAATATTTTGATGACCTTGGTTATGAATGTACCATAGTTGATGGCAAAAACGACCAAGTTACCCAAACTGAACAGATCAACACCTTCTTACAGCAGGGCGTTGACATTCTAGTAATCAACCCTGTACAGACCACCTCTGCACAGACCATCGTTGATACTGTTTCTCCTTATAATATCCCCATCGTTTTCATCAACCGTGAACCTGATGTAGAAGTCCTTGATAGCTATCCTGATATGTGCTGCTACGTTGGTGCAGACGCTCGTCAGTCCGGTACTTACCAAGGCGAAATCATTCTTGAAACCGATACCCAGGGTGATATCAATGGCGACGGCGTTGTTACTTACATTATGTGCATGGGCGACCCTGAAAACGTTGACGCACAATACCGTACCGAATACTCGGTAAAAGCATTGACCGATGCTGGCATCGAAGTGAACTGCCTATATGAATACCTAGACAACTGGGATCAGACCCTTGCACAGCAAGACGTTGCAAACGCACTTGCACAGTACGGCGATGAAATCGAAGTTTGCTTCTGCAACAACGACTCGATGGCTCTTGGCGCACTACAGGCAATTACCGCTGCTGGCCGTACCGTTGGCAGCGACATCTACCTAGTTGGCGTTGACGCACTTGACGAAGCTGTACAAAACGTTGCAGACGGCCTAATGACTGGTACTGTTTTGAACGATGACGTTGGACAGGCTACTGCTGCTGTTGCCTCTGCCGAAGGTTATGCAAACGGTGATTCTGTTGACCAGTACACCATCGTTGACTATGTAAAAGTAACACCAGATGTTGCTGCTGATTACCTATAATAAGTTACCTTAACAAGTGTCTTTTCTTTATTAGGATATAAAACGTGTGCTAACGAACTGAATTAAAATTGCGTACGGAGTTAACAAAGTCCTTCGTACGCAATTTTTCGGTTGTTATATCTTCTTTTTTAGCGAATAGAATGGTGTAATTCGCACCATTGACCGCAAATTTCACACCAAAGGAGGATCCCTCTCATGTCAGAGTATAGACTCAAAATGCAAGGTGTTGTCAAAACATTCCCTGGTGTAAGAGCCCTTGACTATGCCCAATTAGAACTTACTTCGGGCAAAATCATGGCACTTATGGGTGAAAATGGTGCTGGCAAATCCACCCTTATGAAATGCATGTTTGGCATTTATAAGATGGACGAAGGCGAAATTTTCTACGAGGGCGAAAAAGTAACGATTGCAAACCCACTTGATGCACTTGAGCGCGGAATTGCAATGGTTCACCAAGAATTACAGCCTATTCCCGCGCGGTCGGTGGGCGAAAACATTTGGCTTGGACGTTATCCCACAAAATTTGGTTTTGTAGACCATGAAAAAATGTATAACGACACCCAAAAGCTATTAGATAAACTAAAAATTGATATTGATCCACGTGCAAAGCTCCAAACCCTTAGCATCGCACAGATGCAGATGGTTGAAATTGCAAAAGCTTGTTCTGCAAACTGCAAAGTACTGATTCTAGACGAACCTACCTCGTCGCTTACTGCAAACGAAGTTGAATCACTATTCCGCATCATGCGAGAATTGCGTGACCAAGGTGTCGCACTTGTTTACATCAGCCACAAGATGGATGAAATCAAGGTAATTGCTGACGAAGTTACCATCATGCGTGATGGTGGTTACATTGGCAAATGGGAAGTTGCCAAAATCACCAAAGAAGAAATCATTGCACAGATGGTTGGGCGCGAGTTAAGCAACCTCTTCCCTGCACGTGAAAACGAGCCAGAGGATGAAATTGTTTTAAAGGTAGAGGGTTTTACCTCTATCCATCCTCGTTCGTTCCGTAATTGCAATTTTGATTTGCACAAAGGCGAAATCCTTGGCGTAGCCGGCCTTGTTGGCGCACAGCGCACCGAGCTTATGGAAGGCATCTTTGGCTTACGTGCACACAATGCTGGCGAGGTTTATATCAAGGGTGAAAAAGTAGAAATCACTCGCCCACGCGATGCAATTCACAAAAGCCTTGCACTGCTTACTGAAGATCGCCGTGCAACTGGTATCCTTGGCGTACTAAGTGTTGCAGATAATATTTCAATTGCATCGCTTGATGCTTTACGTAAAGGTCTCTTCTTAGATAACAAAGCTATTATTGACCTTGTTATGGAAAACAAAGAAAAAATGTCAATAAAAGTACCTAGCCCCAAAACCGCAATTAAGAGCCTTTCGGGTGGTAACCAACAAAAAGTGCTGATTGCACGTTGGCTTGCCAATAATCCAGATATCTTAATCTTGGATGAACCCACCCGCGGTATCGACGTTGGTGCGAAGTACGAAATTTATTGCATTATCACTGAACTTGCAAAACAAGGCAAGAGCATTATCATGATTAGCTCTGAAATGAGCGAGATTATTGGTATGTCTGACCGTGTTATGGTTATGTGTGACGGACGCATTACTGGGTTTATTCCCGGTGGCGAAGCTACACAGGAAAATATTATGGAACTGGCTACCCAGTTTGAATCTGTGCCCGACGCCGTAAGCGTCGCGGCTAACGCGTAATAAAGGAGGGCTATCTCGTGAATGCTACATTAAAAAAGCCAACCATGAAACAGGTTGGCTCGTTCCTCGCAAATAACTCGATTATTGTTATCATGGTTCTTATTTCTTTGGCCGTTGGTCTTGTTTACCCTAACTTTTTCAGCGCAGCCAATATCTGGAACTTGTTGAAAAACGTTTCGATTCGTTACATCATCGCCTTGGGCGTCTCGGGCTGTTTGATTACATGTGGTAATGACCTTACTGCTGGTCGTATGGCAGGTTTTGCAGCTTGTCTTGCTTCTATTCTTGCACAAAAAGCTGGTGCAAGTGGACGTTTTTATGAAAATCTGCCAGAGCTTCCAGTTGTTCTTATTTTCGTTATTGTTATTGGTATCTGTTCTATCGTTGGTCTTTGCAATGGTTTGGTTGTTTCTTACTTAAAAGTGCAGCCTTTTATCGCAACCCTTGGTATGCAGCAAATTGTTTATGGTGTTTGTCTTGTTTATACTGGTGGTACCCCAATCGGTTCGCTTCGCACTGAATTCACAAACCTCGCAACCGCAACCATCATCGGCGTTCCTGTTACCATTTGGATTGCACTGATTGTTGGTGTTTCATTCTGGATTCTTTACAACAAAACACGCCACGGCAAATACATGTATGCAATCGGCGGCAACGAAGTTGCAGCAGAAGTTGCTGGTATCAACGTGCCTGCAACTAAAATCAAAATCTACATTCTATCCTCTTGTATGTTCGCACTTGCTGGTTGTTTATTTGCAGCAAAAGCTGGTGGTGCATCGGTTAACACCGCAATGGGCTACGAACTAGACGCGATCGCAGCATCCACCATCGGTGGTGTTTCGACCACAGGTGGTATCGGTACCGTCCCTGGTGTTTTAGTTGGTGTATTCGTATTCGAGCTGATGAAAATCGCGCTTCAATTTACAGGTATCGACTCCTCGTATACCTACGTAGTACAAGGTCTTGTTATTATTCTTGCTGTTTCGATTGATATTCGTAAATATATTGCAAAGAAATAATCTTTTTCCTTGTTTAAGCATTCGTTTCATTATATAATAATAGGTGCTACTACAATTTGCTTTTGCAACAAAATATGTAGTAGCACCTATTTTCTTTTTTTTGTTTTATAAAAGGGATTATCTGTGTCGCCACTTCGTTGCATCTCCCCTTTTTATCAAAAAAGAAAACGTAAAAGCAGGAAAAAACTTTTTTCCGTCGTGTGATACACTTCATTCAAACAAACATTAGATGAATCTTAACCGAGGTTTTTTATGGAAACAAAAACACCCCTTACGCCTGAAGAAATTGCAGCGCGTGAAGCTATGTTTCGCGCACGGGAAGCACAATTAGCTACGGAACAAGCCGAGTTTGAAGCAGAAAAAGCTGCAGCCGCATTAAAAAAGAATACTGCAAAAAAAGCTGACCCATTAACAGTGCTGGAAAAGCTAAAAAAAGACGGCTTCCCTAGCCTTGTCGCCCCGAAAGAACGGCTATACGACAAAATGCATGTCAGTGTAAAAACGATGGATATTATCATTGGCATTACAATTGCCGCAATTGTTGTTGTGCTGGTTGTCGGGCTAATCCAGCGATAATCAAAAGATAATTTGGGTAATTGGCATATGATTACCCAAATGACAAAACACACAAAAAAAACATGCATGAAAGCCACTTTATAAACCCACAAAAAGTAAAAAAACCTGATGTAAAAACATCAGGTTTTTTTAGTGGGCCTTGAGGGACTTGAACCCCCGACCAAGCGGTTATGAGCCGCCCGCTCTAACCAACTGAGCTAAAGGCCCTCACGGTTAGAGAAAACAAATTGTTTTTAACTTCAATATTATACCAAAAAAAAGCACAGAATGCTAGACCTTTTTTCTGCATTCTGTGTTTTGTGTGTTTTAGTCTGTGCTTTATTTTTGTGACTGTTGCAATACTACAAAGCAAATGGTGCGAGGGATTGTTTATAAAGGTGTGCTTATTTTGCAATCCCGCATTTGGTCAGGTGTGCTTCAAACACATCGGCAATCGCCTCTACCGTGCCAAAGCAGCGGGTTTCAGGGCGCATAAATTTTGGTTTTAATACCGCGCAATCGGCAGAACCATATTCCGCCTCTACTGCTGCAATGAATGCTGCGCAATTTTTAGCAAAATCTGGGGTTTCGTGGGCGCGTTGCTTTAGCTGTAATCTGCCTAGCAGGGCGATGCTACCCGCCACGGCGCCACATGTTTTGCCACAGCCAATGCCGCCGCCAAAGCCTGACAGCAAAAAGACATCCTGCGGGTCAAGCCCTAAGCCGTATAATTCGTTCCCTGCAAGCACAATGGCTTCGGCGCAATTGTAATCTTGCGATAGGTAATATTTTTGTGCAACTTCTTTTAACATGGTGGGTTCTCCTTTTGCTTTGCAGGCGCGCGCAGCATGGCGATGTTCTGCGCATAAAAGCCCCTGCGAATTTTCGGCGGTTTTCCTCTGGGTTTGCCCTTTGCAGCGATGGAATTTTAGGGAGGGTTATTAATAGTTTTTACTCTATCACCTTTCCCGTGCAAAGTCAATGCGGCATGGTGCAGTTTTGGGCGCTTATCTTCTGCAATTTATGCAGTGAGACCTTAAAAAAGCCCCTGTTTTTTCTGCCTGTGTGTGCTATACTAAAAATAATGTTCTTTGTTATGTAAAAAGGAGTATATTGTTATGATTAAACTTGGCGCACAGTTATTTACCATCCGCAATTACATCCAATCTCCCAAGGATTTTGCCCGCAGCATGGAGAAAATCGCCGCAATCGGTTACGATTGCGTTCAGATTTCTGCGGTGCAAAATTACGATGCCAAAGAGTACCGCAAGATTTGCGATGCCAACGGCATTGAAATTGGGTTGACACACACCGATGTCAACAAAATTATGACCAACACAGACGCGGTGATTGAGGACCACAAAATCCTAGGCTGCCCCTATATCGGGATTGGCTGCATGCCAGACCGTTACCGTGACCCACAGTGGATTTCCTATTTTGCAGAGGATTTCACCGAAGCGGCGGAAAAAATCAAGGCAAATGGCATGAAATTAATGTACCACAACCATGCGTTTGAGTTCCAACATCACTTAAACGGGCGCGATTTGCTAGAGTGCATGACCGATGCCATGTCCGCAGATATCTTGGGCATTACCCTTGATGTGTTCTGGGCACAGGCAGGTGGCAAAAACGTGATGGACGTGCTAGCACAATACCAAGACCGCCTCGATTGCATTCATTTAAAAGATATGAAGTCGAAAGGCAAGGAACTTATCTTTGCAGAAATTGGCGAGGGCTTTATGGATAATCGTGCTATCATCGATGCCGCAGAAGGCTATGGCACCAAATATATGTTCGTAGAGCAGGATGAATGCTATGATAAATTCCCGTTTGACGCGCTGAAAATCAGCTATGATAACATTACGCAGAAAATCTTGAAATAATTACAAAAAAGAGAGGGTAACAAGATGAAAACAGTAAGGCTAGGCATTATCGGTGTCGGTAACATGGGTACTGGGCACAGCGAGCGCATTTTGGCGGGCAACATCCCCAATATGGAGTTAACGGCGGTTTGCGACATCAACCCCGACCGCATTGTAGCATTCAAAGAAAAATTTTCGGCGGAGGTCGCAACCTTTGACGATGCCGAAACCATGATGGACAGCGGCTTGTGCGATGCTATTTTGGTATCGGTGCCCCACTATGACCACCCCAAATATAGCATGATGGCAATGAAAAAAGGCTTGCATGTGATGTGCGAAAAACCTGCCGGTGTTTACACCAAGCAGGTGGTGGAAATGAACGAATGTGCCAAGGCATGTGATGTCACCTTTGCCATGATGTTCAACCAACGCACCAACTGCGTCTATCGCAAAATGAAAGAAATCGTCGATAGCGGCGAGCTTGGCGAAATCAAACGCGTCAACTGGATTATCACCAGTTGGTACCGCCCACAGTTCTATTATGACAGCGGTGCATGGCGCGCAACCTGGGAAGGTGAAGGCGGCGGGGTGCTGCTCAACCAGTGCCCTCACAACCTTGATTTAGTCCAGTGGATTTGCGGCATGCCAAGCAAGGTGACTGCCTTCTGCCACGAGGGCAAATGGCACGATATTGAGGTAGAGGATGACGTAACTGCCTACCTAGAATATCCCAACGGCGCAACGGGCACCTTCATCACCACCACGGGTGAAACCCCGGGCACCAACCGCTTTGAAATCAGCTTTGATGGCGGTAAGCTCGTTTGCGAAAAAGACACCCTCACCCTACATAAACTCGATATGTTTGAGAGCGAATACAGCCGCACCACTGAAATCGCCTTTGGTCACCCCCATGCCACCGTCACCGAAATCGAAACCGATGGCTTAAATGAACAGCATGACGGTGTCTTGCGCGCCTTTACCAACCATATTTTAGAGGGAACGCCCCTTATCGCAGGCGGCGAAGAAGGGCTGCAAGGGCTGACCCTTTCCAACAGCATGCACCTTTCTTCTTGGCTTGGGCAGGCAGTTACCCTGCCACTGGACGAAGATTTATTCCTAGCAGAGCTTGATAAGCGCCGCGCAAATTCCCGCGTGAAAAAAGACGTGGTTGCTAAGGTTAGCGATACGAGCGGTTCGTATAACAACTAATCGCGGGGCGAAATACCAAACATTCATCAATCTGCTGCTGCGCCCTGTGGGGGTGCGGCAGCGGTTTTGTTGCAAAAGGAGTTTTTTATTATGGCACAAAAATCAGATGGGATGAACTATGCCCCCAAGGGCAAAGCAGAGCCAGTGGTAAGCGCGGGCGAATTTGTGGTGGGTGTTATCGCTCTTGACCACGGGCACATCAATGGTATGTGCAACGGCTTAAGCGAAGCAGGCGCCACCCTTAAATGGGTGTACGATAAAGACCCCGCCAAGGTGGCTGATTTTATTAAAAAATATCCCGGCATGGTTGCTGCTTCTTCCGAAGAAAAAATCTTAAACGACCCAGAGGTGAAACTCATCGCCGCCGCAGCGGTGCCTAATCTGCGTGCTGCCCTTGGCATTCGCGTGATGAAAGCGGGCAAAGATTACTTCACCGATAAAACCCCCATGACCACCCTTGCACAGCTTGCAGCGGTCAAGGCGGTTTGTGCAGAAACTGGGCGCCGTTACTGGTGTTATTTCTCAGAGCGCTTACATGTAGAAGCCGCCGTTTACGCGGGTGATTTGGTAAAGCAAGGTGCCATTGGTAAGGTAGTGCAGGTTATGGGGCTTGGCCCCCATCGCCTGAGCAAAGATACCCGCCCCGATTGGTTCTTTAACAAAGAAGAATACGGCGGTATCCTCTGCGACATCGGCAGCCACCAGATTGAGCAATTCCTATATTATGCTGACGTGAAAGATGCGACCGTCCTAAGCAGTAAGGTGGGCAACTATCACAATGCGGACACCCCCGAATTTGAAGATTTTGGCGATGCCACTTTGGTGGGTGACAATGGCGCGACCAACTATTTCCGTGTGGACTGGTTCACCCCGGATGGGCTTTCCACATGGGGCGACGGGCGGATGTTCATTTTAGGCACCGAGGGCTATATCGAACTGCGCAAATACGCAAACATCGCCGAGGGCGAAGGCAGCGATTTCGTCTATTTTGTGAATGCGGAGGGTGAGCATAAATTCCACGTGCAAGGGCAGGTCGGCTACCCCTTCTTTGGGCAGATGATTTTGGATAGCATCCACCGCACCGAAACTGCCATGACGCAGGCGCATATCTTCAAAGCAGCGGAGCTTTGCATCAAAACGCAGTTGATGTCTATTCATGTAACGCAAAACGTCGAGAGCATTGGGCAGTAATGCAGCCCGAATTGCGCAAGCAAGGCACCCTGTTTTTGCACAAACGCTTGCGACAAGTGTACTTTTTTGCATATACGCGCTAGTTGCTCTGCGTATGGCGCGCAGGAACAGAACGCAACTTGTGTAAAACATTCAACTCAATAAGAAAGCCCGCCCCCTGTATCAAATTGGTACAGGGGGCGGGCTTTCTTTATCTTTGTTTTGCTTTCGTGTGCAAAAGCGATATATCGTTTGCCGCGCAAACGGTATGCAAAGAATTATTTTGCTGCTTTGATTGCTGCCTGTGCTGCTGCTAGGCGAGCAATGGGCACACGGAAAGGAGAGCAAGAAACGTAATCAAGACCTGCATTGTAGCAGAACTCTACGCTCGTAGGGTCGCCGCCGTGTTCGCCACAGATGCCAAGACCTAGGCTTGGTTTTGCTGCGCGACCTGCGGTAGCTGCCATCTTAACGAGGGTGCCAACACCGTTTTTGTCCAAATGCTGGAATGGATCGCTCTCGAATACTTTGCTTTCGTAGTAAGCATTCAGGAAGGATGCAGCATCGTCACGACTGAAGCCGAAGGTCATCTGGGTCAAATCGTTGGTGCCGAAGGAGAAGAAGTCTGCTTCGGTAGCGATTTCACCAGCGGTAAGCGCTGCACGTGGGATTTCGATCATGGTACCTACTTCGTAAGTCATGCTGCTGCCTGCTTCTGCGATAATCTTATCAGCAGTTGCTACAACAACGTCTTTTACGAATTTCAGTTCGCGCACATCGCCAACCAAAGGAATCATGATGTGAGGAACGATGTTCAAACCTTCTTCTTTGCTGACGGTCAACGCAGCGTTGATTACAGCAACGGTCTGCATAGCAGCAATTTCAGGGTAGGTAACTGCCAGACGGCAACCACGGTGACCCATCATTGGGTTGAATTCATGTAGGCTTTCTACGATGTCAACCAAAGCCTGTGTGCTCATGCCCATATCAGCTGCGAGTTCTTCAATGTCCTCCATCTTGGTGGGTAGGAACTCGTGTAGAGGGGGGTCAAGGTAACGGATGGTCATAGGACGTTCGCCCATGATTTTGTACATTTCGGTAAAGTCAGCGCGTTGGAATGGCTCAACTTTAGCCAGTGCAACTTCGCGGTCTGCTACGGTACGTGCACAGATCATTTCGCGAACAGCTTTAATGCGGTCCTCTGCGAAGAACATGTGCTCAGTACGGCAAAGGCCAATGCCCTGTGCGCCCATGTCAACTGCTTGCTGTGCGTCGGTTGGGTTATCGGCATTTGCCATAACCTGCATTTTGCGTGCTTCATCAGCCCAGCCCATGAAGAGTGCAAAGTTTTTGTTGCCGGTTGCTGCTACGGTTGCAACCTGACCGCCGTATACGTTACCGGTGCTGCCGTCAAGGCTCATCCAGTCGCCGCCAGCGTAAACGTTGCCGTTGATGGTGATGGTTTTTGCATCATAATCAATCTTAACATCGTTATCGTTGCCGATACCAGATACACAGCAGGTGCCCATGCCACGTGCAACAACAGCTGCATGGCTAGTCATACCGCCACGGATGGTCAAGATGCCCTGCGAAACTTTCATGCCTACGATATCTTCAGGCGAGGTTTCAAGGCGAGCAAGAATAACTTTAGGCATTTTGCCGCTTTCTACCATTTCTGCAGCTTCTTCCGCCGAGAAAACGAGCTGACCGCAAGCAGAGCCTGGGGAAGCAGCAAGACCTTTTGCAACGGCGCTTGCATTTGCAAGCGCGTCTGCGTCAAACTGAGGATGGAGAAGGGTATCAAGCTGAGCAGGTTCTACGCGGAGCACTGCTTCGGTAGAGGTGATTTTGCCTTCTTCTACAAGGTCAACCGCGATTTGCAATGCAGCCTGAGCGGTGCGTTTGCCGTTACGGGTTTGTAGCATGAATAGGTTGCCATCTTCGATGGTGAATTCCATATCCTGCATATCGTGGAAGTAGTTTTCTAGTTTGGTTGCGATTTCTACGAACTGATCGTAAACCGCAGGCATATCTTCATGTAGTTTGCTGATGGGGTGTGGGGTGCGGATACCAGCAACTACGTCCTCGCCCTGTGCGTTGATGAGGTATTCACCCATCAGTACATTTTCGCCAGTTGCAGGGTCACGGGTAAATGCAACACCAGTACCAGAGTTATCGCCAGAGTTGCCGAATGCCATCTGCTGTACGTTAACTGCGGTGCCCCAGCTGTAAGGGATTTCGTGCATCTGACGGTAAACGTTTGCACGAGGGTTGTCCCAGCTGCGGAATACAGCGCGGATTGCTTCAAGCAGCTGTACTTTAGGGTCAGCTGGGAAATCTACGCCTTTTTCTTTTTTGTAGTATGCTTTAAAGCGAATGGAAAGCTCTTTCATGTCATCAGCGCTTAGGTCGATGTCATTCACGATGCCTTTTTCTTCTTTTAGTTCATCGATGATGCCTTCAAAGTCGCGTTTGGAAAGTTCCATAACAACGTCCGAGAACATCTGGATGAAACGACGGTAGGAGTCATAAGCGAAGCGAGGGTTGCCAGTCTTGTTTGAAAGACCTTCTACTGCTTCATCGTTTAAACCAAGGTTTAGGATGGTATCCATCATGCCAGGCATCGAAACACGTGCGCCCGAACGAACCGAAACAAGCAGAGGGTTTGCGATATCGCCAAAGGTTTTGCCGGTGATTGCTTCAAGCTCTTTGATATGTGCAAAGATATCTTCCACGATTGCATCGTCAATCTTTTTGCCATCTTCATAGTATTTGTTGCAAGCTGCGGTGGTAACGGTAAAGCCCTGTGGCACAGGCATGCCAATTGCGGTCATTTCCGAAAGGCCTGCGCCTTTGCCGCCAAGGGTGTTTTTCATGAGGGTCATGTCGCCATTAAATGCGGCAATGCCATCGCTGAAGTTGTAAACGTACTTATTGCTCATACATATCCTCCGATTTTTACAGTGCCGTTCAGCGCAATTCTGTCAGACACTTTTTAACAGCATTTTTATATGCTCGGTACTGAACTATTATAACAAAGTTGTTCCTAAAATACCAGAACTTTTGTGCGAAATCTTTTGTGAAAAGGGCAAAAATCTGACTTTTATACCACTTTTCAGACTTGAAAAAATTTTGTTTTTGCGGTAAGATATACTGGGGTAAAGTTTGAGATATTTTTTTTGCATGTAAAAACTTTATTGCCCCAAAGTATCGTGGGAATAAAACCACTATTTTATCAAATAAAGTTGTGCTATAATAAAGTAAAGAAAAAAGATACGATGTTACGTGGCGCCCGTCGGTGTTTCTTGTCATGGCGGGCAGTGCGTCTGATAAAGAGCAACGAAGCGGGTGCCTTTTTCTAGGCATAGCCGCCCTGCATTAACAAAGGAGATTTCTGCGATGAAAGAAAATCAAATCGTGCCAGAGAGAAGCCACCAAGAAGCGCTTGAAATCCTTCATGCCGCCACAGCGCGCCAAGAAGAAATTTTAGCGCGCCATATCATGCTAGGTGTTCTCATCGAAAGTCGCGATATCACCATCGATGAAGAAGTGGAGATTGCGGCAGGGGCAACCATTTTGCCTGGCACCGTGCTGCGTGGTAAGACCAAAATTGGCGCGGGCTGCGTCATTGGTCCTAACAGCTATATCATCGATAGCACCATCGGCGAGGGCAGTACCATCAATGCAAGTCAGATTAATTTAAGTACCATCGGTGCAGCAAATAATATCGGCCCCTTTACCAACGTGCGTTTAGACACCGTGACCGAATATGGGGTGCACCTTGGCGCGTATGTCGAAACCAAAAACTCCAACTTTGCGCAGGGCAATACCGTCAGCCACTTGACCTATATCGGAGATAGTGACGTGGGCAAATATTGCAACTTTGGTTGCGGCACCGTCACCTCGAACTATGACGGCAGCGCAAAATATCGCACCACCATTGGCGATTACTGCTTTATTGGCTGCAACACCAACCTGATTGCCCCTGTAACGGTGGGCGATGGCGCTTATACCGCGGCGGGCAGTACCATCACCAAAGATGTGCCCCCTGCCGCCCTTGGCATTGCGCGGGAGCGCCAGACCAATATGGACGGTTGGGCAGAGGAGAAGCTCGCTGCCTATATCGCCAAAAAAGAAAAATTAGAAAACGAAAATGGCTAATTAAGATTGGCTTGGCAGTGTTTAGGTGCCGAGTTGTACACACGGAAAGTATAAATATTGCACAAAACAACTATTTGTATTGTTTTTGGACGGTATATCATAAAAAGGAAACGCAGATGAATAACGAACAATGGCTGGTGGTCGGTTTAGGCAACCCCGAAAAAAAATATGATGGCACCCGCCATAATGCAGGCTTTGACGCAATTGATTTTTTGGCCGAGGAGTGGAATATTGCGCCCACCAAAGCAAAATTCCAAGGGCTGTATGGGCAGGGGCAGGTCGATGGCAATACCGTCTATCTGCTCAAACCCCTTACCTATATGAATTTATCGGGACAGAGTGTGGCGCCCCTTGCAAACTTTTTCAAAATCCCGGCAGAGCACGTGATTGTCCTGTGCGATGACATCGTGCAAAGTCCCGCGAAATTACGCATTCGCCCCTCCGGCAGCGCGGGCGGGCACAATGGGCTAAAAAGTATCATTGCAAGCCTTGGCACACAGGAATTTTATCGCATTCGCATTGGGGTGGGTGAAAAACCACACCCAGAATACGACCTTGCCAAATGGGTGCTTGGCAGATTTAGCGCCGAGGAGCAAAAGGCACTCGCTGCCCGCCATGCGGATATTGCCAGTGCAATAAAATTGATCATGCAAGGTGAGCTGCAACGTGCCCAAAGCCAGTTTAATAAATAAGATAAGGCGAGCGGTTCCGCGACGAACCAACCAGATAGAACGCAGTGCGGGGATTGCCCTTGCGACCAATCGATTTAACCGAACGAAGCAGACACAACGTGGAAAGGGAATACCAATGCCAGTGCAAAAAATAAGCAAAGGGTTGCTTGCCGCCATGCTATTATTGATTCTTGGGCTATTTGTGGCAAATGCCTTTTCTGTTGCGGGTGCTGCCATTGCGGTGCTGCTGTTGCTTGGGTTAGTTGCTCTGTGGCAGGGCATTCCGCGCTTGCCAGTAAAAACCGTCAAAATTGCGGCAGCGGTGTTGCTTGTGCTTTATGCGATCTTGCTACTCGCCGCGGGCTTTTTGCTTGCGGTAGAGCCCGCGTGGGATTTTGGCAGGGTGTACGCAGGTGCACTGGATATTGCCGAAAATGGTGCGGTTACTTACACCTTAGAATATTTTTTAGAAAGTAATAATAATTTCTTCGTCACCTATCTGCTTGCCTATTGGTTTAAAATCGCCTCGGTGTTTGGGCTTGCGCCGTTATATGCGGGCATTTTGCTCAATTGCGTTGCCATCTGGGTGAGCGTCGCGGTGCTGTTTTGGGTGGTCTGCAAAGAGTGGGATCTCCACCATGGGCTGTTATTTTTAGTGTTCTGCCTTGGATTTCTCCCTCTTTACACCTACGCGCCTATTTTTTACACCGATACCCTTTCGCTGCCCTTTGTCAGCATTGGGGTCTGGCTCTGGCAAAAAATCAGAGAGAAAAGCAACCTAGGTTGGCTGCTGTTATTGGGGGTCAATGGCTTTGTGGGATATCAGCTCAAAGCGTCGGTCGGCATTTTATATGTCGCCATGCTGCTGTTTTCCCTTGCCCGCCCCACGCGTGCAAAATGCCTGCGCCTGCTGATTGTCGCCCTGACTATGGTGCTGCTTGCAGTCGGGTATAGTGGGCTGCTCAAAGCAACCAAGGTGATTGATTTAACTGAAATTGACCGCTATCGTTTGCCGTATGAGCACTATGTCATGATGGGGCTTGCGGGCACTGGCGGTTATAATTCTAGCGACCACGAGCTATCTACGAGCATTGAAGATTTACAAACCCGCAAAGAAACCAACGTTGCCGAAATTAAGGCGCGCCTTGCCGACTATGGGGTGGGTGGTTATCTTGCGTTCTTGGCGGGTAAAATAGAATATACCTGGCTAGATGGCACTTATTACGCACCCTGGAAGCTCAGTATTGACCCACTGCAAACGAATGACCTCTCTGCGTTTTTTCGCATAGATGGGCAACATTATAATGTCTACAATACCCTTGCACAGGGTGGGCAGATTGCCATGCTGCTGCTAATGCTATTTGCAGCGCTGTGGTATACGGCACAGTCGCTGCCCTCTTTTGTGGCAAGCCTGCTACAAAAGAAGAAAACACAAGCAGCGGCGATATCAACTGCGGCAACCTCAGAACAAGCAACAGTGATGCCGCACAAGCTGCGCTTTGGTGTAGTGACTTCTGGCGAAGCCCTCATTGGATTATTGGCGCTTAGCGTATTTGGTTTATTCTTCTTTTTGCTGATTTGGGAAACCCGCTCACGCTATCTGGTCAATTTCACCCCTGTGTTCCTGTTGCTTGCGCAAAACGGGCTTGCACAAATCCGCTTGCCCCGCAGACAGGTGGCACCGCAAGCACAAAAGCAATCAGAGCCCGTATAATCTAATCTCCATCACTTGCCTTGTTTAGAATAGAGAGGCACTATGTATCGTTCCCTGCTTTCTTGTACAACAGAATATCAACGCATTGCAACCTCACTGGAAACAGTGGGGTCGTCTGCGTTATTTGGCTTGCCACCGGCGGCACGCGCCCAGATGTATGCCACCCTTGCGCAGCAACAGGGGCGCTCACTTTGTATCGTCACCGCAGATGAGGCCTCCGCCACCCGCTTTGCTGCAGATATCACGGCGCTCGGTGTCAAAACAGGGGTGTTCCCTGCCCGCGATTTTTTATTGCGTCCCATTGAGGGTATTTCGCGCGAATACGAACACCGCCGCCTATCGGTACTTGGTGGGTTAGTCAGTGGGCGGCTTGGCGCGGTCTGCGTGTCCGCAGAGGCGCTGCTACAATTCACCGTGCCAAAGGCAGAGTTTTGCACCAACACCCTCACCCTAAAACCCGCCATGGAATATGGGCGGGATGCGCTGATTGCGCGGCTGTATGCGGCGGGGTATATCCGCCGCCATCAGGTAGAGGGCGCGGGGCAGTTTAGTGTGCGCGGTGATATTGTGGATATTTATCCGCCTGATGTCGCACTGCCTGCCCGCCTTGAATATTGGGGGGATGAAATAGACACCATCTCTTCTTTTGATTTGCTGACGCAGCGCCGCACAGAGGGAGATGCCGCCCTCAAAAAGCTGCATATCTCCCCCGCGCGTGAGGTACTGTTTGGCGATACTGCGCAAACATATCAGGCGCTATCTGCCGCCCTCGCAAAGGCAAAGGGCAAGCGGAAAACAACCCTTAGCAAAGCAATGGCGGGCGATTTGGCCAGTTTAGATGCCGGCATTATGCCCGAAGCAATGGATAAATACCTTGGCATGCGCTACCCCGCCCCTGCAACCCTGCTCGATTATTTCCAAAACCCTATCTTGGTGTTGGATGAAGTGAATAGCATCCGCGAAGCCCAAAAAGCAACCCAGTTCCGCCGCAATGCGGAGCTAGAGGGTTTGTTGCAGGAGGGCATCCTTACCCCAGAGCTTTCGACGCTTTACCTTAGCATAGATGATTTGATGCAGATGGCGGCAGCGCATTCTAGTTTGTTGTGCGAAAATTTCATCCGCAGCATGCCAGATGTCCGCCTAAAAGAGCTGATAGACTCCCCTGCACATACCCTGCCCAACTGGGGTGGGAATTTAAACGCGTTGATAGAGGACCTTGACCCACTCTTGGAAAAGGGCTATGCTGTGTCCGTTTTTGCGGGCACCCCCAAAAGCGTGAAGGCGCTTTGCCAAGATTTAACGGCGCGGAATTATCGCGTCAGCACAGAGCGTAATACGCCACCCAAGGCGGGGCAAATCCAGTTGCTTGTGGGGCATCTTTCGGGCGGCGCGTCCCTGCCTTTTGCCAAATATGCCTGTATCACGGCACGGCGCACCGGGCTAGTGCTCGGCGAGGGCGAGGCACCCCAAAAGCGTCGCAAAAACAAAAATGCGCTTTCTAGCCTGACCGATATCAAGGCGGGCGATTTTGTGGTGCACCATGCGCACGGCATTGGGCTGTATCTCGGCATTGAGCGTCTAACGGTAGAAAACACCCAAAAGGATTACCTCAAGGTGCAATATGCAGGCAGCGATACCCTCTATGTGCCGGTTACGCAGCTTGATTTATTAAGCCATTATACCGCTCCGGGTGAGGCAGAAAGCGTCAAACTCGCAAAGCTCGGTGGCACAGAATGGCAAAAAACGCGCGGTCGCGTCAAAAAAGCAACCGAGGAAATGGCGAAGGAGCTGATAGAGCTCTATGCCCGCCGTCAAAAAGCAGAGGGGCATGCCTTCATGCCCGATGGCGAATGGCAGCGCGATTTTGAAACCCGCTTTGAATATGACGAAACGGACGATCAACTCACCAGTGCTGCTGAAATTAAAGCAGATATGGAAAAACATACCCCGATGGATCGCCTGCTGTGCGGCGATGTCGGGGTCGGCAAGACAGAGGTCGCTCTGCGTGCTGCATTTAAAGCAATGATGGGCGGCAAACAGGTCGCACTGCTTGCGCCCACTACCCTGCTTGCGTGGCAGCATTATAACAGCATTTTATCTCGCATGCAGGCATTCCCTGTCAAGGTCGGGCTGCTCAGTCGGTTCCGCACCGCCAAGCAGCAGCGCGAAACGTTGGGCGGCTTGCGCCGTGGTGAGGTAGATATCGTGGTCGGCACCCATCGGCTGTTATCAAAGGATGTGGTATTCCACGATTTGGGGCTTGTGATTGTTGATGAAGAGCAGCGTTTTGGCGTCAAGCACAAAGAGCGGCTCAAAGAAAATTTCATCGGTGCGGATATTTTAACCTTGAGTGCAACCCCCATCCCCCGCACCCTCAATATGGCAATGAGCGGTATCCGCGATATGTCTACCATTGAGCAGCCCCCTTTTGAGCGGCAGCCAGTCGAAACCTACGTGCTAGAATATGATAAAAATATCCTAGCCGAAGCCATCAAAAAAGAGCTTGCGCGGGGCGGTCAGTGCTACTATCTGCACAACCGCGTGGGCGATATTGAGCAGGTGGCGGATAAGGTCGCACAGATGGTACCGGGTGCGCGGGTGGGCATTGCACATGGTAAAATGACCGAGAACGAACTCAGCGATGTTTGGCAGAAATTGCTAGATGCTGAGATTGATGTGCTTGTCTGCACCACCTTGATTGAAACAGGGGTGGATGTGCGTAACTGCAATACTCTTATTGTAGAGCAGGCCAACCGTATGGGGCTTGCGCAGCTATACCAAATTCGCGGGCGGGTCGGGCGCAGTGGGCGCAAAGCATACGCGTATCTGACCTTTCAGCGGGAAGGGATGCTTAGTGAAGTGGCGGAAAAACGGCTTTCGGCCATCCGCGAATTTACTTCGTTTGGCTCAGGCTTCCGCATCGCCATGCGTGATTTGCAAATCCGTGGTGCGGGCAATCTGCTTGGGCACAGCCAACATGGGCACATGGAGGCGGTCGGGTATGAGCTGTATATCAAAATGCTCAACGATGCCATCGCGCTTGCCAAGGGGGAACCCATCCGCCGCGATAAGAGCGGCTGCTTGATTGATGTGCAGGTGAATGCTTATATCCCCGAACGCTATATCGAACAGCCCGCTGCCCGGATTGAAGCCTATAAGCGGATTGCCGCGGTGCAAACCTCAGAGGATGGCGCAGATGTGCTAGACGAATTGATTGACCGCTATGGCAGCCCGCCCGAAACGGTGTCGGATTTGGTCGCGGTTTCCTTGCTGCGCGTCATGGCGGCAGAGATTGGGGTGTATAAGGTGTTGCAGCGGCAAAAGGTGATTGCGTTCCATCTGGAAACATTGACCTTGCCCACCATCCAAAAAATCATCGAAGCCTTTGCAGGGCGCGTGACGCCCAGTGTGGGTAGTGCGCCGTATTTATCGGTCACGGTGCAGCCAGATGAAAAACCACTTGCCCTCGTCAAGGCAGTGGTTGAGGTGTTGAGCGCAGCGCAAGAAACACTGGCGCGCCCATAAAACAGTGGTTTGTGGGTGAATTTAATGTGAATTCCCCGCCCTGCGCATTGAAAAACTTCCGCGCACGCGGTATAATAACCCCATAACGAAAAGGAACATAATATAAAAAGGTGTTTTGTAAAAGGTATTTTGTTGCCCAAGTAGGGCAAGCAAACCAAGATAAAAGGAGCATTTTGCATGAAACAAAAATTACTCGCGGTTCTTGCCGCCTTTGCCCTCTGCTTAAATTTGGCGGGCTGTCACGTTTCTACCCCCGCTAGTGTGGGCTATATCGGAGATGTAGAAATTTCCGCAGGCATTTATCTGATTTCTCAGTTCCAAGCCTATCAAACGGTTCTTGGCTATGCAAATACCGAACAATCAGAGATGAGCGTTTCTAAATTCCTAAAAGAAACCGTCTATGTTGCTGAGGATGGCACCGTCGCACCAGAACCCGTAGAAGGCGAAGAACAAACAGGCGAAGCGCGCAGCGTTAGTGATTTTGTGGCAAGCGAAACGCTTGCCAACCTAGAATACTATGCCGCAGTAGAAAGCCTTTTTGCAGAACTTGGCGGCGAATTGACCGAGGATAATATCGCGACTGCCCAAAGCTATGCCGACCAGTTGTGGGAATATTACGGTGATTTGTATGAGGCGAACGGCATTGGCGAAAGCACTCTGTTTGCCTATCAGTGCACTTCGGTCAAAAACAGCCTATTGCTAGAAATGATTTATGGCGCAGATGGCACCGAAGCCGTTTCAGATGCAGACCTTACCGCATTTTTAGACGATGAAATGATTTATGGGCATTACCTCAGCGTGCCATTGTATAACACCACCGATTATACCTTTGCGGATGAAACGCAGCAGGAAGAAATCGTTGCTGCACTCGATGATATCATCTCGGTGTTTAGCGCAAGCATGCAAGCGGATGATACCGCAGACGCATATAGCACGTTCATTACTGCACTCGAAAGCGGCATTACCGCAGCATACGATGTGATGGGCGATACCATTGATACGAGCACGATTTCTTCTTCGGTTGTTTCCGACCTTTATGGGTATAGCACCCTTGCAGAGTATTTTGATGAGGATACCCTTGCGCAAATTACGAGCCTAGGCATGAATGAGGCGGTTTCCTTTACGGCAGATTACACCAGTGCCATGGTATTTATGCGCAGCGACCCAATAGCGGCGGGCTATACCATCGATGATTTGCGTACCACCATTTTGTATGAAATGAAATCCGATATTTATATCGAAAAAATAGAGGAAACAGGCACAGCACTCGAAAACAGCCTGGATGAAAGCGCTGTGTCGAAATTCCCCACCAAAAAAATCGTAGCGGAATAAGCGCAATCTGTTGCAAAAGATACCGCTTATTGTAACAGCATAAAAAGCAATGAGGAAACAACAAGAAAGGAAGAAAGCCAGATGAATAAATATCAATCTTTTGCACAGCAGGGAGAGCTCCTTACACTGGAACGTTTTGTGCATGAGGGCGAGACGGTGCTCTGGAAAGCAAAGCCAGAAAAGAAAGCCTTTATCGCCAACAAAATTTGCACCTTGCTGCCAGTTGCTTTGTTTTGGCTTGCCTTTGATGCGGTTCTTGCTTACGTTTTTCTTACGTATGGTGCGGCGGGGCAGATGTTGGTTGTTTTCGTTCCTTTTTTGGCACTGCACCTGTTGCCCGTTTGGATTTGGCTTTCCAACGTGATTACTGCCGGTAAAAACTGGGAAAATACGGAATATATGGTAACCGACCGCCGTATCATGATTAAAAGCGGGGTTTTAAACCAACAGGTAATCAATCTGCTTTATGCTGATATACAAAATGTAAGCCTGCGGGTAGGTTTGATTGACCGTATGCTTGGGGTGGGGGATATCCACCTGCAAAATACTTCACAGATGGGGAATATGTACGCGCAAAACACTTCCCAGATGGGGCATATTCGCCTGCAAAATACTGCGCAGAGCGGAATTGCCATCTTGGATGTGGCAAACCCTGAAGAAGTTGCCAACCAATTGCAAAGATTGGTTATGGATATCCAAAGCGACATCGCTTACCCCAACGCGATGCGTCCTGATACAAATCCTAGTTACCAGAGTGCGTACACGGGCGGCGCTTGGAAAAAATAACCAATTGCGTGAAATAACAAGAACTATCCCGAGAAAAGCAGATAAAGCACAAAAAGAAATGTAAAATTCGTCGAAAAACCGAAAAAAACACCAAAACCTATCCACTTGGATAGTTGTAGTGTTTGATATTCAGTGATATACTATACCTAATCCGTACATGACACAAACACTATGATTGGAGAGTACATTATGACTTATGAAATTTTTGGCGAACCCTTAGCAGCAGTTACTTGCAAACTGGAAGCTGGCGAAAAAATGATTACAGAAGGCGGCTCCATGATTTGGATGACCCCTAACATGAAAATGGACACCACCACTGGTGGCGGCGGCTTGGGCAAAATGTTCGGCAAAGTGCTTTCTGGCGAAAAATTGTTCCAGAATGAATATACTGCACAGGGCGGCGCAGGTGAAATCACCTTTGGTTCGAGTTTCCCTGGTTCCATTCGTGCATTTGAAATCACCCCAGGCAAATCCATGATCGTACAGAAATCTTCTTTCCTTGCTAGTACCACTGGCATCGAATTTGCAGTACACTTCCAGAAAAAAATGGGTGCTGGTGTATTCGGCGGTGAAGGCTTCATCATGCAGAAACTCAGCGGTAACGGTGTTGCTTTCGTAGAAATTGATGGCTATGCAAAAGAATACGATCTCGCAAGCGGTGAATCCTTGATTGTAGATACTGGCTATCTTGCTTGCATGGAAGAAACCTGCAGCATGGATATTCAGACAGTTTCCGGCATGAAGAACATCTTCCTCGGCGGCGAAGGCGCATTTAACACAGTTGTTACGGGCCCTGGCAAAGTTATTTTACAGACCTTGCCCATTACTGCCCTTGCTTCTAGCATTATCCCCTTCCTACCAACCAACCCTGCAACCTAATGTTGCCTAGTAAATAGTATACATACCAAAGCGCCCCTGTGAGCAACTTGTTCACAGGGGCGCTTTTTTACATGGTTTATTTTTTCAAGATAAAACAGGGCAAGGGCGCGGTTTGCGCCCAGTTGGCGAATTCACAAATCAGCACGGTGTATTCCGTCAATGGCAGGCGGCGCATCCACGCTAAAATCGCCTCTTTTTCGGTGCTGCCTATTCCCTGCCCACTGTATAAAATCGCACTGAGTATCCCACCCTTTTTCAGTAGGGTAAGAGCGGCTTCTAGGGCGGGCAGACTGCTTTGCGCAGCAGAAAAAACCGTGTGGTCTGCCCCGGGCAACCAGCCAAAGTTAAACAAAATCGCATCGGCGCTACCCTGCGCTGCATGCCGTGTTAAATTTGCATGGTCATCGCAAAGTAGGGTGTATTGCGTGGTGGGTACCCCTGCGCTTTCTAACCTTGCTGCGGTTTGGGCGATGGCTTCTGGCTGCAAATCAAGGGCAAGCAACTGCCCCTCTTCTGGCAAAAGTTGTGCCAAAAACAGGCTGTCATGCCCATTGCCACAGGTCGCGTCAATGCAAAGGCGGGGGGCGGTTAGGTGCTGCACCAAAAAGGTGTGGGCAAAGGTGGTGGCGGTTAGGTCTGGCTTGTGGTGCCGTACTAAGGTGTGGGCATCGCCATCCGCCACAAAACCAAACTTTTCAAAAAAAGCAAGGGGGAAGGCTTGTGCGGGGGTGCCGTGTAACGGGGCGCAATCAAGATTGGCGCTTGTTGCAGAGGTGTAATTGCTTTGTTCTCTTTGCTGGTTGTGTTGGTCACAGTGTTTGCTGATTGTCTGTGCGGAAGCGTTTCCTGCGCCATCAGGCAGCGCAATGCAATAGTGGCTTTCGCGCTTTGCGTCATAACCGCCTGTGTTGCGGAGTAATTCTTTGAGCAAAAACGTGCCATATCCCTTGCGCCAAAACGCGGGTAGGATTTCAAACTGCAACAGTAAAACAGTGCCATCTGGCAGGGTGTGGGTGCGGCAGTGCCCAATGGGGGTGCCGTTTTTCGTTAGGTGTAGGGTGTCGCCCTCAATGTGCGTTTTCATGGCAAAGCCTTTCCAGTGTGTTATAACTGCTTTCAAATTAAAAAACGCAATAAAACAATCAGATTGCTTTTTGCGTTTTGGTGTTTCTGAATTAACAATCTGCGGCGGCATTGCAAAAGCGCAGTTGCCGCCACGGGATATGCGCACAATGGGCATGATGGTAAATAGCGAATGGCAGCGTGAGGCGGTGCTGCACTGTGCAAAATCATCAGTTTGGCGGGAGATCTCCCTGCGCCTTTGCTTCCATCTCGCCAATGCGTTTTTCCAGTGCGGCAAGGCGCTGCGCTACAATATCGGGGATATCTTGCTGGTCAAGGTCATCCGCGGGGTTGGTGCTTGCAGCATTCACTCGTACAATCTCGGCGGGCACACCCACGGCGGTGCAGTTGGTGGGCAGATTTTTCAGCACAACACTGCCTGAACCCACGCGCACGTTATCGCCGATGAACACAGGTCCTAGCACCTTGGTGCCCGCGCCGATTAAGACATTATCGCCAAGGGTGGGGTGGCGCTTGTCGTGCTCTTTGCCAGTACCGCCAAGGGTTACCCCGTGATAGATGGTGCAGTTGTCGCCGATCTCGGTGGTTTCTCCAAAGACAATTCCCATGCCATGGTCAATGAACAGGCGGCTGCCAATCTTTGCGCCGGGGTGGATTTCAATCCCAGTCACTGCCCGCCCCGCTTGGCTAATCATCCGCGCAAGGAAAAACCGCTTGTGGGTATAAAACCAGTGGGCAACCCGATAATAGACCAGTACATGAAAACCAGGATATAATAGCATGACCTCTGCCACACTGCGGGCGGCGGGGTCTTTCTTTTGTATGTTTTTGGCATCGGCATATAAGCCCATGGCGGTGTTCCTCCGTAAAATAGCCCGCACGGTGCGGGGGTGGATTGCATAAAAGAGTGCGCCTACATCGCAAGGGTGCGCGCAAAGGATACGTTCTCTTATATATAAGGTAACAGAAGGCGCAATTTTGTCAAGAGGGAAGAAGGTTCGTTTTGCTGTCTTTTACTGTCTTTTTGGTAAAAGTCTGTCTATTCTGTTTCAAGGTGATTTTTTCGTTGTGTTTTTGTTGAAACTGCTAAATTACCCCCGCTTCTATTGACACTTTGCCCCAAAGCGTGCTATACTATGATGCAATAACAAGGCAGTCGTTCGCGCAAAATCAAAGGAGAAACTCATGTCCTATACCGAAATGGTAAAACTAAATCAGAAATCCTCCGCTTTGGCGTTGTTCCCTAGTGCCTTTGTTTCATTTTTGCTTCGTCTTTAACTTTTCCTGTTTTGGGAAAAGTTTTTTTTTGCCCTTTTTTATCCGCCCACTGCCCCCAAGAACGCGCTTTATTTTGAAAAGGAGACACCGACTATGTACCTGAAAAATGCGAAAATCGCCACGGGCGACACCATGGAATTTTTACTGCGTGACGGCAAAATTTTTGCCCTCGGCACAGATTTATCGGCTGCCGCCCTACCAGAGGAAGAAACGCTAGATGCCGCGGGCAAAACCATCCTGCCCGCTTTTATAGACCTGCACTGCCACTGGCGCACCCCTGGCTTTGAGTACAAAGAAGATTTAGCGACTGGCAGCGCGGCGGCGGCGGCGGGTGGTTACACCTACGTTAATCTAATGCCCAACACAAAGCCTGTTTGCTCTGGTGCGGCACAGGCGCTAGAGATCCAAATGAAGGTAGAAGAAATTGGGCTGTGCAGCGCAAACCAGACGGTGTCCATCACCCAAAACTTTGATGGCACCACCCTAGACCACCTCAAGAGCTTACCCAGTGGGGTTAAGTTCATTACGGAGGACGGGCACGGCATCCAAAGCGCCGATGTCATGGCGCGCGCCTTTGCAATCGCACAGCAAAAGGGCATCACCATCATGAGCCATGCTGAGGTCAGCGATATCTCCCCTTGGGATTACCGCCTTGCGGAGGATTTAGAAACCGTCCGTAACCTCTACCTTGCCGAATACTACGGCACCGCATTGCACATGTGCCATGTGTCAACGCGCGGCGCGATTGAGGCAATCACTGCGGCAAAATGGCGCGGGGTGCCCGTCACCTGTGAGGCAAGCCCACACCACCTCTGTTTTAACACAGAAGATTTAGATACCCGCGTCAACCCACCCATCCGCACGGCGGACGATTGCGAAGCACTCCTCGATGGCATTCGCAGTGGCGCGGTAGATGCCATCGCCACAGACCATGCGCCTCATTCAGAGGAAGATAAACTTGCGGGCTCTCCCGGCATGGTCGGCTTAGAAACTGCCTTTGGCTTATGCTACACCAAGCTCTGCAAAAACGATGGCATTTCCCTCGCACAGCTCAGCACTTTGATGAGCACCAACCCCGCCGCCATTTTAGGGCTAAACAAAGGCGCGCTCGCCCCCGGATTTGACGCAGACGTTGTATTAGTTGACCTTGATACCCCCTATGTAGTGGATAAAAATGCCTTACACTCCAAGAGCAAAAACTGCCCCTTCGACGGCATCGCCCTCTTCGGCAAGGCTTGCACGACTATAAAAGGCGGGAAAGTAACATATCAAGCGTAAGCACCATACAATCTACCCGTAAGCCCATGCAATCCACCCGTAAGCCCATACAATCTACCCGCAAGCCCACACATATATGTGTGGCAAGCATGTACTGCACAAGCGGGGTTTCTCAAGGGGTCAAGACCCTTGAGCGCTGCGTCAACCGCATCGTACGGTTGCGGTTTTGGTTACTTTTGCCGCCAAAAGTAACACCCCGCAGCTTTTAAAAAAGAATATCATTTTCGGCAGTCGAGCAACAAAAAGAAAAGCAATCAAAGAAGCAAGAAAAAAAGCAAGAAAAAAGCAAGAAAAGCAACAAGATAGCAAAAAAGGAGAACAAACATGAAAACTTCGATGGACAACCTCTATTATGGTGTAGCAACCCGCGGCCCCGTTTGTGTCGGGCTAGATACTGATTTTTCTTATCTGCCAGAAGGCTATGCCGATACCGCTCTAAGCGCGGGCGAAAACATCTTGCGTTTTAATCGCGAAATTTTAGAGGCAACCAAAGACGTTGCAGGCTGCTATAAAGTACAGATTGCTTATTACGAAGCCCTTGGCTTAGACGGCATGAAAGCATACGCAAAAACCTTAGAAATGGTGCGTAATGCTGGCATCCCCGTCATTGCTGATATCAAACGCGGCGACATTGCCAAAACCGCAGAAATGTATGCCATGGCACATTTCAGTGGCGACTTAGAGGCAGATATGGTCACCCTCGCGCCTTACATGGGGCTAGACTCTATCTCTCCTTACCTGCCTTATGCCGAAAAACAGGGCAAGGGCATGTTCGTGCTCTGCCGCACCTCCAACGGCGGCGCCAAAGATTTTGAATATGAAAAACTCGCTGACGGTCGCCATGTGTATGACCTTGTAGGCGATAAGGTCAGCGCACTCGGCGCACCCTATATGGGCGAAACTGGTTACTCTAGTGTTGGGCTTGTCATCGGCGGCACCCACATTGAGGAAGCAACTGAAATCCGCGCCAAATACCAGAGCAGCTTCTTCCTCATCCCAGGCTATGGCGCACAGGGCGGTAAGGCGGAGGACATTGCCCAGTACCTCACCAAGGGCAACGGCGGTGTCGTAAATTCTAGCCGTAGCGTGTTGCTTGCCTATAAAAAACAGCCTGGTGTTGCCTTCGCGGAGGCAGCTTACAACGAATGTGTCGATATGAAGGAGGCAATTGCCAATGCTTGCAGCCTGTAACAATGCACCTGTCCTCGCCCATGTGGTGATGGCAGAGGATATCCGCTTGCTCCAAGTCAAATGGGATGACGAAAACGGTGCGCGCGCCCCGCACGCAGGGCAGTTTTACACCTTGCGCGCTTGGGGTGCAGACGAAGCGCCTTTCCTTAGCCGCCCCATCAGCGTGCATGGGTGGGACGCAGAAAGCAAAACCCTTTCGTTCCTTTATCAAATCAAGGGCGCGGGCACCGAAAAACTTGCCCGCCTTGCTGTGGGCGACACCTTGCAGGTGACAGGTCCCATGGGCAATGGCTATGACGTAGCTGCCCTTGCCAAACAATACAAGAAAATCGCCGTGGTTGGCG
Source organism: Faecalibacterium sp. (assembly GCA_044426225.1). Lineage (GTDB taxonomy): Bacteria > Bacillota > Clostridia > Oscillospirales > Ruminococcaceae > Faecalibacterium. The sequence goes on along the minus strand of JAWXUQ010000016.1, from coordinate 10,493 downwards.
GCGGCATTGGCACTGCGCCACAGCATCAGCTTGCGCAGGAACTTGCCGCATGTGGGATTGTGCCAGATGTATTCTTCGGCTTTCACTCCTTGCCCTATGCGATGGAACCCCTTGCCGCCATTGAGGCGCTCGGCGGGCTTGTCAAAATCTCAACCGATGATGGCAGCGCAGGACACAAGGGCTTTGTCACCGCCCTGTACAACCCCGCAGATTACGATGCTGTTCTTGTCTGTGGCCCCCATATCATGATGGAATTTGTCGCCAAAGCCTGTGCCGCAGCAGGCACGGATTGCATTGTCAGCCTAGAGGGCAAAATGGCATGCGGCATTGGTGCATGCCTTGGTTGCACCTGTAAAACCACCGCGGGCGAAGCACGCAGCATCTGCAAGCACGGCCCAATCTTTAACGCAAGTGAGGTGTTCTAATGGTTGATTTAAGCACAAACCTGCTTGGTTGCCCCATGAAAACCCCCATCCTTGGTGCCTCAGGCACGGTTGGCTATGGCATGGAATACGGCGCCATGGTAGATTTCAACAAGGTCGGCGGAATTTGTGGAAAAGGCTTGACCCTACACGGTCAATATGGCAATGAGGGCGAACGCCTACACGAAACCCCTTCTGGTATGATGAACAGCATCGGGTTGCAAAACCCCGGGGTGCAGCACTTTATTGATGTGGAATTGCCCGAAATGCTTGCTCAAAAGGCAGCGTTCGGCACCATCGCCATCGCAAACCTTGGCGGGCACAGTGAGGAAGATTACCTTGCCGGGGTTGCCCTGTTGAATGACAGTGATGTGGATATCATTGAGCTGAACATCAGCTGCCCCAACGTCAAGGCGGGCGGCATGGCTTATGGCATTCAGGCAGCGGCAGCACAGGATATCACTGGTAAAGTCCGCGCAATTTGCCGCAAACCACTGCTCGTCAAGCTCAGCCCACAGGCAGAGGACATCACCGCCATCTGTAAAGCGGTAGAGGCAGCGGGTGCAGACGGCATCAGCCTGACCAATACCTTCCAAGCCTGCGCCATTGATTTGCAAAAGCGCAAGCCGGTGTTCAATAATATCTTTGCAGGGCTATCAGGTCCTGCCATTCGCCCGATCGCCCTGCGCATGGTCTGGCAGGCGGTTGGCGCGGTCAACATCCCAGTGGTTGGGCTTGGCGGCATTGCCACTGGCGCAGATGCGCTTGAGTTTATCATGGCGGGTGCAACCGCCATTCAGGTGGGGGCGGCAAACTTTGCAAATCCCCGTGCCATGGAAACCGTAGCGGATGAAATGGCGGTCTGGATGACAGCAAACGGAGTGAAAACCCTCGATGAAATCCGTGGCTGTGCACGCTAATTGCGAATTTATGCAGCTTTAATGCATAAAACAAAAATAAGTTGCATAAACTTGCACTTGTTGCGGGGCTGTGCTATAATGAAAATAAGTGAAAATGCGCCGCGAATGGCGAATTTGAAAGAAAAACCGCGCCGCAATCTGAAATTGCATAACATACAAAACAAACCGTATATATACAACCTCGAATGAAAGGAACCTACCATGAACAATGCATTAGAAGTGTTAAAAAGCTGTGATGCCTTTTTAGAAGGGCATTTTCTCCTCTCCTCTGGTCGCCACTCAAGCGCTTACTGCCAGATGGCTTATTTGCAGCAGTACCCCGATAAATGTGCCGAAGTAATGGCACCTGTTGCCGAAGTGGTCAAAACCCTTGATGTAGACGTTATCGTAGGACCTGCGATGGGCGGCATTGTCTATGCCTATGAGCTTGCTCGTCAGACTGGCAAACGCACCATCTTTACCGAGCGTGTGGATAACGTGATGACCCTCAAACGCTTTGCGATTAAGCCCGGCGAACGCTGCCTCATTGCAGAGGACGTTGTCACCACTGGTATCTCTAGCCTTGAAACCAAACGCGTGATTGAAGAAGCAGGCGGGGTATGCCTTGGGATTGTCTGTGTGGTTGACCGCACCAAACCCGAAGCACCATCCCCTATTGATATCCTAGCAAGTGCTTTAAAACTAGACTTACCAAACTACGCACCAGAGGAATGCCCTCTGTGTGCGAAGGGCGAAGGGCTTGTTCACCTAGGCAGCCGCAAAATGGATCAAAAAGCAAAACAGACGTTATAATTTACAGCGCAAAAAAGCAAAAACCATGTAAGGGCGCGCAAGGAACGTATCGCATTTGGCATATAAAGCGATCGCCGCAAGCGATACCGCACTTATTCACTTTTCGCTCTTACTTTTTACTTCAAATACAGAGAGGTTTACCGCATGAACGCATATCTTTTACTGGCAAATGGCATGGTGCTTGAGGGCACTTCGGTGGGCGCTACTGGTATCACCGTGGGCGAGGTTGTCTTTGCAACTGGCATGGTCGGCTTCCAAGAAACGCTGACCGATCCTAGCTATTTCGGGCAAATCATTACCCAAACATACCCCCTCATCGGCAACTATGGTATGAACGGCCAAGACATGGAGTCTGGCAAAATTTGGGCAAAGGGCTATATCGTGCGCGAAGCCTGCACTACCCCTTCTAACTGGCGCAGCCAGCAGACGCTAGATGCGTTTTTAAAAGACCAAAACATCATTGGCATTGAGGGAATTGATACCCGCCACCTCACCCGCATTATCCGCGAAAAAGGTGTCATGAACGGCGCGATTATCACCGAGTTTGACCCAAGTGATGCGGCAAACAAGGCGCAAACGGATGCAGTGCTTGTTCAGATTGCGGCATACAGCGTAACAGATGCCGTCAAGACCGTCACCTGCGCAGCACCCAGTGTGCATAACCCAGAGGGCGCGCCCCACATTGCATTGATGGATTACGGCTGCAAAAATAATATTGTGCGCTGCCTAACCAAACGCGGTGCCAAGGTTACCGTCATGCCCGGCTTTGCCAGTGCAGCCGAGGTTGCTGCGATAAACCCTGATGGCATTATGCTGTCGAATGGCCCTGGCGACCCTTCTGAGCCAGTGGAAATCATTGAAAATCTGCGCGAAATGTTTGCGCTGAATATCCCTACTTTCGGCATCTGCCTTGGGCATCAGCTTTCTGCCTTGGCAGCAGGCGCAAAAACCATCAAACTAAAATACGGTCACCGTGGCGCCAATCAGCCTGTGACTGATTTTGAAAGTGGGCGCACCTTTATCACAAGCCAAAACCATGGCTATGCCGTGCTTGGCGAAGAACTACCCGCGCAGATGGGCACCGTCGCACAGGTAAATGCCAACGATGGCACCTGTGAAGGGGTTAAGTACAATCAATGGAATTGCTTTACTGTGCAGTTCCACCCAGAGGCAAATGGTGGCCCTAAAGATACCGAATTTTTATTCGACCGTTTCCTAGCCAATATCGCAGCCGCAAAGGAGGCAAACTAAGATGCCAAAAGACTTAAGTATTAAAAAGGTGCTCGTGCTCGGCTCTGGCCCTATCATCATCGGGCAAGCCGCAGAATTTGATTATTCTGGCACACAGGCTTGCCGCGCACTTACAAGCGAAGGCATTGAAACAGTGCTCCTGAATTCAAACCCCGCTACGATCATGACCGATCCTAACGTGGCAGATCATGTCTATATTGAGCCCATGACGGTGGATGTGGTCAAACGCATCCTCGAAATTGAAAAACCAGACTCGATTTTGCCAAACCTTGGTGGGCAGATGGCGCTCAACCTTTCGATGGAACTTGCGCGCAGTGGCTATTTGGAAGAAACAGGCATTCGCCTGCTTGCTTGCAAGCCCGAAACGATTGACCGCGCTGAGGATCGTGAGCTGTTCAAAGCGACCATGGAAAAACTCAATCAGCCGATTATCCCCTCTGAGGTTGTCGAAACCCTAGAAGATGCGCTTGCTTGTGCTGACCGCATTGGCTATCCAGTCATTGTTCGCCCTGCCTTTACCATGGGTGGCACGGGTGGCGGCATCTGCGAAACCCGCGAAAAATTACAGGAAATCGCAACCAATGGCTTGCGCCTTTCTCCCATCAATCAAATCCTAGTCGAAAAATGCATTTCGGGTTGGAAAGAAATCGAATATGAAGTAATGCGCGATGGCAAGGGTAACGTGATTACCGTTTGTAACATGGAAAACCTTGACCCCGTTGGCATCCACACGGGTGACTCGGTGGTTGTGGCACCAAGCCAGACCCTTACCGATTACGAATACCAAATGCTGCGCACTGCTTCGCTCGATATCATCACCGAACTAGGCATTGAGGGTGGCTGTAACTGCCAGTTTGCACTCAAACCAGACTCCTTTGATTATGCGGTCATTGAGGTAAACCCTCGTGTATCGCGTTCCTCTGCCCTTGCGTCTAAGGCAACGGGTTACCCCATCGCTAAGGTTGCAACCAAAATCGCGATCGGGTATAGCTTAGATGAAATCACCAACGATGTCACCGGCAAGACCTGCGCTTGCTTTGAGCCCGCGCTCGATTACATCGTGGTCAAATATCCAAAGTGGCCGTTTGATAAGTTCGTCTATGCGGATAAATCTCTCGGCACCCAGATGATGGCAACGGGCGAAGTCATGGCAATTGGCACTAGCTTTGAGGCCGCTATGATGAAAGCTGTTTCTTCGATTGAGCTTGGGATGGAAACCCTAACCCACACCCCATTTGAAGCATACACCGATGACGCAATCATTGAGCATTTGCATGTGCAAGACGCAGAGCGCGTATTCTGCGTATACGAGGCACTCAAACGCGGCATTTCACACCAGACCATCTGGGACATCACCAAGATTGATTGGTGGTTCCTTGATAAAATGCAGCACCTTGCCAATATGGAAATGAGCCTGCATGCGGCAGAGGGTACCCTCAGCGTGGCAGATTACAAATCCCTCAAAAAATATGGCTTTATGGATAAAACCATCAAGCGCCTTGCCAAGCTAGATGAAATGCCCATCCCCAACTATCGTGCGGGCTTTAAGATGGTAGATACCTGCGCGGCAGAGTTCAGCGCAAAAACACCTTATTTCTATTCTAGCTATGACGGTGACAACGAAGCGGCAGAGTTCATTGCCGAAAAAGAAGCCGCGGAAGGCAAAAAGAAAAAGGTAATCGTATTCGGTTCGGGCCCAATCCGCATTGGGCAGGGCATTGAGTTCGATTATTGCTCAGTACATTGCGTTTGGCGCTTAAAAGAAAGCGGCTGCGAAACTATTATTGTAAATAACAACCCCGAAACCGTTTCGACGGACTTTGATACGGGCGACCGTCTGTATTTTGACCCCCTCACCCCAGAGAGTGTTGATAACATCATTGCTACCGAAAAGCCAGATGCTTGCGTGGTACAGTTTGGTGGGCAGACCGCCATTAAACTGGCACAGCACATGGATGAAATCGGCTTGCCTATCCTTGGCACCCCGGCGGATGCCATTGACGAAGCAGAGGATCGCGAACGCTTTGACACATTGCTAGAGCGCTGCGGTATTCCCCGCGCGGTCGGGCGCACTGTCTATACGGTAGAAGAAGCCCTCAAAGCGACAGACGAAGTTGGCTTGCCTGTGCTGATGCGCCCCTCTTACGTGCTTGGTGGGCAGAACATGATTGTTGCCCAGACTAAAGCGGATGTCATCGAATACATGGGTGTCATCATGGCGCACGTGGATATGGATCACCCCATCCTGCTCGACAAATACATCACCGGTACCGAGTGTGAAGTAGATGCCATCTGTGACGGCACCGATTTCCTTGTGCCAGGCATTATGGAACAGGTAGAGCGCACCGGCATTCATTCGGGCGACTCAATTTGTGTATACCCCTCGCAAGAGCTATCGCAACGCGTCATTGACACCCTTGTGGATTACACAGGTCGCTTTGCACGTGAGTTAAAGGTTGTTGGGCTTGTCAATGTGCAATATGCCGTTTCGGGCGAAAGTGTCTATGTCATCGAGGTAAACCCACGTTCTTCGCGTACCGTGCCCTATATCAGCAAGGTAACAGGTGTGCCAATGGTTGACCTTGCCGTGCGTTGCTGCCTTGGCGAAAAACTCGCTGACATGGGCTATGGCACTGGGCTGTATCCCACTGCGCCTTATGTTGCTGTTAAAGTGCCAGTGTTCAGCTTTGAAAAGCTGCACGGGGTAGATACTCAGTTTGGTCCAGAAATGAAATCTACTGGCGAAGTGCTTGGCATTGCAAAGGATTACAAGGACGCATTGCTCAAAGGGATGATTGGTGCGGGCTATACCTTTAATAAGCCCAAACCCGCAAGCTGTGTTATTTTCAGCGTGCGCGATAGCGACAAGCAGGAATTTTTGGATATTGCCTGGAAAATGAAAGACTTGGGCTATAAGCTATATGGCACCCCTGGCACCTGCGCCTTCTTAAACCAGAACATGATTGCCTGCAACTTGGTGCGCCCCCTGTCCGCAGAGGGTCCTAACATGTTAGACCTGCTTGCAAGCGATTTGGTAGACTATGTGTTCTCGACCAGTGCGCGCGGGCGCGACCCACAGCGTGACTCTGTTAAGATGCGTCGCAAGGCGGTAGAGCTAAGTATTCCCTGCATTACCGCCATCGATACGGCAACCCAAGTAGTGGACCGTTTGCGCGGCGAACATAGCATGAAAGACATCCCATTGGTCGATATTTCAACAATTTATCACAAATAACGCTATTCACGTGTGATAAATGTTATTTCACGCGCAATCTATCGTAAAAAATGTTGCACTTTGATATACTGATGTTGTTGAATTTACGCACGTTCGCGTGAGTTTTTAGGAATATCGGAGGTTTTTCGTCGTATGACACGTTCACAAATGATTGCCACAGTGGCAAAAAAAACAGGCACCCCAGAAGCACAAGTAGAAATGACCATGGATGCGCTGTTTGATCAGATTGCAGATTGCCTAAAAGAAGGTGAAAAAGTAACGATTGCAGGGTTTGGTCGCTTTGAAATGCGCCCCCGTAAATCGAAAGCTTATGTTAACCCCAAGACCAAAGTCGCAAGCCAGCTAGAGTCTAGCGCAATTCCAGGTTTCAAGGCAAGCGGTCGCTTTAAGCAGAAATTAGACGGTGCAAAATAATTTGCAGCCGTCGGCATTATGGTAAAAAAACAAAGCGGAGTGTGAAAAGCACTCCGCTTTGTTTTTTTACCTGCTCGGTACGTGCTGCAAACAATAGACAGCGCTGTAAAAGGGCGGACAAACAGCGCTTTATCATTGTTTGCTAGACAAGTTGTGCACAAAAAGGTATAATAAAAAAAGAATGATAAAAAGCACCACTTGTTTTCATCATAAGGGTGCTGAATGAGGGGATGCGCTGCTGTGCAAGCCCCTCTGATATAAGTCGCTGCGGATTTGCCCTGCGCAGCAGTGCGCGTTATGCCATGGCGAGCCAAGCCTGAGATGATAGAAAGAGAGAACCCTATGCTGTATAGCGAACTAAACTGCATCCCGCCAATCCGCCAAGCGATTGAACGCTTGGGCTTTTCCGAAATGACAGAGGTGCAAGAAAAAGCCATCCCCCTTATGCTTGCGGGCAAGGATATGATTGCAAAGGCCCCCACTGGTACGGGCAAAACCTGCGCCTTTGGTATTCCCATTGTATCGATGGTAAACCCTGCTGAACCATTGCCCCAAGCTATTGTGCTTGCCCCCACGCGTGAGCTTGCGCAGCAGATTGCCGCTGATTTGACAGACCTTGCTCATTATATTGAGGGACTGAACATCGTCTGTGTCTATGGCGGTGCCAATTTAGAGCGTCAGGCGGATAAAATCGCCAAGGGCTGCCAGATTGTCGTTGCCACCCCCGGGCGCTTGATGGATCATTATAAGCGCAAAACCATCAATCTATCCAAGGTCACACAGGTGGTGCTAGACGAAGCAGATGAAATGCTCAACATGGGCTTTTATAAAGATGTGCGACATATTTTAGGGCTGATGAAAGCACGTAAGAACTTGTATATGTTCTCCGCTACCATCAGCCGCGAGGTCATGGATATCGGCTGGCTCTACCAGAAAAACGCTGAGGAAATCAGCATTCAGCCCAAAGAAGAAAGCAAGCCCAACATCAAGCAGTATATGCTAGAAACCAGTGGGCGGAATAAACTGGCAGATTTGGCGCAAATTATCTTGGGGCAGGGCTATAAGCGGGTGATTGTGTTTTGCGACACCAAATTTTCCACCGCCACCCTCACCAATCAGCTTGCTCGCCAAGGGTTCTCGGTCGATTGCCTGCACGGCGATTTAAGCCAAAAAGAGCGCAATCAAATCATGATCCGCTACCGCGAGGGGCAGTTCTCGGTGCTTGTGGCGACAGATGTTGCCGCGCGTGGCATTGATGTTTCTGATATCGAAGCGGTTGTTAATTATGAGGTACCGGGCGATAACGAGCACTACACCCATCGCATTGGGCGCACAGGGCGCGCGAAAAAAGAGGGCGCAAGCTATCTGTTCTATCTGCCAGACGAGAAAAAGCGGGTGGATGAATTATTGCGCATGACCCGCAATACCGACCTATGCGAAAAGGTGCACTTCGATTTTAACCACGAAAAATTAGTGGTAGAAGAAAAAGTAGAAGTAGCGGATAAATTTAACATTAAGTGTTATTTTTGAATGAGTGCGGGTGCGGTCAAAAAGTGGCTTTTGCTAGTGTTTAGCGTGCCGCCCGTTCGTGCGCAGAACGTCGCTCATCCAGCACCGCGCCTAAGCGCGGAGCACCCGCTGCGGCGGGTGGTCGCGACTAACCTGCTGCTCACTAGTCTAACTAAGGCTATGCTAAGTTCATGCTTCGCGTGCGCGCTCGCATTCACTAAGCAAGTGCCTTATCGACTTCAATCATGAAAAACTCATTGTAGAAGAAAAAGTAAAGGTTGAAGATAAATTTAACATTAAGTGTTATTTTTAATGCTTCACGCAGATAAACACCAGTGGTAAAAGAAAAGATTGCCGTGGCAGATAAATTCAATAGGAAATGCGATTGCTAAGATAGCATATTGTGCGCGGGTAGAGATTACGGTCTACCCGCGCATTTTTACAAATAATATAAAAAAGAGTGCAAAAAACACTTGACCTTCCATTGACTAGAAGGTATATACTCACCTCAGAAAGGAGGAACCAACATGAAAATCAACGAAATAGAAGCGGCGGTTGGTATCAGCAAAAAGAACATTCGCTTTTATGAAGAGGCGGGGTTGTTACACCCGCGCCGCAATACTGAAAACGGCTATCGCGATTATTGTGAGGCGGATATCGCCCGCTTGCAACAGATTAAGCTGTTGCGCAAACTCGATGTGCCACTTGCTGAAATCAAGGCGATGCTTGAGGGTAAGCTGCCGCTATCTGAGGGAATGCGCCGCCATAAAATTGAGCTGACGCACCGCGCCAACAGCATGGCAGAAGCGCTGCAATTTTGCGAGGCGCTCACTGCACAAAACGGAAGGCTCACCGCGCTAGATGCCGAGGCATTCTTGGCGCGATTAACCACCAAGGAAGAAGAAGGGGTGAGGTTTGTGAACCTAGAACAACAAGATACCAAGAAAAAACGTACCCGTGGTGCGCTAATTGGCGCAGGGGTTTCCATTGCGCTATTCCTATTTTGGGTTGGCTTTGTCTTTGCCATTGTTATTATGGAAGAAGGTGCGCTTTCTAGTGCCAGTCTGTTGACGTTTGGTTGGCTAGGGGTACTCTGCCTTGTCAGTGGCGTGGTGCTGTTTGTGGTGCTGCGTCAGCGGCTCAAACAAATCCAAACAGGAGAAGAAGATGATTACACTCACTATTAATGAAACGATGTGTTCCGCGCTTGGCACCGTTTGGTGCAGCATGGCAAGCCTTGCAACACTCACCAGTATCATATTGCTTGTGGTGGTGCTGCGCGGGCGGATGAAACAAAAGAAAAAAGGAGAAGAAAATGCTTATCGTAACTACTAATGACATCCCCGGCAAACAAATTGAAGCCCTTGGTGTTGTGCGAGGCAGTACGGTGCAAAGCCGCAATCTCGGCAATGATATTATCGCAAGTTTCCGCACCCTTGTGGGTGGCGAAATCAATGATTATGCCGAAATGCTGATTAATGCTCGCCAAATTGCCACAGGGCGGATGGTAAAAGATGCCGAGGCAATCGGTGCAGATGCGATTGTCTGCATGCGGTATGCGTCCTCTAGCGTCATGCAGGGCGCAGCGGAGGTAATCGCATACGGAACCGCGGTGAAATTCATTTGATATACAACGATTGCCCTCGCACCAATTTGTAAATTGTGTGAGGGCAATCGTTGTATATGTTGTGATATGGATGATATTTCGTGGGATAAAGTGGTTGTATTATCGTTGCTTTTTAAAAAAAATAAAAAAATCTAAAAAAAGCGGCAAAAAAGATTGACAAACCCTTGTAAAAGTGGTAAAATACTATTCGCACCTGATAACACAGGCGAGTGTGCGTTGGTAGCTCAGCTGGATAGAGTGACTGGCTACGAACCAGTAGGTCGGGGGTTCGAGTCCCTTCCATCGCACTAAAAAAACACCCCTCATCTTAGGTCAGTGGTCAC
>JAWXUQ010000015.1:0-45966 GCA_044426225.1 Faecalibacterium sp. | reverse complement strand
TTGTCCTTTAGACCACTTGTATTAGGATGAGGGGTGTTTTTTCAGCTTGCGATGTGGGACTCGAAAAGCACGGCAGCCCGAAAAAGGCATTTGCTTAATGAGTCCGAGCGCGCACGCGAAGGAGGAATTTAGCATAGCCTTTGTTAGACCAGTGAGCAGCAGGTTAGCACCGTGCGCCCGCCGCAGCGGGTGGTTCGAGCTTAGGCGAGGACATTCTAAGGCGCGTTCTGCGCACGAACGGACAAAAAGGCAATCGCTTGCGGATATAAAAGCATTCCTGCAAAGCCATAAACGTATCTGGTTTGACTAGGCTGCAAAAAATGCCGAAATCAGGCATTTTTTAGTGCGCGGGAGAGTCCGCGACTGACGGTTATATCGTTCTAACAAAAGGGCGGGCTGCCCCTCATCTTAGGGGCAGAGCGTTTTGGGTATGCAACAAAATGAGCGCCGCGTTTACTGGTGCAACATATCCCCTCACATAGTCCTCACAGGTGAATAATTCTAGTGATTTAACACAAAATATATCCTACAAAAAGTGTAAAAAAATGGGCGAAAATCGCAGATTTACCATAGGCTATGCATTGACATTCCAACGTCATTTTAGTATAATAAAGTGTATATCAGGTTGACGAAAGCGATGGAGCTGCCAAGTGACGTGCAGTTCCGTCTCTTTTTTGTCGAAAAAATGTCCTTGTGTTGCGTACGAATGTGCGCTGTGTAAGTGATGTGTAAAAACAGATAAAGCCGAACACCCTTTCGGTGGCATCAACAAGAAATAGGGAGTGATTCTAAATGGGTAAATATATCTTAAAACGTTTAGGACTGGCTGTGTTAACATTGGTTATCGTCAGCGCGATCACCTTTTTTGCAATGAATGCAATTCCAGGTGGTCCATTTACGTCCGAAAAAACGTTAAGTGCCTCGGTAGAGGCTGCGCTGCGCGCACGATACAATCTCGATTTGCCAGTCTGGCAACAGTACCTCATCTATATGCGGAACTTGATCCAAGGGGATTGGGGCGTTTCGTTGAACGATGGGCGCGATATCTGGCCTACCATCAGCGCACGTTTTGCGGTGAGTGCACAAATCGGGTTCCGTGCGGCACTGATTGCAATTGCAGTGGGTGTTGTGCTTGGCTGTACTGCGGCGCTCAACCGCAACAAATGGCCTGACCGTGTGATTGTTTTCACCACAACCTTCTTTACGGCAATGCCTTCCTTCGTGTTTGCAACATTGCTACTGCTTATCTTCTGCACCAAGCTCGGTTGGTTTGAGGTTTGGTCGGCAACTTCTACCAACTATACCTTGCCGATTATCGCGCTTGCGGCATATCCCATGGCATATATTACCCGTTTGACCAAAACGGCGATGCTCGATGCCCTTGGGCAAGACTATGTTCGTACTGCTCGCGCAAAGGGTGTTGCGCAGGTATTTGTGGTCTTTAAACATGCATTGCGTAACGCGCTGATTCCAGTTGTCACTTATGTTGGTCCCATGTTTGCCGGCATTCTGACAGGTTCGATGGTTGTTGAAAGTATCTTTACCATCGGCGGCCTTGGCAGTGAGTTCGTTTCCTCCATCACCAATCGCGATTACACCATGATCATGGGTACCACCATGTTTTTTGCGTCGCTGATGGTTGCAGCAAGTCTGATTACTGATATCGTTTATAAATTCATCGACCCACGTATTAAACTAGGGTAAGGAGGAAGAAAATGCAAATGAATGAAAATGGCATGCCCCAAAAGAATCCGTTTTCCTCTCAAATCGACTTATCCAAGTTTACGGCGGCCGATTTTGAGCCTGCGACTGACGCAGAAAAACAACAACAAGACGTTATGGGTGAAAGCAGCACCTTCTTTAAAGATGGTATGCGCCGCCTCGTAAAAAACCCGCTTGCCGTGCTTGCAATCATTATCTTGGTGACGATTATTGCAGCGATTATCGTGCTACCTGCCTTTATCCCTTATGGTTATGATGAAATCCTAACCGTAGATGGCACCCGTGCACGTGATATCACAAACCTTGCCCCTTTCACCTATTGTGATACAGAGCTTGATTATATGGCAGAAACCGGCGAAAGCCTCTTCCCCCATGTAATGGGCACTGACTCACTCGGTCGCGATTACTTTGTGCGTGTTCTTTATGGCACGCGCGTTTCGCTGGCGGTTGGTATTATCGCGGCAATCATGGTACTCATCATCGGCTGTGTTTATGGCTCGGTTTCTGGTTACTTCGGTGGCAAGATTGACTTGTTCATGATGCGTATCGTTGATATCATTTATTCCTTGCCCGATATGCTGCTGATTATCCTACTGTCGGTTGTATTAAAAGAAGCGATTGACGTATCTGGCACCATCTTGGCAACCCTCGGTACCAACATGGTTTCGATGTTTATCGTTTTTGCATTGCTTTACTGGGTTGGTATGGCGCGTTTAATCCGCGGTCAAATCTTAACCGTAAAGGAAAACGAATATATCCTTGCTGCACAGTGTGTGGGCACCAAATCTACCCGCATCCTAAAGCGTCATATCCTGCCAAACTGCCTGTCGGTTATTATTATCTCGACTGCATTGCAGGTACCAAGCGCCATCTTTACCGAAAGTTATCTTTCCTTCCTCGGCCTTGGCGTTAACGCACCAATGCCCTCGCTTGGTTCTCTTGCTAACGATGCGCGCAGCGGTCTTTCTAGCTATCCTTTTAAATTTATCTTCCCCGCAGCAGTCATCTGCTTGATCGTGCTCGCATTCAACTTACTTGGTGACGGCTTACGCGATGCGTTTGACCCGAAACTAGAGCGCTAAGAGAGGAGCATGAAAAATGAGTGAATCGAAATATCTCTTAGAGGTAAAAAACCTCCAAACTGCCTTTAAAACAGAAAAAGGCGCTATTGTAAATGCGGTAAACGGTGTTTCCTTTAACCTAGAAGCGGGCAAAATCCTCGGTATCGTAGGTGAGTCTGGTTCGGGCAAATCGGTTACAGCGTATACCATCATGGACATCCTTGCCAGTAACGGCAAGATTTCTGGTGGTGAAGTGCTTTACAAAGGTGAAGACATTACCAAATGGCCAGAAAGTCAGATGAAGAAATTCCGTGGCGAAAAATGCTCGATTATCTTCCAAGACCCAATGACGAGCTTAAACCCTGTTTATACCGTTGGCAATCAGCTGATGGAAGGCATTATGTTGCACACAGACCGCAACAAAAAACAGGCAAAAGAACGTGCAATTGAAATGCTAGAGCTTGTTGGTATCCCTGAGCCTGCTAAGCGTATTCAGCAATATCCATTTGAGCTTTCGGGCGGTATGCGCCAACGCGTGATGATTGCAATGGCGCTTGCATGTGAGCCTGATATCCTAATCGCGGACGAACCCACCACTGCGCTTGATGTTACCATCCAAGCCCAGATTTTGGAACTGATGCAAGAGCTGCAGGCAAAACTTGGCATGGCAATCGTCATGGTTACCCATGACCTTGGTGTTATTGCAAGCATGTGCGATGAAATCATCGTTATGTACGGCGGGCGTGTATGCGAACGTGGCACGAGTGATGATATCTTCTACAACACGCAGCACGAATATACCAAAGGTTTGCTGCGTTCTATCCCAACTGCAGATAACCTAAAAGAGCGTTTGATCCCCATTGGTGGCACTCCTATCAACATGCTCAACATGCCAGAGGGCTGTGCCTTCTGCCCTCGTTGCGATGCAGCGATGAAAATTTGCTTGCATGAGCAGCCACCCGAATTAAAGGTTGGCGAAACACAATATGCTTCTTGTTGGAAGTGCGTTGAAAAACGAATGAAAGAGGAGGGCTAATCCCATGGCAGAACTAGAAAAGAACCTCCTTGAGGTTTCTCATTTAAAACAATACTTCCCTATCCGCACTGGTTTTGTGAAAACAACCAACCTCAAAGCGGTGGATGATGTTTCCTTTACCTTAAAACAAGGTGAAACCCTTGGCCTCGTGGGCGAATCTGGCTGTGGCAAGACCACCGTTGGTCGCTCGCTCTTACAATTATACAAACCTACCGCAGGGCGCGTTGTCTTTGACGGGAATGTATTGTTTGACTCTGGCGAAGTATACGATGAAAATGGCAAAATGCAGCTAGATGCAAGTGGTAAGCCTATCATCGACCAAAGCAAAATCGTCAAAGCGGACATGCTACCTTATCGTCGCCAAATGCAGATGGTATTCCAAGACCCATACTCTTCTTTAAACCCTCGTATGACGGTTGAGGAAATCATTGCAGAGCCCATCGATGTGCACAAACTTGCTGCATCGAAGGGTGACCGCCATGATAAAGTCATGCAGCTGATGGAAACGGTTGGCTTAAATGCAGAGCATGCAACCCGCTACCCTCACGAATTCTCGGGCGGGCAGCGTCAACGTATCGGCATTGCACGTGCGCTTGCAGTTGACCCTAAATTTATCGTCTGTGACGAACCTGTTTCGGCACTAGATGTTTCCATCCAAGCGCAGGTTATCAATATGTTTGAGGACTTGCAGCAGAAAATGGGGCTTTCCTACCTCTTCATTGCGCATGACCTTCTTGTTGTGCACCATATCTCAGACCGTATCTGCGTTATGTACCTTGGTCATGTCATGGAAACTGCCTCTTCGGATGAATTAAATGAGAACCCCATCCATCCTTATACGGAAAGTCTGCTTTCCGCAGTGCCTGTGCCTGATCCCATCATTGCGCGCGCGAATAAACGTATCGTGCTTGAGGGCGATGTGCCATCACCACTGAAGGCACCAAGCGGCTGCCCCTTCCGCACTCGTTGCAAATACGCAACAGAGCAATGTGCGATGGAGCGCCCACCCCTTACCGACCGCGGTGATAGACACTTTGTAGCTTGTTGGAACAAATAATCATTGCAACTTTTTCACAATGCAAGGTGCGTGTGCTGCATGGGAAGAGTGAATTTCTTTCACTCTTCGTCAACTTGACATGAAAAAGGTTGATAATTCGGCATATTTTACAAAAAAACAGTTATAAATTCTACCAAAACGGACAGCAAATTCGCTGTCCGTTTTGCATTATTCGCCTAAAATAGTAACGGAAAAGAAACAATTCGCCATAATCCTTGTAAAGAATAGGCTAGATTGGTATAATACTTTCATGTTGCAATTACCTAGGGAAAGGGTAAATGCTTCATTTGGGGGCGTTCCCCAGTTGGGATCTCCCAACCATACAAAGTAATCTCTAAAACATAATCGCATCCGCGACACCCAATCTTTTCCCGCCAGCTTGCTCAAAAAATCTTGTCCATAAACCAATTATGTACGTAATTTTTTAAACAACCTGTCGAAAAAATCTTTGGGCATCGCAAATGCGCTGACATTTTAGAAATTACCACAAACAATTGAATTCTTGGAGGCTACACTTATGAAAATGATTTCTCGTCGTTCTTTCCTAAAGGGCTCTGGCGCTACTGCTGTTGCTCTTACCGCTGCAGCTTGCTCTTCTAGCAGCTCTAGCACTTCCACTTCCACTTCTACCGCTACTTCTACCACCACCGATGCAGTAGATTACAGCGCACTTCTCGCTGAATTTGATGACGTTGCAGCTTGCATTGCTGACTGGGGTAACACCTTCGACGCAACTGTTAACGCAGTTTACACCGAAGCTGACCTAGAATACCGCGTACAGCTCATGCATGAAGCTGAAGATATGGTTATGAACAGCCACTGCATCATGCCTGTTTACTTCTATGTAGATACCTACCTACTAAAAGATTATGTTACTGGCATGATCAACACCGTTTTCGGTATGAAACAGTACGGCTACTGTGAAAACACCAACACCCCTGGCATGATGAACATCTGCCTTGCTTCTGAGCCTGATTACCTAGACTGCCGTCTTTCCAGCTCGGTTGATGGTGGTTGTATGAACACTCAGCTTTACGCTGGCCTTATGGGCACCGCTGCTGATGGTTCTACCGTTCTTAACTGTGCAGAAAGCTACGAAGTATCTGAAGATGGCTACACCTACACCTTCAAACTACGTGATGACCTAAAATGGTCTGATGGCGAAAAACTAGATGCAAACGATTTCGTTTACAGCTGGAATGCTGCTGCTTCCGATGAAACTGGCGCTGATTACGGCTACCTATTCACCGGTATCATGGCAGTTGCTGATGATGGCACCTTGCCCATCGCTGCATCCGAAGACGGCCTAACCTTTACCGTTACCCTTTCGGCTGTTTGCCCTTACTTCCTAGACCTTTGCGCATTCCCAACTTTCTTCCCAGTTCCTCAGAAATATGTTGATGCTGCAAATGCCGACGGCTTAACCCCAGGCAAATGGGCAGAAGAAGCTCCATTCGTTACCAATGGTCCTTACACCATCACTGCATGGGATCACGATGTTTCCATCACTCTTGAGAAAAACGAGCACTTCTTCGGCGCTGCTGACCTCAAGATGGATACCCTAAACTTCATGCTGAGCGATGATGACACTGCTATCTACGCAGCTTACAACGCTGGCAACATCGATTTCGCTGCATCTGTTCCAGTTGATGAAATCGCTGGCCTACTTGAATCTTCTGAATACCACATCGACGAATACCTTGGCACCTACTATGTAGCTGCTAACGTTAATAGCCCTCTATTCGACGCTATGACCGAACAGCAGGCTTGTGCTTGCCGTAAAGGTATCAGCATGATGATCGACCGTCCTTGGATCTGCGATACCGTAGGCCAGTCTGGTCAGATTCCTGCGAACTGCTTCGTATCTGCAGGTTGCTCTGATGGTAACGGTGGTATCTTCCGTACCAACACCGATACCTACACCTACCCATGGTCGGATGACGCAGGCGAGAACCTAGGCTACTTCGATCCATACAACATCGATTACGATGCAGCATTTGAATACCTTGCAGCTGCAGGTCTTGACGTTGCTGACGGTGTGGTTTCTGGCCTTGGCTTTGAATACCTACTCAACACCAACGATGCTCACCAGGCAATCGCAGAATGCATTCAGCAGGATATGGCTGTTGTAGGCATTGAAGTTACCATTGCTTCTGAAGAATGGGCAGTATTCCTAGAAACCCGTAAGAACGGCGACTACGATATCGCACGTAACGGCTGGGTTATGGACTACAATGACCCCGTTAACGAGCTTGAAATGTGGCTCACCGCTTCTGGTAACAACGACATCCAGTTCGGTAAATAATTTACGCGCTGCATAACGCAGTTTTGTAAAAATTTCAAGGTGGCACCTTCGTATGAGGGTGCCACCTTTTTATTTGCCCACTTTATCAGATGAAAATTATTCTTTTTATGGTAAACCCCTTGTAAAATCTGAATACTTTACTATAATAAAAGGTGAGGTATTGTTTGTAATGGCATGGGTGCCTAATTGTGCCGGTTTGTGGCACGGGCACCCTTGTAAAAATAGAGGATGACAGGAAAGAGGAAAATTATGTTAGATATTAAAGTAACCTTGACCACTAACCCCAAGGCAAAACCCGCAGATGAAACCAAACTCGGCTTTGGGCAGACGTTTTCTGACCACATGTTTGTCATGGATTATGAGCTAGGCAAAGGCTGGTATGATCCCCGCATTGTGCCCTATGGCTCCTTTGCGCTTGACCCTGCATCGAGTGTGTTCCATTATGCACAAGAGATTTTTGAAGGGCTCAAGGCATACCGCACCGAAAGTGGCGAGATTAACCTGTTCCGCCCTGATTGCAATGCAAATCGCATGGCACAAAGTGCAGACCGCCTTTGTATGCCTGCCATTGACCCAGAAGATTTCGTGCAGGCAGTAAAAGCCCTTGTAGACGTTGAACGTGACTGGGTGCCACATACCGATGGCGCTTCGCTTTATATTCGTCCCTTTGCCTTTGCTTGCGATTCTAGCCTTGGGGTGCATGCAGCGCATCATTACACCTTTGCGATTATCACCTCGCCCTCTGGCGCATATTATGCAGAGGGCATTAACCCCATCAAAATTTATGTCGAAGACGAGTTCATCCGCTCTGCCCCAGGGCTGACTGGTTTTTGCAAATGTGGCGGCAACTATGCTGCGTCCATTAAGGCGGGCGAACTGGCAGCGCAAAAAGGTTATGCACAGGTGCTCTGGCTTGACGGTGTAGAGAAAAAATATGTCGAAGAAGTTGGCAGCATGAATATCATGTTCAAAATCGATGGCAAAATCTATACTGCGCCCATCGAAGGCACCGTGCTAGAGGGTGTTACCCGCCGCAGCGCAATTGAGCTGCTGACCGATTGGGGCTATGAAGTGGTTGAGGGTAAACTCGCCATTGCAGACGTCATGGCAGCGGCAAAAGACGGCAAACTAGAAGAAGTCTTTGGCACTGGCACCGCTGCGGTTGTTTCCCCTGTCAAAGAGCTGACATGGAAAGATGACACCGCTTATATTGGCGATGGCAAAATAGGCGCAGTGACACAGCGCCTGTATGACACCATGACGGGCATGCAGTGGGGCAAGGTTGCCGATACCAAGGGCTGGATTGTACCCGTAGAGAAAAAATAAAAGTAGGCACTGTTAAGGTGCGTAGGAAAGCAGAATTGGAACATTAAATGAACTATAAATTAGAAGATTGCATGTTGTGCAAAAAAGTAAAACAGGTGGATTTTATCACCCTCATACCACTTGTGATATTTGTGGTGTATTTCCACTTTAAAACGGTAGAGGAGTATTATCAAACGCAAGGCGATGCATTTTTTGTGAATATTCTGAGTTATTTACTTTGCGTTTCGCTTGTGATTATGGTGATAAAGTGCAAAGAAATAGGATGCCCGCGTTTAGAACTGGGGGCGATTATACTTTTCTTGGCTTGGGATTTAGTCTTAAATATTTATTACGATTGCTTGGCTGGTGCCAGTTTTATCAATATGGCATCTCTTACACTTTTATCCTTTGCCATTCCTTTTTTACTGAAAAATAAAAAAACAGAAAAGTGGCTGTTTGGGTTATTGGTGGTCCCATATCTTGTTTTTTGCGCCATCATGGGTCTATATGGGATTTATACCTTTTTAACCAGAGTGGAGTTTTATTACACGCTAGAAGGTCCTAGTGTGCACATGCGTTGGGGTAATCAGTTAACTACTTGTTGGCATCCTAATGAGAGCGCAGCTGCGTATGGGATGATGTGCCTCCTTTGTGTTATAGCTTTTTTGTATTTTCGTGCGAAATTTGCAAAAGTTTGTTTTGCGACATTGGCGGGGCTCTCTGTTGTGGTGATTACCCTGACACAGTCTAGGACGAGTATGTACTCCTTGATAGCCGCGTTAGGCGTGTTGAGTGCGGGTTACTTCTTTTATAAAAGAGGACAAAAACTTTCATTTAAAAACATTGCGTTGTCGATCGGTGTTATGATTGCTACGGTCGCGATTGTCATAGCCGGGATGAGTGCGATTTTAAATACATTTGAATATCTTCAAGTGGAAGAAAAAGAAGAAGTGCTAGTTATTTCTTACAAAAGACTGACATGGAATGAAACGAACGCGTACCTTGAGGATATTGCTGAAAAATGGAATAGCAGTACTGTGTTGGAGGAAGACGATTCAAACACATTTTTAGGGCGCCCGCTCAGTAATGCGAGCAGTTTTAATGGTCGTACGGATATCTGGGCAGATGGCTTTGCACTAATTGCGTATAATCCTAACATTTTAATCAAAGGCGCACATGTAGATTATACCGATTACATGACGCAGATTTATAATCTGACAGGGACCGATTATTCCCACATGCATAGCAGTTATATGCATATCTTGCTTGCATTTGGCTTGCCAGGGGTGTTCTTGTTTGTTGCATTTATGGGTTCCATCATGTTCCGTTGTATTTATTGTCTATTAAAAGAAAAAGATTTTTCTGTTTTTGTCTATGCCTGTTTAATTTTGTTTATTTTAATCAGCGATGCAGCAGAGGTTTTCTTTACCACTGAAAAAGCGAGCACGATGCCAGTCATCCTTGCATTTAGTTGCGGTATGATTTGTTTTAAGACCAAAGATTACACCTTTAAAAAACTGCTTGCCTTGTGCAAGCTGCCCGAAAAGAAACAATCACAACAAAATGGAGGAACTGCCATGATTGCAAAACTCACCCCAACTTGTAAAGATTATATTTGGGGCGGCAGCCGCCTGAAAAATGAATATGGCAAGCAGAGCGAAGGTGATATTGTTGCTGAAACATGGGAGCTTTCCTGCCACAAAGATGGCGCGTCCTTCTTAGAAGATGGCACCACCCTTGCGGAATATATCGCCGCTCACCCAGAGGCAGCGGGCACTGCGTGTGCCAAATTTGGCGAATTCCCTGTGCTGATTAAGTTGATTGATGCCGCGGGTGATTTATCCATTCAGGTGCACCCAGATGATACCTATGCCAAGGCAAACGAAGGGCAACTTGGCAAAACTGAGATGTGGTATGTGCTAGATTGCGCAGAGGGTGCTAGCCTTTACTATGGCTTTGAAAAAGAAATCAGCAAAGAAGAACTCGCCGATGCCATTGCAAACGATACCCTGTGCGATGCGTTGCATAAGGTGCAGATTAAAAAGGGCGATTGCTTCTTTATCGCGGCAGGTACCGTGCATGCCATTGGTGCAGGTACCATGATTGCTGAGGTACAGCAAAGCAGCAATGTGACCTATCGCGTATACGATTACGGGCGCTTAGGGGTAGATGGTAAACCCCGCGAATTGCATGTCGAAAAAGCATGCGCCGTGGCAGACCGCACCCCCGCACCCGCTCACTTTGATTTTGGCGAACACATTGCCCAGTGTGAGTATTTCACGGTGGACAAGGTGGATATCACCGATACCCACAGCTTTACGGTGGATGAAACTTCCTTCCGCTCGGTGCTCTGCCTAGAGGGTAGTGCTGAAATTACCTGCGGCGAAGAAACCAAAGCCGCCACCAAGGGCGATAGTTTCTTTATCGCAGCAGGCAGCGGCGATGTGACCATCAAGGGTGCATGCAGCGTGCTGATGACCTACGAAGTGTAAGCGCACTGCGTTGCCACTTGCTTTGGTGCGGCGAATATGCGGCATAGCCGGTTTTGCGCTATGAATGACGCGCCGTGCATTTTGTACTATGAATTGCTAGCCATGCATTTTGCGTGTGCAGTTGTACGTGCTTATCAAATCGATTAAAACAACGCGCCCCTTGCAGAGTATGTTCTGCAAGGGGCGCGTTTTCGTTATAAGGGTTGTAAAATAACCACTCGCTTAGCCAGTCGCTTTCGCCACAAATGCCTCGGTATATGAGCCAGGGCGGACATCGCCAGACACATTGGATCCGTAGTAAAAAAATTCGTCATCGGTCTGATAGATACTAAAGCTGCCGGTATCGCTCATCAGATAATCTTTGCGCAGCGTGCTTAGGGTGGTGCCTTGCGCGGTAAAATCTGCGCAAATGGCTTCGATGCATTCGTCAAATACACTGGTGCCATCATACAGGGTGGCATTGGTATCGCTGCTGTAATAATATAGATTAATCTGTGTGTCGGCGCTCCGCTCTTTCAACAAGGCGCTGACGTCAAAGCTATTGGCAAATGCCTCTAGGTAGCTTGCCGGGCTGCCTTCACGGGCAAGCTCGCTCTCACTGCGTGCAATGTAATAAGAGCGGTGAATTTCCTGCCCACTCGTTAGGGTGTAGACAAAGCTGATATAGCCGGTGCTATTATAATAGGTATAGGCAGTGGGGTCGCCTTCGTCTAGGGGCTCCTCCACGGCGGTAATCTCCACTACGGCAGGTGTGGTATACATTGGATACATTTCTCCCGTTTCTTGGTAATCCGCAAGGAGGGCGGCATGGGTGCTGCGCAGCAGGTCAATCTGTGCATCGCCTGTGGCGGTCAAGGGGACACCGCTTGAAAAAGCAACCGCGTCTGCGTAAAAGGTGCTATATACCGATACGCTTGCAATATCCTGCGCTTCGGGAATATATTCCTCATACCCAAGCAAATCAAAGCAGATGCAAGAGAATAATAGGCAAGCTGCTGCAAAAATACTCCCTGCCTGTGCAAGGTTGCGCAACGAGAAAATAGCGATGGTTTTTTCGAGTAGCATTTTGCCAATTGCAAAGCCAAACAGTATCCCAATCCCTAAAAAGAAGAAGAGCCGGCCAAGGTCGCTCACACCAAAGAGCGCAGAGAATACCAGCATAAAGCAGAAGCCCGCATAGCCACTCAGACCGAGGATAAAGACAGGGCGCAGTGCCCATACAGTCACAATCTCGCCCGCACGCTCAAGGTGGCGGTTTTGGAAGATGGCAAAGCTAAGTGTAGCGAGCAGTAACCCTGCCACAGCATAGGCTGCGACGCTACTGAGCCCAAGCAGGGCAAAGTACCCCTCTGCGGTAATGCTTTCGCAGTGCAGTGCTTCTAGCAGCTGCCAAATCGGGGTCAGGCGCTGCGCGAATAAAGCGCTTGCGTCTGACATTTCAAAGCCGTATAAAAAGTTATCCGCAAGCATGAAAAACAGATAGAAGCTAATGCTTGCAAGCCCATTAAAGATGGCATAAAAGACAGGCAACCCCCAAAGCTGCCCGGTAAACATCCCGCAAAAGAAGGCGAAGGAGAAGAAAAATAGATACATCCCCAGGCAGCCAAGACAGAAATCAAGCAGAACAGCAGGCCAAAATGCGCCTGCATAGCACAGAACCGGAATTGTCACGGCGCAAAAAATCAGCAAGGGCAACAGCATCATGGCAAGCCCGGCGGTATAATGCGTCAAAAACAGCGCACTGCGGTTGATGGGCAGCGCATGAGTGCCAAGGGCACTGCGGCTTTGACAGAGGTAATGCAGCAGCGCCATGGCGGGAATGACCGCATACAGCATGATGGCAATGGGCGCTGCCTCGGTCAGGATGTTGAGTAATAATTCATTCATCGATAAGCGCGTGATTGCAAGTGTATTCAGGGTGCTGTTGGTATAGCTGCTCTGCCCCATGTCTATGCCGCGCATAAATTCTTGATACTGTAAAAAGAGCAAGCAGGGAATGCACAGCAAGCCCAAACTTGCGCTGACCCAGATGGGTGAAAAACGGCGCAAATCATCCAAAAAGAGGGCGGGCTTAAAGTAAGATTTCTTTGACAGCATAATCATGCCCTCCTAACTCATAGATAAAGATTTCCTCTAATGTGAGGGGCAGGCTATCAAGCAGCAAGGGGTCGTGCGCCTCAAACACAGCGCTGACCGCCTCGGCTTGCCCGCGAATAATTAAGGTGTGCACCTTGCCCTGTGCGCTCTGGTGCAGCACTTCAAACACTTCTGGCAGGGTGGGCAATGTGCCACCCGCATAGGCAACCTGTATTTTCACCAGATTATCCTGTAAGTCGCTCAGGCGGCGCTCTAACAGTAGCTTGCCTTTATCTAAAATTCCCACGTGGTCGCAGACATCCTCTAATTCGCGTAGATTATGGCTGCTGACGAGTACCGTGGTGCCGCGCTCAGCGCAATCACTCAGCAGCAGGCTCCACACTTGGCGGCGCATCACAGGGTCAAGCCCATCCACAGGCTCATCTAGCACCAAAAGCTCTGGCTCGCAGCATAGCGCAAGCCAGAATGCTGCCTGCTTTTGCATCCCTTTGGATAATTTGCGCAAGGGACGCTTTTCATCAATGGCGGGGAATGCATCGCGCAAAATCTCATAGCGCGCATCGCTAAAGTGCGGATAAAACATTTTATAATAGGCTTTCATATCTTTTAGGCTTGCAGAAAGAGGGTAATAAAAATCATCGGGGATACTGGCGATTTTTTCTTTTACCGCAACGTTCTCATAAACGGGCGCACCCGCCACGCTTACCTGCCCCTCGTCTGGGCGATAGCAGCCTAAAATATGCCGCAATATGGTCGATTTCCCTGCACCGTTTGGCCCTACTAATCCGTAAACACACCCTTTGGGCACGGTGAGGGTCAAGTTGTCAAGGGCTAAAAAATCATCAAAGTGTTTGGTCACACCATTCACACAAATCATTGGTTCTGTCATGGGTTTCGTCCTCTCATTCCTCTGTTTTAGATACCAAAGCAATCAATTCGCCCTGCGCCATGCCAAGCCCGCGCAATTCGTTTGCGGCGGTACGCAATTGGCAAATCAGTTCCGCACGGCGGCTTGTATCCCAATCACTTGCGGCGGCAACAAAGCTGCCGCGCCCCGCTTGGCTATAACAATAGCCCTCGGTTTCAAGCTCGGCATAGGCGCGCTGTATGGTATTTGGGTTAATGCTTAGCTGAGTGGCAAGCTGCCGCACACTGGGCAGCTTTTCGCCGCTGTCTAGCACACCACTTGCAATCAAACGAATAAACTGTTCTTTGATTTGTAAGTAAATCGGTTTGGTATCGCGCGGGTTTAAGGTAAACATGGGCACCTCTTCTGGTTTTGCACCTTTTTGCACCACTTGGCAACAGCGGTATAAAAGGCAGATGGAAAAAACGAACACGTGTTTGGTGTATTAATCCGGTTAGTACAGTTAGAGTATAGCGTGGTACAGTTGTGTTGTCAAGAGGGAAAATAAAAAACAGAAAATAAAAAAGGCACCCACGCGGGGTGCCTTTCGGTTTGATTGTAATTGATGTTGGTTTAGCCTAGATATTTCTGGAGGGTTGCACGCACCGCGCCTTTGCCGGCAAGCAGCTCGACAAACATGCCTTCAATTTTGGCGCCGAGTGCGTTTGCGGTGTAATCTACACCAAAAATACTTTCGTTCGCAAGGATTTTCTTAATCTGCCCAGTATAGCTTGCGGGGTTGCCCACTTCGATACCGCTGAGCTGTGCCTGCAATTCTTCTAGCAAGGGGTCACTGCTGACTTCAATTGCATTGCCGTCGTCGCCCACAGCAAGCAGATAGCGCAGCCAACCTGCAATGGCAAGGGGCAGCACCACCAAGGTGTCAAGATCGCGCCCTTCGGCAAGATAGCTCTTGACTGTTTCACCAAAGCGAATGCCAACCTTCTGCGAGGTGTCAGTCGCAATGCGGCGAGGGTCATCTGGCATGAATGGGTTGGGTAAGCGCTGCTCAACTACTTCGTCAATGAATGCTTTGGGGTCAATAATTTTGGGGTCAACCACAACGGGCAGGCCTTCGATATAGCCAAGACGCTTGACAAGGGCAACAAGGTCTTTGTCTTTCATCTCATCGCAAATTAAGGTGTAGTTTAACAGGCAGCCATATATGCTCATGGCGGTGTGCAATGGGTTGAGGCAGGTGGTAACTTTCATCCGCTCGGTGTTGTTTACCGTGTCGCGGTCGGTCAGGTACATGCCAGCCTCTTCAAGTGGGGGACGACCGTTCGGGAATTTATCCTCAATGACGAGATATTGAGGGCGCTCTGCATTCACGAAGGGTGCAATAAAGGTGTTTTTGCTTGTGACGATGGGCGCCATCTCTGCAATTTGGTCTGCGGCAAGGGTGTCTTGCACCATCTGGTGAGGGCGCGGGGTGATTTTATCAATCATGGTCCATGGGAAGGTGATTTTGCTTTCGTCATTCAGATACGCAATAAAATCAGCACCCACAAAGTTGTTTGCTGCCCAAGCATTTGCCACGGCAAGCACGCTCGATTTTAGTTTGTCGCCATTGTGGCTGCAGTTATCCATGCTGACAACTGCCAAGGGTATTGCGCCTGCATTAAAACGTGCAAACAGTAGGGCGGCAACCATACTCATGGCATGCCGTGCCTTGGTGGGACCCTCTGCCATGTCTGCCTCTACCACTGGCATATAGCTGCCATCGGGGCGGGTCAGCGCATAGCCTTTTTCGGTGATGGTAAAGGAAAGCATTTGTAGGCTAGGTGCGGTGAAAATCTCGGTGAAACGCGCCATGGCAGCGGCATCACTGCTGTCTGCACAAAGGCTCTCGACCACGCTGCCCACAATTTCACGGCTCGTGCTGCCGTCTGCATTGAGGGTTACCATCATGGTAAGGTTATCAAATGGGGTGTAAATTTTATGGATGATATCATAATCAAAGGTATCGGCGGCAATGATGCCAGTGTTGGCAAGCCCGGCATTTAATAATCGCTGCTGTGCGACCGCGATAAACCCACGGAAGATGTTGCCTGCGCCAAAATGCACCCAGGTGGGGGTTTCTTTGGTTTGTGCGGCGACGGCTAGGCGGTCAAACGCAGGCAGGGCGACCGAAACGGCATCCCATGCAGCGGTGTCTTTTAGGGTTGCTTGACGCATTTCTAACATAAGGGTTCTCCTTTTCGTTTGGTTGTGATGCACTGGAAAATGCAGCGTGCCTGTGTGATGGATGGCGCAAATCGCAAATTTCACCAGATACAATGTTACACTGATATATTACCATAGCAAAAAGGCGCTGTCTACTTGTTTTTGCAAGAAAAGCGCCAAGAAATGAAAATCATTAGATAAAATAATCTGGGAATACTTCGCGCACCTTCTGGAACCCAGTGCGAAAGCGCCCAAGGTGCAGCTCATAATCAGCGTGCAGGTTTGCATTCGAGGGGATACCGATGGTGAGATAGTTGAAAAAATTTTTGTGTTGCTGCAAAATATCGCTTTGGTCAATCTGGTTGATGGCGGTGTCTAGGTAGCGCACGCGGTCATAGTGCGAGGTTGCGGTGTGCATGGCCTTCCAGACGCGGCTAAAGCCGCCAAAGGTATAAAGCAGTTCATGAAAATCATTGTCAAGTTCTTGAAAGGTATCGCTTGGCTGTGTAAAATCCGCCCGATTGACCGCAGCGGCTTCGAGGGCGAGGTTATCCGAAAAGGCCTTTAGTTGTTCGCTGTTTAAGCGCCCCGCCAACGCTTCGGTAATGCCCACCTCTAGCATGAGGCGCATTGAAAATCCCTCTTTGACATAATCAATCTTAATAAAGGAAACACTGCTGCCCCGCTGCGGTAAAATATCGACAAGCCATTCTTCTTTTAGGCTAGTCAGTGCTTCATGGATGGGGGTGCGGCTCATCTGAAAAGCCTCTGCAAGCTCTGCTT
Organism: Faecalibacterium sp.; assembly: GCA_044426225.1. GTDB lineage: Bacteria > Bacillota > Clostridia > Oscillospirales > Ruminococcaceae > Faecalibacterium. Next base: position 29,035 of record JAWXUQ010000015.1, on the reverse strand, counting down.
CGTTCAGCGCTTCGCCCGGCACTAGTTGGCAGGTCATGATATTTTGGCGCAAAATACGATACGCGTATGCGCGGTTGTTCTCGTTTTCAAGGCGGGGGCTAAAGATTAATTTCATAGCAGGCTCTTTCTGGTTGTTGATTGCGATGGATAAACGGAGGCTTGCGCAGCGCACAAAATTACAAAGATACCGCACTGCGTAGGATATTGCCTTTGGCAAGAGGGAGGATAATCGTATCTTACCTTAGTATACTGAAACTAGCGCAAAAATACAAGCACTCCCATGCGGGCAAAGATGGCTTAGTTACAATCTTTTTTGCAAAACGCGGCAATATAATCTTGCAATGTCTTGGGGAATACGCTATAATAAAAGCGCGACTAATATATTAGATGGGCGACCGCCGCCCATTGTTACCTCTATTTGTAACACAGGAAAGGAACTTGCAGCATGAAAATGACATTCCGTTGGTATGGCGAGGGGCGCGATCCCATCACCCTCAAACAAATCAAACAAATCCCCGGTATGAGCGGGCTGATGGGCTTGCTCGATGAAAAAGCCGCAGGCGAAGTGTGGACATACGATGAATGCAAGGCCTATGCTGACCATGTGCATGCCGCAGGGCTAGAATGTGAAGTCATCGAAAGCGTAAACGTGCACGAGGACATCAAGATGGGCTTGCCCACCCGCGATTTATACATCAAAAATTACTGCGAAAGCATCCGCAACCTTGCCGCAGTGGGGGTTAAGGTTATCATTTATAACTTTATGCCCGTGCTTGACTGGCTGCGCACCGACCTTGCCCGTGTGATTGAAGAAGATGGTTCAAACAGCCTTTATTTTGACGAAGCAGACCTTGGCAACATGACCCCGCTAGAGCTTGTCGAAAAAACCGCGGCAGATTGCAACGGCTTTTCGCTGCCTGGTTGGGAACCAGAGCGCCTTGCAGAGTTAGAAAAAACGCTCGGCATTTACAAAAATATCAGTGTAGAAGATATGCTTGTCCACTATAAATACTTCCTCGATGGCATCATCCCTACCTGCGAAGAGGTTGGTGTGGTAATGGCTTGCCACCCAGATGACCCCGCATGGCCTATCTTTGGCTTGCCCCGCCTTGCGCATGATGAGGCTGGCTATGATAAAATCATCAATCTATACGATTCGCCAAGCAACACCGTTTGCCTGTGCACGGGCAGTCTTGGCTCTAACCCAGAAAATGATATCCCTGCGATTATTCGCCATTTTGGCGAGAAAAACCGCATTGGCGCCATGCATGTGCGCAACGTTAAATATTTAGGCTATCGCAAATTCCGTGAGGCAAGCCACCTTTCTGCAGATGGCAGCCTTGATATGTATGCCATCATGAAAGCGATTTACGAAACCTGCCCCGATACCTATGTGCGCCCTGACCACGGTCGTATGATTTGGGACGAAGTGGGTCGCCCAGGCTATGGTTTATATGACCGTGCCCTTGGCGCTTGCTATCTAAACGGTTTGTGGGAAGCCATTGACAAAGAAACCAAAGCAAAGGGTTAATCGATTGTAGCGGTTATTGCGATATTGTAAAGAAAATAGAATAAAATGAAAAATGCTGACTTTCTCACCAAGAAAAGTCGGCATTTTTTTATTTTAATTCAGGCATGTGAAAAATTTCGATTTTTTTTGTAAAACAAAAGATTGCATGTCACAGAGGTTTATGTTATGCTAAACAAAAAAGGGGTTTTTGTAGAAATGAAACAAAAGTTGAAGGTAAATTCTCTTAATTTGTTCTATATTTTCGTGACGGTCTTGCTGTTTTGCACCTGTGAAATTTTATTTGTGTATTTTAACTTTATGGAGCAAAGTAATACGGAAAAAAATGAAATTACATATCAAACCACAAGTATTGCTCAAGAATTAAACATAAAGCTTCAGGCAGCAACGGCGAACTATGTTTTCTATGCCTTAGACGATGATTTCAATGAACTTTTCGAAGAAACAAAATTGCCGTATACAATAGACTATATTACACAAACACAATACGTTAAGGATAAAATAGAAGTTGTTTTAACAAGTGATTCTTTTTTATCGGATATTGGGTTTGTGGTGAATGAAAAAAATTTAATCACGGTTAATTCGGTTACAGAAATCGACCAAGAAAAAATTTTAATAGCGGCAAAAAATAATCACAGTAGTGCCGATTGGTATACATCTAATATTTATCTGAATCAGTCGCTTTCGAAAAATCAAGAAAATTTTTTCTTGCTAAAGGATATTGTTGGATTGTCCACGAAAGAGGTGGTTGCCCAAATGGTCTTGCTGTTTTCCTTTTCAAAGGTAGAGGAAATTATTTTAGAAAAACAGAACGTGTTTGGTAAACAAGTGTTGTTGTTTGAACAGCCAGAGGTTGGAACATTGGAAATCATCTGGGGAGATAGCGCAACTTCAGAAATGTTGCAGCAAGCAGTAAATGAGGTTTATGCAACGATGACAGAAGATTATTATGAACAAATGATAATCGTAGGAAACAAAACTTATTATGCAGCGTTTCAACGAGAGCAAAGCACGGGATGGCTGATTATGAGCTATTATGATGTCAATGAAGTGTTTTTTACTAGCTTATATGAAAATGCAGGAATCTACCTTTTGATTGGAATATTATTTTTAATTGTTTTGTTGATAGAAATTAATTCTTTTCGATTTTTAAACAAAACGGTTTGTGCACTAAGAGATGCAATGTTTCAAATGAAACAAGGGCGTTTTGTGCAGCTTGATTGGAAACTAGAGCGTGAGACATTATTAAAAGATGTGGTAAGTGGATTTAATGAGATGTCGCAAACATTAGAAGAAACGATTTACGAAAACTTTATAGCAGAACTAGCACGCAAAGAAGCCGAGCTAAAAATGTTGCATTTTCAGATCAATCCACATTTTTTATATAATTCATTAAACTCTATTCAATCCTTGGCGGTGTTACATGACGTACCATCCGTTGCTTGTATTTCAGAAAATATGGCGCGATTATTTCAATACAATATGCAGCCAGATTACGTGGTTACAGTACGGGATGAAATAGAATTGTTAAAACAATATTATGCAATTCAAAATATTCGATTTCCAAATAAAACACGAGTGCAGTGGGAAATAGAAGAACAAGTTCTGCTTTGTGAAATAGGGAAATTTACCTTGCAACCAATTTTTGAAAATATTTTTAAGCATGCGACATTACATAAAAAGCAGATCGAAATAAAAGTTAGCGCCAAGATAGTGGATGAACAGCTTTATAAAATTCAAATTTGGAATACGCGTAGTGGATTATCCAAAGCGCAAGTCCAGGAAATAAATGAGCGGTTATCACGAGCGGTGGAAACATCAAGTGCGGAAAACATTGGAATGGGAAATGTAAATAAGCGAATTAAATTACAATATGGTGAAGCGTATGGCATTTTTATAGAAAGCGAAATAAATTCTTTTTTCTGTGCGAATATCATGCTACCCGTTGGGAAGATGGCAAGAAAGGAAAAGCAAGATGAAAATTTTGATAGTTGATGATGAACTATATGCTCGAAAAGCGCTTGCAAAAAGAATAGATAATATTTTAACAGCGGCAGATGTAGATGTTTATGAAGCGGAAGATGTAGAAACAGCAAAGCGACTTTTAGAAAGAGTAGGATTTGATTTGGTGTTTTCGGATGTTTGCATGCCGGGAGAGAATGGGTTGGAGTTGGTTGCGTATTTGATGGCTAATCAATTTATAGGTAGAACATTTATCGTGAGTGGGCATGCTGAGTTTGAATATGCACAAAAAGCGATGGAGTTGGGCGTAAAACAATATTTGTTAAAACCAGTATCGCAAGAGCAGCTGAAAAATATTTTGGATAAAGCAGCGAAAATGAGCATGGAAAGGTGCAGTGTTAATATCGAGCAAACTTTAGATCGATTGGTACAAGGTGATTGTGAGTTGGCGATGCCCTTTGCAGCGAAAGGGTATCGGATTTTTTTGATGGAAAAAACGAAGCACTGGGAGTTATCAGAGTATACGTCAGTTTTGATGACGGTGAAAAATTATAATGCGCTTGGAGTGTGCGCGAGGTATAGCTTAAATCACAAAAAGTTAATTGTTTTGTGCAGCGATGAGACTGAATGTACGGAAATGTTAACAGAAATTGCACAAAAAATGCAATGCGTAATAGGTGTTAGCATGCCATTTCATCAAAAAGATGAAGTTGTGCAAGCATTTGCGTTTGCGAATGCAGCGGTAGGAGAGCATATAGTAAATGCTTTCCAAAAAATATTTTACTACCATGTACCAGAAACTGTGCTCTTTACAGAAGCGGAACTAGTGTTGTTTTCGCAATATTTAGAAACAAACACAGAAAAGGCCTGTAAGTATAAAGAAAAATTATTAGAGCGAATTGCGGTGGCTCGGCGCGAGTATGTGCAACTAGAGGTGTTGTATCATCGATTGGTTGTTGATATTCAAGCATATGCGTTTGCTAAAAATAAGCGCTCTGACTTTATTTCCTTTTCACCCTTAATGGGGTTTGAAAATTTATATAGTTTGAATGAGTACTTAGATGAAATTATACAACGTATTAGTACGGTGGACGCAGTGTATCCAATAAATGCAATGGAGGAAGTAGTGGCTTTTTTACAAGAAAACTATTTTGACTTTATTTCAATGGAAACGCTTGCGCGCGAAAAATATTATATGAATCCCAAGTATTTTAGTAAGGTGTTTAAAGAGCATACAGGGCAAACTTTTTCAAAATATCTTGCGCAAATCCGCATGGAGAATGCGCAAAGGTATTTAGAAGAATCCACATATACGGTCTCGCAAGTAGCAATTATGTGCGGGTATAATAGCGTCTCTAATTTTATTAGAACTTTTAAAAATTACTATGGAGAGACACCCAAACAACATGATATTGTTCTTTAATGTGACTTTTTTTATATTGTTTGTGTGACTTTTCTTATAACATTGTGCTTTTCTGAGTGTTATAATTAAGGCACATGAAAGGTTGCAGAATAACCTTTGTAAACAATAAAGAGAAGAGGAGTTTTGTATGAAAAAAATTGCACGAAGAAATTTTCTTACACTTATGGGAATGGGTTCTGTTGCAGCAGCAGCTACAATGGCAGGTTGCAGTACAGAGTCTAGTACCACAACTACAAGCGTAGCGACAAGCAGTCAAACGACCGATACGGCGGAAGAAGAAAGTCTTTCTGGAGAAATAGAGGTTTTATTCCATAAAGTGGAAATTGTAGAACTGATGGAAGATTTGTCGGCGCAGTTTACAGCTATCCACCCCGATGTAAAAGTTGTAATTAATAGTTCGGGCGATGTGCTACAAACGCGTGCGGTTTCTGGCAATATGCCTGATATTTACACTTGTGCGTATAATGCAGATCCTTTCGTTTATGTGGATGATGGCTATTTTGCAGATTTAACAGGGCTTTCTTGTATGGAAAATGTTTTGGAGTCTGTTGTAGAAGAAAATCTATATAATGGGGCGAATTATTATGTTCCATATATTTCTAATGCAACGGGTGTGTATTACAATACTGAGATTTTTGCAGAAAATAACATTTTGCTTCCAGAAACAATGGATGAGTTTTTTGACGTATGTGAAACATTGCTTGCGTTAGGTATTATGCCAATTTCTTTTTCCGATCAAGAACTGTGGACGTTAAGTGCTGTTGGTGACCGGTTGACGGGTCTTGTTTATGATGATGATGGATCGCTTTTTGAAGAAATTGCAGCGGGCACGACAAGCGCGTTAGAGCATGATGGTATGCGTACTGTTGCTGAAATCTTTTTGAAAATGCGAGATTATGGGCGTTCGGATAGCTTAGGTGTAAGTTATGAGGCGGCAATCAGTGAATTTGCTTGGGGGCAAACTGCAATGATGATTCAAGGAACCTGGATGCTTGCGTTGTGTAAGGCTGCAAACCCAGATGTGCCAGTGGATATGTTCCCCTTGCCAGGAATTACTGCTGCGGAAACGCGTGTTGGCACCAATGTTGACCTTTGTTATTTTGTCGGTGAAGATTCTGCCAATAAAGATGTAGCAATTGCATTTTTGGCATGGATGAACGAAACGGAACAGGCACAGTATTTTGCTGATTATGAAGGGTCGCCTTCGTTGATAAAAGATGTGGAATCGTCAACAGCAGAATTTGAAAGCTTGGCAAATTTGATTGAAGAAGGGAAAAACTTCAAGATTTCTCGAAACTATTGGGCAGCTGGATTCATTAGTGAATTTAACAATTGTTTGCAGCGCTTGCTTGCGAATAAAGATGTGGATACGTATTTAAGCGAAATAGATGAGTCTGTGGATTTAATTTATAACGCATGATTTAAAAGCGAATGATTGGCAATTTAAGCGGGGTAAATATCGGAAGTGATTTTGATGATTATCTCGCTTTTTTGCGTAATGAGAAAGAAAGGTGTCAGTATGAACAAAAAAACATATTCCTTGCGAGAGGATCGATTGACGGATTTTTTGATTACCTTGCCAGGTTTTTTCCTTTATTGTTTGTTATTTATTACACCTGTTTGTATGGGATTTTATTATAGCTTGACAAATTGGAATGGTGTTAGTAAAACATATGATATGATTGGTTTGCAAAATTATATTAACCTAGCACAGGATTCTAGATTTTTATCAACAGTTTCATTTACGGTTCGTTATACTGTGCTTCTTATTTTATTTGTTATTGTTATTTCCCTCGCCAACGCATTAGTACTTAGCAGTAAAATGAAAGGTAGTGCATTTTTCCGTGCGGTGTTTTTCTTTCCGGCTGTACTTGGGTTAATTACCGTAGGGCTGATTTTTAAAGAGTTGTATTATCGTGCGTTGCCAGTTATCGGGACACTTTTAAATATTGAGGTTTTAAAAACGAATATATTGGCAAGTGCGGATTTGGCAATATATGGGATTTTAGCGGCAAATGTTTGGACGGCCTGTGCGATCCCGACGCTGTTGTTTTATGCAGGAATTAAAAATGTACCGCATGATTTATATGAAGCAGCAGATATTGATGGCGCAAGTTTTTTTCAGAAGTTTTTTAAAATTACAGTGCCGTATTTAGTGCCGACATTTAGTATGGTTTTTATTTTGCAATTGAAATCGGGTTTGAGTGTTTTTGATTATGTTATGGCGATTACAGATGGTGGCCCAGGTGGCGCGACAGAATCAATCGGCACGATGATTTACAGCACGGCTTTTGAGGAGTGGCGATTTGGTTATGCAACAGCAGAATCGGTGGTGCTATTCTTTATTATTGCGTTGATTTCGTTGCTTCAAATTAGAGCGAGTAAAAATAAGGGGGTAATAGCATGATTGGAAAAATTCGGAAAACAAATCCAATTCCATATATTTATGCGATGGCAGGGTTGCTTGTGGTTGGCGTGCCGATGTATCTTACTATTGTGAATGCGCTAAAAACTACACAAGAATTTTTTCAGAACTTTTTTGCGCCACCGACAACATTGTACTTAGAAAATTTCATTCAGGTCATTCAGCGTGCAAACTATTTTTTGTATGTATTTAACTCGGCATACATTACAGTGCTTAGTTTGGTTGGGATACTAATTGTATCTCCTTTGGTTGCGTTCCCAGTTGCACGGCATATGCAAAATAAGCGCTACTACAAGTTTTTATACTTTTTTATTATCATTGGTATTTTCATTCCCTTTCAAGTAAAAATGCTTCCGATTGTGATTTTAATGTCGAAGATTCAACTGCTGAATCCGGCGGGGTTGATTTTGTTGTATATATGTGGCGCGCTGTGCCAAGATGTGTTTTTATTGGTGGGCTATATTCAAAGTTTGCCGCGAGATATGGAAGAAGCTGCGGCAATTGATGGTAGCAGTCGAATTAAAACGATCTTTAAAATTATTTTCCCGCTGCTCCAACCGATGCTTGCAACGTTGTTGATTAAAGATGCCCTTTGGATTTGGAATGATTTTCAGTTGCCTTTGCTTATTTTAAATAGTTCTATGAGTAGTTGGACTTTGCCAATGTTCCAATATGGATTTCAGAACACATATTCGGTGGATTACACCATGGCATTTGCCTCATTTACCCTTGCAATTGTACCAATGATGGTATTGTTTGTCGTTGCACAAAAGCGAATTATGGGTGGTTTAGTAGGTGGTGCTGTAAAGTCTTAAGGAGAAAGTATTATGAAGAAAATTAGACATGGTATTATTGGTCTTGGAAAAACAGTTGGAATTGCAGGGGCACATATCCAAGGATTGCAAGAGTGTTCGGGCATTCAACTTGTTGCAGTATATGATGTTGAGCGGAGTATGGCGCAAGATATGTGTGATGAATTTTCCCTCACAGATATTGCAATTTGTGATACGGAAGAAGAATTTTTTGCACAGATAGACTCAGTTAGTATTTGTACCCCTAATAATACTCACGTGGATGTGGCAATGCGGGCGGTAACACATGGCTTGCATGTTTTAATCGAAAAGCCAATTTCGACAAATGCGGCACTGGTTGCACCGCTTGAAGCGCTTTGCGAACAGCATCCAGAGCAGGTGATCATGGTTTCGTTTAACTATCGCGAGTTTAATTTTTATAAAGAAATCAAGGCAATTCTGGAAAACGGCACTTTAGGCAAGATCTATCTCTATCGCCAACAACTTGGCGGCGCGCGTATTGCAAATCCACATGTTTGCAGAGAGTGGCGAATGAACGCTCAAACCTCTGGTTCGGGAGCGCTAGCTGATTTTGGTTGCCATATGTTAGATCTTGCTGTTTGGTTTACGCAAGATAGCTGCGGAAAAATTGTGCAAACAGATGCACAACTTGCCACTGCCATAGAAACCAGAACGGCACTTGCGAGCGATGCCATTGAAACAGTCGATAACGATGACTGTGCGGTTTTCATTGCAAAAAGTGAAAGTGGAACACTATATAATTTTACGGCAAGCCGCGTGGGTGTCTGCAATCACACGATTGAAATTGTGGGCGAGGGTGGTATGCTTAGTGTGAATGTAGATGCAGATGAAGGTATTGTGCTTTGGTGCAAAGAGCCGGATGGCAGCTATCGTGTAGAGGATAAAAAAGTTATTCCGGTGGTGCCTAAGCGTGGACATGATGGCATTTTACAGCATTTTGTAGATTGCATTGAGGGGACAGCAATTAATACCAGAACGGTATCCTATGCCAAAGAGATACAAACATTAATTGATGAAATGTGGGAGGCAAACAAATGAAAATTGGCTTTTTAACAAATTCTATCGTAGAGAGTGGCATGGATGATTTGCTTCAAATTGCTGCTTGGGGCAAAGAAAATGGCTTTCAAGATTTGGAAATTGGGCCTAGCCTGACACTAAAAGAAGAAGATGTGTTTTCTGTTAAAAACACAGGTGAAATTGATATTTCTGCTTTTATTTTCTGTCGGAATTTCCTGTCGGGCGATAAAGAGCAAGCGCAGGAATATAAAGATAATATCCTTAAGCGGATTGAGTTGGCGGGCAAGTATCAAATCCCTAAAGTTATTTGCTCTACGGGGGTGAGTCCTATTTCGCATGATGGTTTCCGATATGATCCATATAAGAGTTTGGATGAATCTGTTTCGTTTTTGCAGGTGATGCTAGAAAAGGCCGTGCAACAGAATGTAACGCTATGTGTAGAAAATTGCCCTTTGATGGGGAACATCGGCTTTGCCCCTTTTATGTGGAAGGAATTGTTCGCGCAGTTAGATAGTCCTAATTTTAAACTTGCGTTCGATCCATCGCATTTGATTTGGCAAATGATTGACCCCTACCTTGCAATTGAGACGTTTGGTGATAAGATTGCACATGTTCATGCTAAGGATACAGAAATTCGCCGTGATGTTTTGGCACAAACTGGGATTTTATATTCTCCTAAAGATAAAGAAACTACAAATGCAGGGTGGTGGAGATATCGAGTGCCAGGGCTTGGCGAAATTGATTGGGTAAAGATTGTGGACAAGTTGGTGGAGGCTGAGTTCGATGGGACAATTAGCATAGAGCACGAAGACCCAATTTGGACCGGGACACAAGAAAAAGTAAAACATGGGTTGGTGAAAGGAAGACGACATATAGAGAATTGTTTGCCTTGATTGGCAAAAGCAATAAACGATATTGAGATAAATAGAAATATTCCTTTGTGATAGTGTGATAAATTAGAGCCCCCTGACGTTTGTCAGGGGGCTCTAATTCAGTGGTGCGTGTATGTGAATCTAGTATTTGAAATGCACTTGAAAATGTTTTCAATCATTGTTTTAAGATTTTAAACATGCTTTCTTTATAGGCCTCGACACCGTTTTGATCGAAGGGGTTGATGCCTAGCAATCTGCTCGAGATCGTGCACATAAGCATGTAAAAATAAAATAGCATACCAATGTGTTCCTCATCAATGGTGGGGATATCTAATTGCAGGCAAGGCAATCTTTGTGCATGGGCAGAAATAGTGCCGCTTTCAGCCGCCTTGTTGATTTCCCAGAAATCTTTTTCGTTTAAATAATCCATTTGATCAGCCACATTGTCGGGTGGAGAGAAAAAGCTAGTGTCTTTTTTGCTTACCTGTAAAAATGTTTCGAATATAATGGGGGAACCTTCTTGCAAGAATTGTCCGACTGAATGTAAATCTTCTGAATATTCACCAACAATAGGGTAACAACCCAAATTGTCTTTTCCTTCGCTTTCTGCAAATAATTGTGTCCACCATTTTGCGAAATAGCGCAAACGTGGTTCAAAGAAGGATAACATCTCCATTCGATATCCTTTTTGATAGCATAATGTACGGATTAAAGCATATTGGATGGCTGGGTTTTCAATGCTGAAATCGTTCGTGAGTTGTTTTTCTATACTTGCTGCACCAATGGTCAAGGCGTTTATATTAAGCCCGGCGACAGCCATCGGCAAAAGACCTACGTCACTAAAGACAGAGTAACGTCCGCCAATATTGTCGGGAAATGTAAAAAAATCGTAACCGTGTTGCAAAGCAATCTGCTCAAATTCGCTTCCTTTCGTTCCAGTTGCGATAATATGTTTGTGTGCATTATTGCCGTACTTTTCGCGTAGCAAGTTACGTAAAAAACGGAAACTTGCGCCTGGTTCTAGTGTTTTGAAATTTTTTGCGATAACGTTGACATAAAAATCTTTCCCGTTTAAGAGTTTCGCGATTTTCGCAAGTTCAAAAGCAGAAAGCGTGTTACCGGCATAAATAATTTGAACGTTTTCATCTGTGCGGATGGCGCGAATTGCGGCGCGAGCAGCTTGGTTTGAGCCGCCGATGCCGACAAGGACAAAAACGCGACTGTTTTTTCGGATTTCATCCGCTTTTTCTTGCACGGCATGAAGCATAGATTGGTTTGCCCAGTTCTCTACATGGTGCCAACCTAAGCTATCAGTGTAAGGCAATGCGCCTTTGATTGCGGCACAAATTTCTTCTTGCTTTTCTTGGTAAAGTGCAGTTAGGTCGCAATCTGAAAAATATTTTTTTGCGTTTTCAAAATGGAAAGAAATCATTTGGTCCTCCTAAATAAATAGATTACTTATAGTATGATGGTTCGGTTTGTGAGAGATGATTGATAAATACTCAAAACGATTTCAAGTGTTTTGGTGGCATCTTCCGGTGTAACATTGACGGTTTCATTTAAAGCTAAGGTTTGGTAAAAATCTGCAATTTGTTTTTCGTGGTGTACACCCCAATATGACTCCCCGGCTATGCTTTGGTCAGTGCAATTAATGGTATATGGGGATTTGTTGTTGAGGCGGATTTCCATGGAGTTTCCAGTGAGTAACGCGGTACCGTGTTCTCCACTTAGTTCAATGCGAATGTCTTCGTTTTGGGTAAAATAATTGCAGGCGAAAAAGGAATAAATGGCACCGTTTTCGAATGTAATGGCGGCATCGGCAACATCTTCTACTTCTATATTTGTTAAAATTCGTTGCGCGATGTGGCCTTGGACGCTTGTTGCTTTACAATTCATTAAATGACGCACTAAATCAATGCTATGGATGGCTTGGTCAATAACAACACCGCCGCCTTCTTTGTTCCAATAACCTTTCCAGTCGCAGTCGTAATAAGACGGTGGACGATGCCATGCAAGGTGAGACCAGGCGCCGGTGATTTTGCCAAATGCGCCGGATTGAATTAATTCGGCGAGATGTTGGACCCCTTCTATATAGCGGTTTTGGAAGATTATCCCGAGCTGCTTATTGCTTTTTTTGGCGACTTCACAGATTTCGTAAGCGTCTTGCATTGAAATGGCAATTGGCTTTTCGCAAAGTACATGCAATCCTGCGTTGAGGCAAGCGATGACATGTGCGTGGTGTAAGTGGTGAGGGGTAAGCACGTGAACGGCATCTAAGTCCTCTGCGAACAGTGCGGTTAGTGTTGTTGAGGCAATGCAATTTGGAAAGCATGAAGCGAACTCAGAGGCGTGCGAGAGATCTTTATCTATGGCGATGACAACATCTATGGTATCGTGCATCTTAAAAAAAACGTCTCGATAAGTTTTGGAAATTCGTCCACAACCAATAACACCAATTTTAAATTTCCTCATAATGTCTCCTTTTGTTGTTCTTCTCTGTGAAATTTGTGATGTGCAAAAATTTATTTTGAATGACAAGTGCGGTTGCACTGCGAGCGCCGCGCATTGAATCAAACGGTAAAAATATAAAATCAATTTCGTCTAATCGTGCAGAAAAGAGAAGTTTGCCTAGTGCCTTGTAAAAATGATTTTGGTTTGTTGTGTTTGCTAATATTTTGGAATCGATAACAACAAGTGGAGGAAAGGCGAAATTTATGATAAAAGAAAGTGCTTGTGCGATATAAAAAATACTGTTTAATATAATTTGGTTGGTGTAAAAATCATTTTGGTGTTGTGCAGAAAGTATGGTTTCGATTGTTAACAAGTCTGACGAAGCGCAAAGTTGGTTTAAAATAGAGTCTGGATTTTCTGACATTATGCGTTGACATTGTTGAATGATTGCGTGTTCACTAGCGATGCAATCTAGGCGGTTTTGGGCGAAGGTGTCAGGCCATAGATTGTTTTGTGCAAAGATGCATTGCCCAATTTCACCGGGTCCGAGAGAGATATTGCCATAAACATTATCGCGGATTGTAAGTGGACAGGAAATGCCATTTGAAACAAAGAGATAAGCGAATTTTTTGGTATCTGAAAGAGAAAAAAGATTTTCTGCAATCGCACGTGTTTGTGCGTTATTTTGGATTAAAATGGGGAGGTTACACTTTGCGGTTAAATCTGTGACGAGTGGTTTGTTGGACCAGTCGGAATGCGGGTTGTGGATGACGATTCCGTGGTCGTAGTCGATAAGCCCGGGTAAACAAATACCGACACCTAATAATAGCGATGGCTTTATTTGACTGTCAAAGATAGCGGACTGTATGAGGGTCGATAATGTTGAAAGTGCAATGTTATAATCGTTGCTAAGGGGAGGCTGCATTTTTTCGTAAATGGTATTGCCGCGAATGTCGGTAATGCAAACTGCGGTATGAAGTGGGCTTTGGTCAATACCGATAATATAATGAGAGTCAGGAATAAAATTAATAAGAACAGAGGGTCGACCGTTGATGTTAGAGGATGGTGTTGCAGTTTTGCATTCGTAAACAATACCTTTGTCAATTAAATTGGAAACGCTAGTGGTGATAGTTGGCGGTGTTAGTGCTAGTCGTTTGGCGATTTCTGTGCGCGAAATGGGCGCATATCGGTAAATGGTTTCGCGAATGCGAGATTCAGTTTGTGATTTTGAGTTCGAAGTGTTTTTGTCATGTGAATTTTTCATAATAAACCTCACGCAAGGCGGAAAATGCATAAAATTAAATGATTTAAAAATAAAGATCTCGTTGAAAACATTATACTAAAATTTAAGCGAAACTGCAAGAGAAAAAGGTTTGAAAGTTCTAATAAAAAGAGGGTTTAATGAAGAAATGGCATATTTATTTTATTGATTTAATTAAGTTGCGTTGAATAAGATTATTTGATCCTAAAAAAGGAGGTTTGCTTATCATACCCTTTGCCGTCAACATGAAAGTTGATGGTGGGGGTGTGATAAGCAAACCTCCTTTAGAACAAGGAAAGATGTATGCACCGCATCAATGCGCCATCTGTTTGAGCACATCTTTAAAGGGCAGCACAGCGGCATAGCGCCCTGCCCAGATGGCTTCCTCATAAAAAGCGATGGTGCGTTTTGCTTGGGCAAAGCAGGTGTCAAAGGTGGTGGTGCCCTGCGCGGGGATAATCACCGAAAACCCATATTCATAGGCAACCTTGCAGGTGGCATCTACACTATATTCGGTTTCTAGCCCTGCTAAAATTAAGGTGCGAATATCGCGGCTGTCCAAATACTCGCGCAACGAACTCTCGTGAAAGGCGCTGCTAAAATGCTTCTTGAAGCATTTTTCCTCTGGTAAGGGACTCAGCGGTGCGGCAAGCGCCCAAGCCTCGCTGCCTTCGGGACGCTCTTTGTCAGTTTGTTGTAGATAAATCACCTCGATTTTGTTGGCGCGGGCAGCGTCAACCAAAGCGCCCATTCGCTCCAAAAACTTTTTGGGGTGGTAAGGGTGCTTTTGTATCAAGGCATTTTGTACATCTAAAATTAGTACCGCGGTGCGTTCCATGGGGTTCTCCTGCTCATTCAATGTTGTGGGCGGTGTAAGGGCGGTGGTGGTTAAGCGTTGCGCTGTGCAGATAGCTTTTCCGCAAAAAAAGTATCAAGCAACGCGAGTGGGAACACTGGCTCTTGATAGCCAAATGCCTCACGGATAAATACAAGGCTGATGATAGTCTGCCGACCGCTTTCAAAGCGCAAGGTGTAAAGGGTGTCGATGGGCTGCTGCGTTGCGCGGTGCATGGTGAAATGCAAGGCGAAACTGCCATCGGTTTGGCGGGCAAAGGTATAAATAAATAAATCTTGCTCCGCTGCTTGCCGCAATAAATCGATGCAGGCATCTAGGGGCAAATCGGTGCGGTATTCTAGGATGTGGGGACTGCCCACAGTGGTGCGACGCGCATTTTTTTGCCCACGTAATAGGGCGAAAATGGCACCAACACAGAGCAGCAAACAAACGATGGATAAGATAGGGCTCATGAGATTATCCTTTTCAGAAAAATTTATGCCGTTATGCCAAGGGTGCAGTGGCACCTGATTGTGACACGGCGGCGGGGTGCAGAATGCGCAAAGTGCTGAAACGAGTAAAATAAATGCAAGGATTTCGTGCAATCCATATTGATTTCATTATAGCATAATTAGGGCAAGATGTGTTGTATTTGGGCAGAAAAAACCGAAACTTTGGCAAAGTTACGGCTTTTTTTGCATTTGTAGCGCGAAACTTTTGCCAAAGTAACATTTTAGAAACCTTTTCATGCTATACTTTATAAGATACATCGAGCAATTCGCCGTGGCAAATCCCTTGCATGAAAAGGATAAATCGCGCCGCAGTAGCGTTTTCTGCGCATCATGCGCGGCACGAGGCGAACAGGATACGGAGGTAAAAAAATGAATTTTAGTTTGGTTTTTTCGCGCAAGACATGGTATTCCCTGCTTGTGATTTCCACGGCGCTGTCCATGTCGGCAGGGTTTGGTGCCTTAACAGGGGTGGATTTGAGCATCCTAAATGTGGCGGCATTTGCCATCATGGGGTTATCGGTGCTCTTCCTTGCGGCGGAAAAGGAAAATGATAAACCGTTGCGAAACAGTTATTTCCAAAGTTTTCTGCTCGGCATGCTTGGCTATATATTCACGGGTGCAGTGGGGCTAGTGGGGGCATGTATGGCTTGGCCAATGCTTCTGTACACAGAGCAAAAACGTGGCGCACCACTGGCAAACCAGATGAAACTGCTTTTGCTATCAGAGGGCATTTATGCATGCTTTTGGTTGCTTGCCAGTAGCGGTATGGAAAACATTTATTTTTACGTCAACCTGTTCGCCGTGCTAAAAGCGGTGGCACGCGGGTGGGGCGCATACAGCCTGTTGCGTTGGCACAAAACACCCGCAGCATAGTTTGTAACGCACCCTCTTGCGGGTCGGTCAGCTTGTGTGGCAGGCAGGTGGCATTTTATCATAAAAGGAGAACAAGCATCTATGCAATATCATCACGCGATATCTCGCCGCACTGCCTTGCAATTGGGCGGCACAGCAGCACTGGCAGGTGGTCTTGTGGGGTGTGGTGCGATTGACCTGTTGCCCCAAACCACCCAAGCAGATACCCCTGCCGAAACCGCCGCGCCAACCGCAGCCCCTACGCAGGAGCCTGTGCAAAGCCTGCCCACCGCGCTGCAAAGCAGTCAGTACCGCGGCATCTGGATTAGCTATCTGGAATGGATGGAGGCGGATTTCTCTAGTGAAACCGCCTTTGCTGCCTACCTTGCCACCATGTTTGACAATTGCGTCAGTCTTGGGCTAAACACGGTGCTTGTGCAGGTGCGCCCCTTTGGCGATGCTTTTTACCCCAGTGCTTATTTCCCATGGAGCCATATCATCACTGGCACGCAGGGGCAAGCGCCTGATTTTGACCCGCTTGCTTTGATGATAGAGGCAGCCCATGCCCGTGCGTTGCGGGTGGAAGCATGGGTGAACCCCTATCGCTTGCGCCTGAACGAAACCCGCCCCGAAACGCTCTGCGCAGAAAACCTATATTATACCAATCCCGATTGGGTGGTCGCGGTGGGCGAGGGGCTTTACCTCAACCCTGCCATGCAAGAGGTGGCGGATTATGTCTGCGGCGGTGTGCAAGAAATTATAGAGCATTATGCGGTGGATGGCATTCACTTTGACGATTATTTTTACCCCACCACGGAGGATTACATAGACGATGCCCAGTTTGTCGCCAGTGGCGAGAGCGACCGCACCGCGTGGCGGCTTGCAAACGTCAGCGCCTTTGTCAAGCAGGTGTATGATTGCATCAAAGAATATGATTCAGAGATTACCTTTGGCATCAGCCCACAGGGTAATCCTGATAATAACCAGAGCCAACAGTTCAGCGATGTGGATGCATGGATGAATCCCGACACGGGGCAGGGATGCGTGGATTACGTCTGCCCACAGGTCTATTGGGGCTATAACTATACCATGCAATCGGGCAGTACCCGCTTTGGATACCAGTACATCATTGAAGAATGGCTGAATATGCCCCGCGCTGAGAGCGTCGCACTGCTGTTTGGGCTTGGTGCCTATCGCATTGGTGATGGCGATGGCGGGCAAAATGAGGATAGCGTCAGCCAGTGGAACAGTGCAGAAAATCTAGTTACCATGATTGTAGACCTAAGTGAGGCGGGGGCAGATGGCTATGCGCTCTACCGGTACGATTCGCTTTATGCCTCAGCCTACCCAGACCTTGCCGCCGCTGAGTGCCATGCGCTTGCACAGTATAATGAGATGATGGACGAATAAAAGTAAAAAACGTTTGTGACTTGAAAAAATGACCATAATCAAGTATAATGTCTGTATTATCGTGGCAAAGTGTTTGGCTTTGCTGCCAATATGTATGGATATAACAAGGAAACGATTGCAACTGGTGCGCGCGTTCGCGCCGATGCGTCCGAAATAAAAGGCACATCTTGTGCACAGAGGTTTATCAATATGCCAAATAATACCCCCAAAAATAAAAAAAGCGGTGCGGAAATTGCGAAAAAAATCGCACTTAAATTATTGCCGCCTCTCGCATTCATTTTGATTTTCTGCCTGCTTTGTGGGTGGATTTATACCATCTTGATGAAAAACGAAAAATTTGCAAGTTTGATGGTCAGTGTGGATTACGCAATTGACGTCATCATTAATGGTGTGGAGGAAGAACCTGATACCCTCACCCGCGCGCAGCCAACGGATTATGAAATCGTGCTGCCCTACGGGGTTAGCTCTACGTCATCCTTTGCCTTTACCCTAGATGATGGCACGCTTCCCTTGCCCGAAACAGAAACCGAAGAGGGTGAAACGGCAGATACCACCGAGGAGGAAGATGCAGTAGAAGAATATGATGGTGCAGATGGCTATACCATGTATGTGGTATTCAATGGCATTGCCAACCGCGAAACCGATTATTTCTATGCACCCACCGGCACCCTCACCCTAACCGCGAAGGCAACGGGTGAGTCCACTGGTATGAAGAGCTTTAAAATCGCACTGTGGGAAAAACTGCCAGGCGAAACAACCTATGTGGAAAGCACCACTATTTATTTCTATACCAACGATGAAACTAACACTTATACCATTACTGGGCTTGACCCCGACAAAGAATACCGCATGAATTTCTCGTATGATGCCTATGGCTATTATATCTATGGGGTGATGCAGGTAGATGGGGTGTCCTTTGATGCGCCTGTGAGCGAGGAAGAAGTCCTCACAGAAGAAGAGGCGGCATGAGAAAACAAACAATAAACACCTTGCTGCTGACCCTCACTGCGCTGATTTGGGGCTTTGCCTTTATCGCGCAAAGCATGGGGGCGAGCATCGGCGCCTTTACCTTTTTGGCGGCGCGTAGTTGGCTTGGTGCCATCGTGATTATCCCTGTGATTTATGGTGCGGATTATTTTCGCGCCAAAAACGGCGAAGCGCACGGTTGGGCAAAGGATCAAAAAGAATTGCGCTTTACGCTGCGTGGTGGGCTTACCTGTGGTTTTTTCCTTTTTGCCGCAAGCGCAGCGCAGCAGATGGCGATGACCATGAATGCCTCCACCGCAAAGGCGGGGTTTATCACTGCCATGTATGTGGTGCTTGTGCCGATTGTCGGTTCTTTGTTTTTTCGCAAAAAAATCAGCGGGCAGATTTGGCTCTGCGTTTTAATTTCGGTGGTGGGGCTGTATCTGCTCTGCATGAAAAACGGTTTTGAGGGCATTGCCTCAAGTGATCTGCTCTTGCTGCTCTGTGCATTTTTGTTCACCTTTCAGATTTTGTCGGTGGATTATTACTCCCCCCAGATGGATAGTATTCGCCTAAGTTTAATGCAGTTTTTGACAACCGCCATTCTAGCAACCATCTGTGCCTTTGTCTTTGAAACACCCGTTCTTGCAGATATCCTTGCCTGTGCGGGTCCGATTTTATATTGTGGCATTTTATCCAGTGGTGTGGCATATACCCTGCAAATTGTGGCGCAAAAGGCGCTGAATCCTGCCATCGCAAGCATTACCATGTGCCTAGAGAGCGTCTTTGCGGCCATCGGTGGTTTTTTGCTGTTGAAACAAATCCTCACCCTGCGGGAGAGTGCAGGCTGTGCGCTGATTTTCATGGCGGTGGTGTTGGCGCAAATCCCGCTTACATTGCGCAAAAAAGAAAAACAAACGGTGAGCGGTTCAAAATAATCTTAGGCGCGGCATCCTTGCTTATTCGTTTGGCAAGGTGGCGCGCCATTGTTTTGCGGTGGTAAGGGTTGTGGGGTTCTTTCGGCGCAAAATGTTTTATGCGAAAATCGAGTGTGGTGCAAGGGTGCCACGCTAGAAAGGTGGCAGTATGCCAGCAAAAAACCAGACAAGCCTGCGCACCGCCGCGGGTATTTCCTATCAGTTGACCCGCCGCAAGGTGAAAAACATTAACCTACGCATCCGTAACGATGGCAGCGTTGCCGCCAGTGCCTCCCCGCGCACCCCCGCAGAGCGGGTGGATGCCTTTGTCGCAGAGCGTGCGGATTGGATTTGCGCCGCGCAAGGTCGCCTTGCCGCCCGCAATGCGCAGCAAAACGCGCAGCCTCTGCCCACCAAGGCGGAGGCGCTGCCCTATTTTGAGCATTTGAGTGAGATGGTATTCCCTGCCTTTGCACCGGTGCTCAGCGGGCAAAAACCGACCATTAAGGTGCGGGATATGACAAGCCGATGGGGTGTGTGCGACATCACTAAACGGCAAATCACCTTTGCACTGCGCCTATACAACATGCCGCCCGCCGCCCAGATTTATGTGGTGGTGCACGAATATTGTCACTTTTTGCAGCCCAATCACAGCCCGGCATTCTGGGCGGAAGTGGAAAGTATTTTACCCGATTGGAAAGCCCGCAGAAAACTATTAAGATAGTGCCTTTGCGCTCGTTCGTGCGCAGATACATCCCGATACAAAGGAGAACCCATGGCAGACATTCAAAAAAAAGATAAATATTCAAAACTAGCGGGTAATACCATCCTCTTTGCCATCTCTAGTTTTTCGGCGAAGTTGCTTAGCATTCTCATTCGCCCCTTTGTCACCAACGTGCTGCAAGACCCGGCGGTGGTGGGTGTCACCACCCTTGCTACCCAGTGTGCAAACTTGCTCATTCCGGTGGTGTCTCTTGGGGTGTCCAGTGCGATTATCCGTTTTACCCTTGATAAAACCAACAATAAAAAGCAGGTGTTTACGAACGGTCTACTCACCATTTTGGCAGGGTATCTGTTGCTCTGGCTATTCTATCCGATCGTGCAGTTTATTCCGTCGGTGTCGGATTATGCCATCTATTTATATATCTATGTCCTCACCAGTTGCTTGCGCAGTTTGTGCACTAACTTTGTGCGGGGGCGCCAACATAATGTGCTTGCTGCGGTGGATGGTGTGCTGTGCACCCTTATCACCTTGTTGTTCTGGGTTGTATTCTTAATCAAATACGAGATGGGCGCGGCAGGGTACCTGCTTGCTATCATCTGCGCTGATGTGTGTAGCGCGATTTTCCTGTTCTGTGCCGAAAAACTTTGGCGCTTTTTGGACTTTAAAGCCATCAACAAAAAGCTGTGGGGCGATATGCTTAAATTTGCCTTGCCCATGATTCCCGCTCAAATCAGTTTTTGGGTCATCAACGCATCGGATATGTTCTTTTTGCAAATCCTTGCGGATGGGCGCGATGGACTAAGCGGCAGCTATTGGGTGGGTGTTTTCTCGACTGCCTATTATCTGCCCACCATTTTAAGCACCATCGGGGTTATTTTTTATGAGGCATGGCAGCTTTCCGCTGTGACTGAAGAAGAGGATCGCAAACGCTTCTTTGGGCAGGTGTTTCGTTCTTATTCGGGCATTTTGTTCTGCGTGGCAGCGGGCATTCTCTGGCTTTGCGAGCCCTTGATGGGGGTGTTCCTAGAAGAATTCCAGACGGCATGGCGGTGTGTGCCCTTCCTTGCCATTGCCGCCATGATTACCTGCTTCAATCAGTTTTATAACAGCATTTATGTGGTGTACAAGCATACCATCGGCAGCTGTATCACTATGGTGACTGGCGCTGTTGCCAACTGTATCATGAACTTTTTCTTCATTCAGTGGTGGGGCACCTTTGGCGCGGCGCTTGCGTCTATGCTCTCGCTGATGATTGTATTTTTGTTCCGTGTATTACACAGCCGCCAGTTTCTTGTCATTGATATCGCACCCCGCAAGGTGGCAATCAATTTGGCGGCGCTCTTGCTCGAAACACTTGTTTTGCTATCGGGCATGCCCTATGCCATGTGGGTTGCATTCGCCATCACGGCGGGGGTCATCGTCTTTAACTGGGCGGCGGTTTGGCAGATGGGCAGCATGATGATAATCAAGCTACTCGGTAGACATGGCAAGGCACTTGTCAATAAACTAGAGGGGCTTGTCCGCAAAGCCTAATCAGAATGTTTTATCAGCGCATCAGCTTGCAATATGCCACGTGATCCGATACCGCAATTGTCATAAGTTCGCAAACGGAAGGAGGGGGATGGTATGCCGCAGATTGCATCAGCAACCCCCACCGCCAAGCAACGGTGGATTTTGCACTGTGATTGCAACAGCTTTTTTGCCAGTGTGGAGCTACTTGACCACCCCGAAATGCAGCACCTGCCTGTTGCTGTTTGTGGTGACCCTGAAAGTAGGCACGGTATTATCCTAGCCAAAAACGAACACGCAAAACGCTTTGGCATTCAGACGGCAGAAACCCTCTGGCAGGCGCGCAAAAAGTGCCCAGAGCTGCAAACGCTTCCTGCCCACCACGAAAAATATCAACATTGGTGTAATGTTATCAACGAAATATACTGTTCGTATACAGCACGGGTCGAGCCCTTCTCGGTGGATGAAAGTTGGTTAGATGTTACTAATGTCTGGCACCTCTATGCAAACAGCCCCAAGGAGATGGGCGATTTGGTGCGTGAGCGGGTCAAGGCGGAAACCGGGCTGTGCATTAGCGTGGGGGTCAGCTTTAATAAAATCTTTGCGAAAATGGGTTCTGATTATAAAAAACCAGATGCAACCACCCTGATTACCCCGCAGAATTATCAGCGGATGCTCTGGGGCATGCCCGCGCGTGAGATGATTTATGTCGGCAAAACTACCGCGCAAAAACTGGCGGGGTTTGGGGTGTATACCATTGGTGATTTGGCCGCCGCTCCACCAGAGCAGTTGACTGCCTTGCTGGGCAAAAGCGGGGCAGAGCTTTCGCGCTTTGCCCGGGGTGAGGACCAGACAGAGGTCTGCCGTTGGGGTGAGGGCGAGCCGATCAAAAGCATTGGCAGCGGGGTCACCTTTAAGCGTAATCTGATTACCGAAAGCGATATCAAAACAGGGCTTTCTAGCCTTGCGCAAGAGGTCGGCTTTCGCTTGCGCAAGGGTGGGTTATATGCCAGTGCCGTGCAGGTGACGATAAAAGACACCAACCTAAAAAGTTTCACCCGCCAAAAGCAATTGCCCATTTCAAGCCATTTAAGCGGTGAAATTGAAGCCGCCGCTTATGAACTTGTCTGTGCCAACTGGAAGATTGGTGTGCCCATTCGGATGCTGACCGTCACTGCCCTAGGGCTGACACAGGAACCCTTTGCGGTGCAGCAAAGTTTCTTTGATGATGCGCCAAAGCCAAATCCTAAGCGCGAAGCACTGGAGCAAAGCCTGGATAAAATCCGTGGCAAATACGGCAAACGCAGCATTGCCAAGGCGAATATCATCCAGAATGAACTGGGCTTAGACGCACTTGCAAATGAAACAGTGGAGTGAGATAATGCAGCGATAAATCGGTTGCAACATGCTAGCGGTCCCTTCCTTTTATACAACACAAAAACAGCCCTGCCCCGAACCGTTCGTGTAAAACGAAGCGATGGGGCAGGGCTGTTTTGTGCTAAGATTTATTTATCTGTCTGCTTGCCGTTACATGACGAGTAAGAGGACAGCTTTTCGCGTTTATTCTGCGGCTTCTTCTTCAGGCGAAAGCGCCTTTGCCAAAACCTTGGGGCGCACAAAAGTCACACTTGCAGGGTCGCTGATTTTTTTGGCAATCAGTGCCTTAATCAAAATGCCTTGCTCGGTAAACATCCCCTCATGCTCGGTACGGATGTTCCAGGTGGGCTCATCGGTGTGCAAATCGGCAGTTTGCCAGGTGATTTCATAGCCAGAGGCGGGGAAATAACGCAGGCTATCACGGAACAAATCATCGTCATCTGTCTTAAAGTAAATTTCGCCGCCGTCCTCTAATACTTCGCGATAGGCAATTAGCTGATTGGGATAGGTCAAGCGGTGTTTGTGGCTGCTGCCATTTTTGCTCCATGGGTTGCAGAAGTTGATGTAAATGCGAGAAACGGTGTCTGCGGGAGAGAAAACGGCGCTTAACCGCTCAATATCCGCGCTCATGATAAAGACGTTGTCTGGCGCAAGATTTACCGATTGGTAAGCTGCTTCGATTTTGCGCTTTGCCAAAATCAGCACCTTGTCAGTGATGTCGATGCCAATATAGTTGTTTTGGGGGTTGGCACTGGCAAGCTGTGCCAAAAAGCCACCTTTGCCGCAGCCGAGCTCTAGCATCATGGGCTGTGCGGGGCGGGCAAATTTGCCGTGCCACTCGCCTGCTGAGTGGAAGGGGTCATGCGCGTGGAAATCACAGGCAAGCAGTTCGGGGCGGGCAAAGGGTTTGAAACGCATTCTCATGGTGGGGTGTTCTCCTTATAGGCTCGTAATGGGTTGCTTTTCACATCGAAATAAGAAAATGTGGAAAAGTAAGTGTGAAAAAATTAGAGGGTGCAATGGATGAAAACTAGATGAACGCAGTTGTTGGCATGATATAAAAAGGCGTGCGGGGATATCTATTTAATATCGGGGATATCTATGCCATATCGTTATATTCGCGCACAAAATCGGCAAGTTCTGCCGCGCTTGCCGCTGCGCTGCCTTGGCAGATATTTGCCTTGCCGCCGCCGCGTCCGTGGCAGGTGGTATTCAGCGCTTTGCACAGCCCGCGCAGGTCAGCGTCGCCGCTTTGTGCAAGGCAATAGCCGCAGCTAATCGCACCATCGCTGTCGGGCGCTTGCTCACACAGTGCGACGCATAGGCTTTGTGTCGCTTCGCACAAACGGCTTGCAAGGCGGTGTAGACCATCGGGATTTAGCCCTGCGACCGTCACAATGGTGGGGGCGGGGTTGCTCGGGTCAACTTGGGCGGCAAGGGCTTCAAACAGTTGGTGTTCTACCCCTTGCTTTGCAAATTTCAATGCATTCAGTTCAGCGTATACACGCTGTACCGCACTGGCGGTCAGGGCGGGCTTTGCACTCAGCAGTGCGCCAATCTCCGCCTCCCGCGCGCGCATGCCCTGCGCGGCGGTGAGGGCGCGTTTGCCACACACCACGCTCAGCCGCTCGCCCCCCTTGTAATGCTCGGCGCTTAAAATTTTAATCTGCCCTACCTGCCCTGTGCTGCGCAGGTGGGTGCCGCAGCAAGCGCAGGTGTCAGCAGCGGCAATCCGCACAATTCGCACCGTGCCCGCAATCTCTTTCTTGCTGCGATAGGTCATGGCGGCAAGGGCGCTTGCGTCTGGCAATAGTGTTTCAATTGGCACATCTTGCCATATTATGTCATTCGCCATTTCCTCGGCGATTTGCAGCTGCGCAGCGGTGAGGGGGCAATTTGTGTCCATCCGTACTAGCTCACTGCCAATGTGAAAACCGACATTTTCCGCGCCGTATAGTAAATGCAAAATGCCAGATAAAATATGCTCGCCCGAATGCTGTTGCATGCTGTCTAGGCGGTGCGCCCAATCAAGGGTGCAATACACAGGGCAGCCGATACCTTCTTGCACTGCGGCGGGCAGTGCGTCAAGGGTGTGCCAGAGAATGCCGTCTGTTTCGTGCACGTCTAGCACCTTGGCGAATAACTCGCCTTGCGGGGTGGTAAAGCATACGGTGCCGCGGTCAGCGGGCTGCCCGCCGCCCTCTGCAAAGAAAACGCTTTCTGCAAGGGCAATGCGCGGTGGCGCTTTGCCATCAGCAAGCACCGCGCAAAGGGTGGTGTCGCAACTAGCCTGAAAGGCATCGCGCTCATATAATTTAAGGGTAGGTGTGATGGTGTTCATGTTCTGTTCCTAATGCGCGGCGGGGTGCGCCCGCGCCGTGGCAGCCGCCGCGTGGATAGCGGTGTGGTTTCAGGGCAGAAAATCTGCCATTCGTATGGGGGTAATTATATCATTCTTGCGGCAAATAAGCAATAAAATGCCGCTGTTTTTCATGCGTGAACAGATTTTGCTCTGCGTGGTTGCGGCTTTGGCGGGTGGTTGTGGCTGAAAATTCCCGATAATTCCTAGAAAAACCGTTTATCTATACCGTTTGTAAAGGAAATACTAATCGAAAATTTGGCAAACTGACAAAAATAAGACGAAGCTACTGTGCAATTTGTAAAAGGACTATGTTTTTGCGAGGGAGCATGTTATAATAAAAAACAGGAAAAAGTAAAAAAGTAAGCCCTTTGACGGAAAATTTGGCATTCGGAGCGCATGGTGGGATAGAAAAGCTACCGATGTTAGAGGGCGACAAAAACGAATGATGGCAGACCCTTGTCACATCATATTTATTTTCTGGAGAGATAAAAATGAAGCAAGAATTTACCACGGTCGAAATTGAAAAATTAATGCAACAGCTCAGCGATGTATTTGATCGCGTCAAGTTGCACCCCATTGCAGATGCCACCGAAGCGCATAGCCTCGAAAACGAGGGCGTCAGCGTGGAATATCTACTGGATCGGCAACCATCTAGCTGTGTGTTGACCCGCAAAGTGGTGGTAAATGGCGAACATCTTGCCCTGCGCATGGAAAGTCATTTAACGAGCCAGAGCTGTGCTGCCCATACCATGAGTGCACGCGAACAGCAGATTTATAACGATGATTTAATTCGCGATTTTTTATCGGGCGCTTACAACCGCCGCTATTGGGAAAACGTGTTCTGTTCACGCATTCCAAGCCTAGCTGCGCAGGGTCAGGTTGTGGCAGTGGCGATTGTTTCGATTGATCACTTTGAAATACTAGAGCAAACCCATGGCGCACTTGATACTGACCAGTTAATTTGTAACGTTGCCAATCAGTGGAAGAAATTCTACGATGAAGGTGCGGATAAGGTTGTCTGCCGCCTTTCTAAATATACCTTTGCAGTGGGCTGCGTTGGGGCAGAGGAAACCGACCTCGAAAACCAGATGCGTTGCCTTTACGAAAAGATGAATTTGGTTTGCACCTCTACCTGCGGTATGCTGTGCAAAATCCCCTATACCCTTTCGGTGGCATGTGCCTCTACGGTGGAGGTCTGCAACCCTACCTGGGCTGAGCTGCAAATCCTGTGTGAGGCACGGCTGAATAGCCTCGGTCATACTGGCGGCAATGCGGTTGCCTACGCAGAGCTGCACTAAAGGCGGCACGGTAACCTGCATACATCTTGCGCATGCCAAGTGGCAAGGTGGGGTGCTATCGCCCCCTAGCAATGCGCGCAAGTTATAAGATAAACGGATAAAATCCTCCTTTTGGGTGATACTAACACGCAAAAGGAGGATTTTTTTATGCCAGAACAAAATCATAATTTAGAAGTACTAGAAGCAATTGTAGACAATACCGAAATGGGTAAAAACACCCTAGCGCAAATCATCCCGATGGCAGAGGAAGGCTATTTTAAGGCAGAGCTATTGCGTGAGAAAAATGTCTATCATGAAATCAACAGTGAGGCGCATAAATGCATGGAGTCTTGTGGCGCACAGGCAAAGGGGCAGGGCGCTTTTGCCAAGGCAAATACCCACATGGGCATTCAGATGAAAACCATCAACGATAAATCCACGCGAAACCTTGCTGAAATGCTTGCCATGGGAAACGAGCAAGGGGTGATGGATTGCATCAAAACCCGCAGTGATTACCCAGACGCTGCGCCAGGCACCATGCGTCTTTCGCAGCAGTTACAGGATTTTCAAGAGGAATGCCGCGCCAAGATGAACGAATTTTTATAAGGCGAATGTGACAGTATCAAAGGCGCTGTCGCACGTCTCATATTCTAAAAAAAGTTGCAACAAACTTCAGAACGGTTCGAGTGTATCTAACGGATGAAAAGCCGTTCGCGCTCTCTTTACTAGTCTGATTTTTGTTGCAACTTTTATTTGTGGCGTGATTGCGGGCAGCCCGCTGTTTTGCAATTGTCGCTTGAGCGCCCACACAGGCAGCCCGGATAGAAAATCGACTTACAATGCCTCTACCATGCTCACTACAATCTTGGTGGCGGTAGCCACGTATTCATCAATGCTGAAATTGGTGCCGACTAATTTTTCTTTGCCTGCTTCGTCTGCATCGTCACTCATGGCGCGGATGATGACGCAAGGCACTTCATTTTTGGCGGCAATCTGGCTGACCGCGGCGCCTTCCATCTCTACGCAATCGGGTGCACATTTTGCCATGATGGCATGTTTGCTTGCGCTATCCCCGATGAACAAATCTCCTGTTGCGATTTTACCTGTTAGGCTGTGTACCCCGTGGGTGGCGCAGGCAGCCTCGGCGGCGCTGATGAGCGCAGGCGCGCCGCTGTATTCTTTTAAGAAGGGCGGGTTTTGGCAAATCATATCGATTTCCGCGTCATGGTAGACTACGGTTTTACCAATCACCACATCCCCAATCGTCAGCAGTGGGCTAGTGTTGCCCGCAATGCCAGAGAAAATC
Organism: Faecalibacterium sp.; assembly: GCA_044426225.1. GTDB lineage: Bacteria > Bacillota > Clostridia > Oscillospirales > Ruminococcaceae > Faecalibacterium. The sequence goes on along the minus strand of JAWXUQ010000015.1, from coordinate 1,216 downwards.
AGTTGGTCAATGCCATATTTTAGACACAGCACTTGGGTGGTGGCAGCAGCATTTGCCTTGCCCATCCCTGCGCAGCAGACGACAACGTCCTTGCCGGCAAGGGTGCCAAGGTAATATTCTACCCCGGCATATTCTTCGGTGGTAACATTTGTTAAATGGTCGCACACCTGTGCGACTTCGGCGGGCAATGCGCCCAAAATGCCTAATTTCATCTGGTGGTTCCCCTTATACGTTGAATAAGAATTCGATTACATCGCCGTCTTGCACCACATATTCCTTGCCCTCGGTGCGTTGCAGACCTTTTTCTTTAATTGCTGCCATGTTGCAGTTGTAGGTGAGCATATCTTCATACTTCACCACGCTTGCACGGATAAACCCACGCTCGAAATCGCTGTGGATTTTGCCCGCAGCACCAGGCGCCTTGGTGCCCTTGCGGATGGTCCATGCGCGGCATTCTTTCTTGCCATCGGTCAAGAAAGAAATCAGCCCGAGCAGGTCATAGCTTTCTTGGATTAAATTGTCTAGTCCGCTGGCGGCAACACCCATCTCAGCAAGGAATTCTTTCTTTTCCTCTGGGGTGTAATCGGCAATGTCCTCTTCGGTTTTTGCGCAGATGGGCAGTGCCTTTGCGCCCTCCGCTGCGGCACGTGCCACCACCAAGGGGTAATATTTATTGTTTTCTAGCCCTTCCATCAAATCATCCTCGCCCACATTGCAAGCATAGATGATAGGCATGCCGCTTAGCAGCCCAATTTCTTGCAGCGCTAGGGCTTGGTCTTTGTCGCCTTCGTCAAAGGCAAAGGTGCGGGCAGGCTCACCTTGTTCTAGGTGGGTGGCAAGCTCGCTCAGCCAAGCAATCTCTGCCGCTGCTGCCTTGTTGCCGGTTTTTACCGCCTTGGTCTGGCGGGCTATACGATTTTGGATGATGTCTAAATCGGCTAAAATCAGTTCAAAATCAATGGTTTCAATGTCGCCAATGGGGTCAACACCCACTGGTTTGTTTACGTCCTCTACCACGTGCACAATATTGTCATCGTCAAAGCAGCGCACGACATGCACAATCGCATCGCAAGCGCGGATGTTGCCGAGGAATTTGTTGCCAAGCCCTGCACCCTTGCTTGCGCCTTTGACAAGCCCTGCAATATCGACAAATTCTACAATGGCGGGCACGCGTTTGTCGGTGTCCCAGATTTCAGATAGCTTATCTAGGCGGGCA
>JAWXUQ010000083.1:0-10754 GCA_044426225.1 Faecalibacterium sp. | reverse complement strand
CCGCGTTGCCTAGGATGGTGCCGCCGCTCATGATAAAGTTGCCGCTACTTGCCACATAGACCCCGCCGCCGTAGAAATACCAGTTATAGGCCGAGGCATCGCTATTATTTTGATACCCCCTGCCGCCCGTGATATAGCCACCGCTGACCGAGGTGCTGCCCACCGTGTTGCTTGCAGTGGAATTGCTATCCGTTAGGGTGAGGGTCGCGCTACCATTCACCGTGATGACAGAGAATTCCCCGCCGTCTGCGTCAATGCCATGTCCGTTTAAATCTAGGGTGATGTCACTGCCCGTGAAGGTGAGGGTGGCTGTGGTTCGAACATCAGCAAGCAGGGTGATGGTTGCTGTGCCCGCAGTGTTTGCCGCTGCAAGTGCGCTTTCGATGAAGATGTAATATTGCTCACCTGCCGTAGTGCTGACGCTTGCAACATGCCCTGTTACAAACGCGGTGTCGCCGTTGCTTGCCACATCGCCCTCCGCAAAGGCAAGGCAGGGCAATGCCATGATAACAAGGGCAAAGCTGAACAACATTGCCAAGAAAGCGCGTTTTGGTTTGTTCATTTTGATACTCCTTTGGTTTTATATAATATTTGCTTGATAATCAGTTGTTTTTCTGGTTTTAGTATAGCATTTTTTTGGGGAAAGGACAAGGTGATTGCGGGGGTTTCATGTGAAATGGTTGCTTTTTTGCGGCTAGGTTGCTTGTTTACCTTAGGTTTTTTGTTGCTTACATTTTGGTTTTTCTGGGTTGCGACTGCCGGGCAGTGCTGCCTTTTTCTAAAGCTGCGGGGTGTTACTTTTGCCGCCAAAAGTAACCAAAACCGCAACCGTACGATGCGGTTGACGCAGCGCTAAAGGGGGTGACCCCCTTTAGAAACCCTCCCTGCGTTCGGGTACGCTTGCTACCGCTTGCAGTGCCCTCTATGCGCCAAATAGGCACAGGATAGTGGGCTCCCCCACCCGCAAACGATTTCATGTTTATAGCTGTATCATGTGCGGCTAGGTTTTGCTTTACTGATTTTCAAGGTCACTTCGCTTTTACGCTTCTTCTTCCTTTTTGCGCTTGGTTGCGATTGCGATTGTGGTGCTGGATAGCGCCATTGCGCAGAGTGCCCAGAGAAGCGACTGTGCCTGCGCACCGGTTGCGGGGCTTGTGGGTGCTTCGGTGGTGCTGCTACTGCTGCTCGAGGATTTCTTTTTCCATGTCGCAGTGTAAGCCGTGTCGCCTGTGATGGTGCGCTCTGTGCCCGCCGCCATCGCTTCATCGCCGCCGTCTGACCAACCCTTGAAGGTATAGCCGGAGCGGCTTGCAAAACCAAAGCGTGCCGGGGGGATGTTTCCCAGCGGCTAAGACGTTCCCGCGCCCGAACGTGGGAAATTGCAAACATCTACAAGATGTATCGCGGGGAAACATTCACGCGGTGCGCGGGCGGCGGCTTGCAAAACCAAAGCGTGCCGGGGGGATGTTTCCCAGCGGCTAAGACGTTCCCGCGCCCGAACGTGGGAAATTGCAAACATCTACAAGATGTATCGCGGGGAAACATTCACGCGGCACGCGGGCGGCGGCACACGGGCGGCGGTACACGGGCGGCGGTACACGCAACACTTATCCCCTTATGGCTATATATGGTGAATACCTATGCCTTCTGATTTTATAAAAAGAAGTGTACCAAGTAGTAAAACACAGCAAATAACAACGCAATGACGTATTATTTAGCCAAAACACAGGCAAATCGACCTGTCGCCTAACCTGTCGCCTGCCTGTACCACCCTGTCGCCTTATCCGCATATTGAGGCGATACAGACTGCGGTTTGACGCAATCTCAGCGCAAAAACCGTTGTTTCCACACATCTGGCAACAGCTAGGCGACAGGTCGGCGACAGCTAGGCGACAGGTCGGCGACAGCTAGGCGACACTTCATTACCCAATCTGTACCCCCACAAAGCCACGCGCAAACCCACGATATGTTTTCACCTTGTTGCTCGGTGTGGCACCGCCTTTTTCAAAAAAGTCAATGCAGGTTTGCTTGAACGCTTGCCCGCTCACCTTAAATAGGTCGTTGTCATAGCACCAATCGCGGTATTTGGCAGTCAGCTCGCTTGAGGTAACGCTGCACCCCGCGCCGTAGGTGAAACTTTGCTCTTGCAGAAAGCTAAGGGCGGTGTTGTCGTCCTCTTTGAGGGCAACAAGGGCGCGTTTGCTCTCTTCGCTTTCGGTGAGGCGATAGTTTTGGCGGGCAAGGCGCAGTGCCCCCTGCACAAGCCAGAGCAGAATGCCCGCCTGCTCTGCCGCCCAAATATCTTGGATGAGGTTTGGGTTATTCACCCTATTTTTGGGCGCGGGCAGGGTGTTGATGATGTGAATGCGGCGGTAAAACCCATGGCTTTTATCGTGCAGGCTGCCCACACTTTGGTTGCCCATCAGCAAAAAGCGGGTATAGGGGCGGATTTCGTAGTAGGGCTTGCCCTTGGGCTCGACCACAAGGTCGGTTTCGTTGGTGACAAGGGTTTTAAAGGTATCGGTGGCATTGAATTTGGCGGTTTGCAGGTCATCATCAATGAAGAGCAGGCGGTTTTCTAGCATGGTGCCAAAGAACTGCTCGCCGATTTTTGACACGCTTGACACCATCGCCGCATCGTCGAGTACCAGTTTCATCAGCACGGTCAGGCGGCTTTTGCCCTCACCCCCTTTGCCGATGATGAACAGCGCCTTTTGCGCCTTGGTGCTTGGCAGCAGGCAATAGCCGAGGTATTCTTGCACCGTGCGCAAATCCTGCGGGCTAAACAGCCCCGCCATAAAGTGCAAAAAGCGGGTGGGACTGCCCGCCGCTGCGTCAAAGGCATGGGGCACGCGGCACTGCACAAACTGCTGCGCGGGGTGGGCGCGTAGGCGGGTGGTGAGGTAAGCGGGTTGCGGGGGTTGGCTGCTTTGGTTGGGCTTGTTTGGTTCGGTGATTTGCCCGCCTTGATTGGGTTCGTGCGCTTGATTTGGTTCGTGCGCTTGACTGGGTTGACGATTTGAGTTGCCCTGCTGATACAGCGTCAAGGTGCGGTTGGTGAAGTAAATGCTTTCGGCGCTGACATCAGGTGGCGGCATGGCGGTAAGGTCCTCTAGCAGGCTGACGATGTTGCCAAGGCGCTGCGGGGTAACGCTTGCTCGCACCCGCACGATATCCACCAAGGTACGTTTGAGCAGGCTATTGCTTATTTTCTCGCCACAGAGGTAAAACTGATAGTTGATACAGCGCACATCCGCATAGCGGCTGAACCATGTAGCGAATGCCCACTCTTTGACGGTGCGCTCCCCTGTTGTGGGGTTGTAGCGCAGGCAATTTTCTGGCATATTGCTTGCCCAGTGCGCGGTGATGTCAAAGGGTTCTGGCGCGTCATCATCCGTGGGTGGCGGCACAGTACACAGGTCGGGCAAATTGTCAATCCCCGAAAATGCGTCACTTTGCGTCACATTGGCAACGCACACACCGCGCAAATTGTCAATCCCCGAAAATGCGTCACTTTGCGTCAAAGTGGTATCTGGTTCTGGTGGTGCGTCATGGTCGGTCGGTGGCGGGATATCGTGGTGGTCTGGGTAGCTCATGCGGTTTACTCCTTCTCCTGTTGGTTTATATATATAACTTATATATCATATAATAACTCATTTAGGTTACTTTGTCAACCACGGAGCAGTTTGTCGCCGCGCGGGCGGGGTTCTACACAACCAAAGCGCGCCGGGGGGATGTTTCCCAGCGGCTAAGACGTTCCCGCGCCCGAACGTGGGAAATTGCAAACATCTACAAGATGTATCGCGGGGAAATATCCACGCGGTGCGCGGGCTGCGGCAAGGCACAGCACAACCAAAGCGCGCCGGGGGGATGTTTCCCAGCGGCTAAGACGTTCCCATGCCCGAACGCGGGAAACTGCAAACATCTACAAGATGTATCGCGGGGAAATATCCACGCGGTGCGCGGGCTGCGCGCTAGCCGCCCCCCTTCCACCACCGCAAGAAAGCCCCCCGCACACTGTGCGGGGGGCTTTCACTTTACTTGATTTATCCCAAAATACTGGGCGAAAACAAATTACAGTTCAGCGAAATATTTAATGGTGCGAACCATCTGGCTGGTGTAAGAGTTTTCGTTATCGTACCAAGAAACAACCTGAACCTGGTAGGTTTCTTCGTCGATTTTGGTAACCATGGTCTGGGTAGAATCGAACAAAGAGCCGTAACGCATGCCAACGATATCAGAAGATACAAGTGGTTCTGCGGTGTAGCCGAAGGAAGCAGAAGCAGCAGCTTTCATTGCAGCGTTGATTGCGTCAACGGTAACGTCAGCGCCTTTTACAACAGCAACTAGGATGGTGGTAGAACCGGTGCAAACAGGAACACGCTGTGCGGAACCGATTAGTTTGCCGTTTAGTTCAGGGATAACAAGACCGATTGCTTTTGCAGCGCCGGTGCTGTTAGGAACGATGTTCTGTGCGCCAGAACGTGCACGGCGAAGGTCGCCACCACGGTGAGGGCCATCCAAAATCATCTGGTCGCCAGTGTAAGCATGAACGGTGGTCATGATACCAGAAGCGATTGGGAATAGGTTGTTAAGGGTGTTTGCCATAGGTGCAAGGCAGTTGGTGGTGCAAGAAGCAGCACTGATGATGGTATCTTCTTTGCTTAGCACGCCTTCGTTAACCGAGAAAACAACGGTAGGAAGATCGTTGCCTGCAGGAGCAGAGATAACAACTTTCTTAGCGCCAGCTGCAATGTGAGCTTCTGCTTTTGCTTTCGAGGTGTAGAAGCCAGTGCACTCTAGCACAACGTCAACACCTAGATCGCCCCAAGGAGCTTTCGAAGCGTCAGCAACAGCAGAGATTTTGATTTCTTTGCCGTCAACGATGATGGAGTCATCGGTAGCTTCAACGGTGTGTAGGCCTTCGCCAACTGCACCACAGTAACCGCCCTGAGCGGTATCGTATTTTAGAAGGTGAGCAAGCATAGCAGGTTTGGTAAGGTCATTGATTGCAACAACTTCGTAGCCTTCAGCGCCGAACATCTGACGGAAAGCGAGACGGCCAATGCGGCCGAAACCATTAATAGCAACTTTAACAGCCATAAGAATAAATCCTCCATTTTTTTGCCTGTTTTAATAATAGGCAATGTATGTTTACGGTTATGTGTTTATTGTAGCGCAAATGCGGACAAGTTGCAAGCCCTTGACAAAAGATTAACAAGATATTTTTAATTTTTTTGCATTTCTATTTTCCCCGCAAATGAGCCTTGCCCCAAACGCACAAAAAATGCGTCTTTTCTGAAAAAAACTTCGCCACTTTGAACAAAGCGCGGGCGGGGTGCAGCAGAACTAACACCCCGCTCGCGCACCGCGTGGATATTTCCCCGCGATACATCTTGTAGATGTTTGCAGTTTCCCACGTTCGGGCTTGGGAACGTCTTAGCCGCGTGGAAACATCCCCCCGGCGCGCTTTGTTTCTGCGTAAAACCTTGCGCCCAACGCGGCTTTGGGGGAAATAGACCGCCCGCAGCAGCACGGTGAAGAGCCAAAGTGCCGCAGCAAGGCAGAGCACCACCCCGCAGACCGCACACCCGCCCTCAAGCGATTGGGGACGGCGCGCAGCCATAAAGCAGGCGGCAAAGGCAAGGACGCAAAGCAAGCCGAGCGCACCATACCGCCACCAGACTGAGCCTAATGTCTTACGTAAGATCTGCCATGTTGAAATAATCCACATCTACATTTTTATAGTCAGAATTATCTTTATGCATATATTCTATCGCTTTGGAAGAGTAGTAAGTTATATAAACAGTTGGTTTATATTGAACAGTATGCTCTAATGCATTTCCATGCTCCGCAACATAAATTTCCACACAATAATCTTCACGATCATAACGCAAGAAATATTTAAGAATATAATCACCATTCTCATCACAAGGAATCATCGCCTGCCCTGCCGCATAAGGAGTTGCTGAAACGTAATCTGGTGTACCGTATACACCAAGGATATAGTTTATATATAAATATGGGTCAGATGTATCACAGAGTTCTTCACTAACATCGTTGTTCATTACTCTACTATAAATTTCATCGTAAGGGCTTACAAAAAAACTTGCTTTAAAATAATAACAGTTTTCTTCCCATGCTTTGAGCGTATCTGTGTTACTCCCCTGTTCCGCACGGTTATCATCATCAAACAAGAATACCAAACCACCTGATATGTTTGATTCTCTCCACTTTCGCCCTTCCGCTTCGTCCTCATTAAACGAATTGGTGTCAAAGTAAAAATCCACTATTGTGCAATCAAAATAACCTTCTTCTGCCGCCATCACTGCGTCCATTATCGTTCCGTCTTTTATTACCGCATCTCCGTCTTGATACCCCACATATCCATCCGTATACGCACTAATAAAATCTAACGTAAATGGAGGCTCTGTTCCAAACCAAACCGGATAAAAACCTTCTCCCGTAGGGGGTGGCAACGTTTCGAGACCACCTGTAATTGCCCATAAGTACCATGATTTATATTTTTCGCCTGCGTAGTTTGTGAACTCCTCAGTAGAGATATAATCACCTTCATCTGGGATGAAATAATAATCGTAAGAAGTATATCCTGTAACCAATTCCGGATGCTCACTAAGACTATAAAAGCCCGGTTTCAAAAGGGTTGTTGCCGATGCACTCCCATCTGATGCCGACCCATTTGCTGAACTGCACCCTGTAAGTGCCATCGCGCCCGCAACGGGAGTAATGGATAATGCCACTTGTAAAAACTGTTTTCTTGTGATTTTTTTCATGAGAAACCTCTTTCTTGTTTTGTTTTGGTGAGTTGGAGACATTCTTTTTTTGTCATTTTTTCCTGCTTATGCGTGGTCACCTAAAAAAGTTGACAAAACAGGAACGTCCCCAACTGTCCCCCAACTGTCCGTCCCCAACTGTCCCTAGATGGTCATCCGTTAGGGCAACCGTTGGGTCTGTGACAGGGCTCAGGTAATAGCTTGTGCGATGAATCGAAGCGTGACCAAGGTACGTTGAGATTGCAAAGGGGATAACACCCATTACCCCAAATGCCACAACATTCATGAGAATGATACTAATATCCGTAATCCCCCAAAACAGTGGTGGCACTACCAAACCTAGTAAAATCAACGCACCCATCAGCCCATACATAATGTTCCGCCACATCAAAAACTTTTTCCCTTCTGGGGTCGGGCGCGCGTAAATAGCAGTGCGGTCGCCAAATGCTTTTCGGTTCATAAAAAATATAATAGGTTGTGTGTTCATTTTAAAATCCTCCTGTTACTGCGCTGATTGCCGCGGCGGCGGCAGCTGCGGCGGCGGCAGCCTCGGCGGCGGCAGCCGCTGCAATGCGCGCCTCTTCTTGTGCAATTGCAATATTGGTGCTGACAATGGATGCGTTCAAACTGTTTATCGTTTGTTGCAAGGTTGTGATTTCTGCATCCAAGGCATTGGTCTCTTTTTATTTTTAGTATAGCACACAACAAAAAAAACGACAAGTCGAAACTTATCAGCGGCACGCGGGCGGCGGCAGGTTCTGCGTAAAACCTTACACCTTCTCCGCGCCCAGTGCGCGGGTGGCGAATGCCGCGCCCACCAAACCGAAGGCGGCGAATAGCATCCCTTCTGCGCAGGCGGCAACGGTATCGCTGCCCACCATCAAATCAAACACCGCCTGTGGCAGCGCAAAGACGATGGTGATGTAAAAACAAGCAAGCCCCGCAAAATAGACCTTGCGCCCAACGCGGCTTTGGGGGAAATAGACCGCCCGCAGCAGCACGGTGAACAACCAAAGTGCCGCAGCACCGCAAAAAACACTGATGGTGGGGGCAAGGCGGTGATAGCTAGATTGGTTTGCGGCAAAGCGGAAAATCAGCACCGCGTAAAAGTAAAAATTACCGAACAGCCCAAGGCTGACCCCGCCCGCAGGCAGGCGGTAGCCTTTGCCAAACTGCGCAAAGGCAAGGGCAAACAGCCATGTCGCGCACAGCAGCCCAAGCAGGGCAATGCCCGCCTCGGCAATGGCAATCATATTCAGCCACGCAAGGGCGCTTAGCCCGCTTGCAAAAAAGGTGGCAGGGTCAAGCGCTGCATACAGCGCCGTGCCGTTATATGCCGCGCAGAGCGCCGCCGCAAGGCAGAGCACCACCCCGCAGACCGCACACCCGCCCTCAAGCGATTGGGGACGGCGCGCAGCCATAAAGCAGGCGGCAAAGGCAAGGACGCAGAGCAAGCCGAGCGCACCATACCGCCACCAGACTGAGCCTACCAAGACAAAGCCAGTCTCTGCATCCACAAAATTCACAAGGTCAACCCAACGCAAAAACGCTGCGCCCACCCCCACAAGCAACAAGAAAACATGTGCGAGATATTTCATCGGTTAACGCTCCTCTACTGGTTTATATTTCTGCCGCACCCCTAGGTATTTATAGGCGGGGCGGATGATACGATTGGCGAATTTCACCTCTTCCACACGGTGCGCACACCAACCAGGGATACGCGCAATGGCAAAGAGCGGGGTGTATAAATCTGCTGCGATGCCGAGCATTTTATAAATCAAGCCGCTGAACAAATCCACATTGGCGCAGACGGGTTTGCCGCCTTTTTCCTCTGCGAATACCCCAGGCGCAAGACGCTCAATGCTGCATAGCATGTTGTATTCTTCTTCATAGCCTTTTTCAATGGCAAGGTGCTGCGCACGGTCGCGCAAAATCAGGGCGCGTGGGTCACTGATGGTATAAACCGCGTGCCCAATGCCATAGATTAAGCCCGCTTTATCCCCTGCTTGTTTGCGCAGAATGCGGCGCAGGTATTCGCGCACTTCGTCATCGTCCTCTGGGTGTTCGACATGGCGCAGGATGTCCTCAAGCTGATGCATGACCGCGAGGTTCGCGCCGCCGTGCTTGGGACCTTTGAGCGCGCCAATCGCCGCTGCAATGGCAGAGTAAGTATCCGTACCAGAGGACGAAAGCACACGCGCGGTAAAGGTAGAACAGTTACCGCCGCCGTGGTCAGCGTGGCACATCAGGCATAAATCGAGCAGCTTTGCTTCTTCATGGGTAAAGCGTTTGTCGGGGCGATAGATGCTCAGGATATGCTCTGCCGTGCTTAAACCGGGGGTAGATGGGTGGAAGAACATGCTCTGTTTATCGTACACCCGGCGCTTGACTTGATAGGCGCTGACCATGATGGTGGGCAGCTGCGCAATCAGGTTAATGCTTTGGTTGAGGATATTCGCAAGGTCTAAATCCTCTGCGCCTTCGTCATAGGAATAGAGCGCCAAAATCGCGCGGGACATCTTGTTCATGATGTTGGGCGAGGGGGCTTTCATAATCATATCTTCGGTAAAGCCATCGGGTAGCTCACGGTGCTGCTCAAGGATGTTGGTGAAATCATCAAGCTCCGAGCGGCTAGGCAGGGTGCCAAACAGCAGCAGCCAGATGACTTCCTCAAAGATAAAGCGGTCGTTATCGTATGCCTCTTGCATGAGTTCCGCGATATCAATGCCGCGATAAATCAGCTTGCCGGGCATGGGCAGCACCGTGCCATCGGACTGTTTTTGATAGCCGAGCACGTCACTCACGTTGGTTAAGCCCGCAAGCACACCAGTGCCATCTGCGTTGCGCAAGCCGCGTTTCACACCAAGGCGCTCGCTGACCTCTGGGTCGATAAAATTATTGAGTAGGTATTCGTTACAAAGATGTTGCATGGTTTCTTTGTCTAGGTTGGATACTTCACTTGACATAATGATGGTTCCTTTCTGGGGTTGGTTTTTGGGCTTTTGGGCTTTTTTCTGGGTTGCGCTTGCCATTTCGTGCTGCCTTTTGGAAAAGACTGTTTGTTTTTTTGGTTTTCTTACACTTTCCTGACTATCCACAATGATAGTTATTTCTATGATACCGCTTTTTTGCGGGTTATGCAAGTGAAATTCCCGCGCGGGGGCAGGATTTGACTGTTTTTTAGCCAAATGCGCGGGCGGCGCGGGCTGTTTCGCGGTTTTTAGCCAAATGCGGGCGGGGGCTACCCTTGCGCAAAAAAAGCGTTGCCGCTGCCCCATTTCGGCAGGGTGCGCGGGGGGTTGTGGGTATGCTAAGGCTATGCCGACACCACGCAATTTGAGAACGGAGCCCCGCCATGAAACAGTTTATCTTGCTATTCGCCACCCTGCTTTGCCTTGGCTGCTTGCTGCCCATTTTGTGCTATCAGCTTAGCACCAGTGTCGCCGCGCAGGGCGCTGCCGCCACCGCGCAAAATGAAGCGGAAAACCCCGCCGGGCAAAGCGCACAAACCCTAAGCGACTGGTGGGGCGCACAGAGCAGCGATAACACCGCCGACCCCGCCGGGCAGGATAGCACGAATGGCACCGCCACCGCGCAGGGTGACACCGCGGGCGCAGCGGGCAGTGACCCCGCCACAAGCAGCGAAAGCAGCACCCAAACTGCCGCCACCCTTGCCCCAGTGTTGCTTTGGGACGAGGGCAGCGGCAGTGTGTTGACCGTCAGCGTGCGGGATTATTTGATTGGCGCCGTGGCGAGCGAGCTTGCCATGACATGGCCAGACGAAGCGCTCAAAGCACAGGCAATCGCCTGCCACTCCTACCTATTATATTGCAAGGAACACGCGGACACCGCCGCACTAGAGGGTGCCTACCTAAGCGTTGACCCCGCCCGCCGCCAAGGCTTTATGACGGACGAGGTACTGCAAAGCTATTGGGGCGAGGCATACACCGAGAACTACAC
>JAWXUQ010000082.1:0-10934 GCA_044426225.1 Faecalibacterium sp. | reverse complement strand
GTAGATGATACCTTTGCAGTACGCGTGTTCTCGTCTAGTGTACTATCTAGTGACGAACGCAACGGCTTTGTGCTACTCAGTATCATTGTGCTTGCCGGTGTTGCAGTGCTGATGGTGCTACACATCAAATACAAAAAGCGGTAATCCGCTGTGCGCAGCGCAGCAGATGAAACTGCGTTAATATGCATACTTGCGCTACCTGCTATGTAACAATGGCGGGTGGCGCAATGTGGCATAAGCACGAAGCGTGCTTTAGGAGGAAAATGGGCTACAAACTATATGTTGGTGGTGCCCGTGGCAGCCGTGTGGTATGCGGGCAAGCCTTCCTGCGCTTTGGCGGTGATACGAGCTGTTATGCCATCACCGATGGGCAGTATGCACTTGTAATCGATGCGGGCTCAGGGCTGAGCAACCTAAAAGATGTGCTTGCACCCTGCAAAAAGATAGACGTGGTATTAAGCCACCTGCACTATGATCATTTGGTGGGATTTCTCGATTTTGAGGTGTTTCCCAAAGGGGTATCTCCTTGTGTATATGGAACTTTTGCACAGTGGGGTGTGGGCGAAGGCGCACGAAGTTTTGTGCGCAAGCCATTTTGGCCTGTGCCCATGCCGCGGCAGCCGCTGCATCAGATTGAGCGCGGTGTGCGTTATGCCTTTGGCTTGCAGGCGGCAGACACCTTATATGTGACATTGCACGAGGCAAACCATCCTGATTATTGCAGTGCAATTGCAGTGGAGGTTGCGGGCAAAAAACTGTTGTTCCTGTGTGATTATGAGCACGGAAAACCAATCCCTCCCGCAATGGCGCAAAGCTATGACATCATGTTTTATGATGCCATGTACACCCCAGAAGAATATGAAATCCGCAAAGGCTATGGGCATTCGACCATGCAAGAGGGCGTTCTTCTGGCAAACAAACTAGGGGTCAAACAATTGGTGCTTACCCACCATGCGCCTGACCGCACAGACCAAGATTTGTATGCAATGCAAACCGTGTTGCAGCAAGAAATAAAAACAGGATTGATCGCACACAGTAACATGAGTTTTGAGTTATGAGGTAATACGGATGGCAAGAGGTTTTGACGAAGGCAATCAGATGTGGGATGCAATGAAAGAGGTGCACTATCAGCGCACCATTCGCAGCATCGAAAAAGGCATTAAAAATTCAACCGATTTAAAAATGGCACTGGGCAGCGCGCTTGACAGCGTGGTTACCGCCGTTAAGGCAGAGGCAGGTACCTTCTGGTTTTATGACCGCGATACCGATGGGCGCATTCGCCCCTTTGCGGTATATGGCGGTGGCGATTTGGGCGATTTCTCGCTAGAGATTGGCGAGGGCATTGCAGGTCGTGTGATTGAGCGTGGGCAAGAAATGATTATTGAAGATTGTGTTTCTGACCCACGTTGGCAGGGCAAAGCCGATGAAAAAACTGGCTTTGTGACAAAAAGCATGATTGTTGTGCCTTTGCAAACAGCAGAGTATACCTTTGGCTGTATTCAGATTATCAACAAGAAAAACGGTACCTTTTATGATAATGCTGACCTTGTCTTTGTCAAAGCGCTTGCAGCCTTTGCGGCAGAAATGTTTGAGCGCCTTGGCTTTATCCGCGCGCAGCAGAGCAAAAATGCGAATAATGAGCTTTCCTTTGCTGCTCTTTGCAGCGCAAGAGATGCGCAAGAAATGGAAATTTTGTTGCGTTCTGTCAAAGAGTTTGCAGACCTTGGCATAAAAGACCAGCAGCGTGCGCTTGAGGGCATGCGCGAAGTACATGCGGCATTTGCGCATAATAAAAAGCGCAGCTTCTAATCAAAAGATGTCTGAATTATATTGTATCGCTAATTTTTGCGCAAAAATGTCAAAAGTGTGTGTTTATAGCGTTTTTTCTTGTGGTTTTTTATTGACAAAATCCGCAAAAAACAATACACTTAAGGTATTAACATTATTTTCGAACCACCTACTGATAAGGAGGACGTAAAAAGTGAAAAAAATTGCGGCAATGTTAGTTTCTGCATTGGTGTTATGTAATGCAGCCCTGCCGGCTTTTGCCTTTAGTTGGTTTACCAAGGTAGAAGAGGAACAGGAAGAGACCTATCAAGGGAAAGTCGTCACCATAGAGGCGAGCGAAGGAGAATATGGCATTGAAAACAGTGCCGGGCGCGCGCTCACCCTGCGCGAAGGCAGCAAATTATACAATGGCTATCAGGTGTATACCGAGGATGGCTATGTTTGGGTTGTCCTAGACGAAAACGGTGTGCTAAAGATGGATTTAGACACTAAAATTAAAATTGAAAAGAATGGCAATGACCTAGAAATCATTTTAATAGAGGGGGAAGTGTTTTTTAATATCACTGAAGGTTTTGAAGATGATGAAACCTTTACCATTTCTACCTCTACCATGACGACTGGTATTCGTGGCACCTCTGGCATTGTGTCTACCAAAACGCGTGAGAATTCAATTACTGAGTTTGAAATCAAATTGTTAGAAGGCTCCGTAGAGCTTGAATATTTGGTGGAAAGCGCCGCGGATACCCACTTGGCAGAATTACTGACGTCAGGGCGCACCTTTTGGTTAACCAGTGACCATGAAGATGTTATCGAGGAAGATTATCAGAGCCATATCAACGACTTGAGCGCAGGCGATATCAACGGCTTTGTGGCGGTTGAAATTGAAAATTCGACAGAACTGCAAGAAAAAATCCTTGCAGCCGAAGGTGTCATTAATGAAGAAATGATAGCGGAGATTGTAGACGGTGCGCAGGATAAACTTGCAGAAGATGAAGCAGAACGCGAAGCAATCTATGAACAATATGAGCAAGATAAGCAAGATGCCTATGATGAATTAGAAGCGTTGGCACAAACGGAACCGGAAGAACCAGAGCCAACGGCAGCCTCAACCACCCCAACCGTAAGTGATGATACAGAGGCAGAGCAAGAGGACACCCCTGCGGCTGAGAGTAGTTCTTCTTCTAGCAGTAGCAGTGCAACCTTAACCGAAGAAATTACGATTACTTATACTTATAATGGTGCGGTGTTTGCCACCCAAACCATTACATCAGGTACCGTTCCAACACAGCCATATTTGCAACCAACGGCAAGCGGTGTGTGGTGCTATGCATCCAATCCGGATCACTACTACTTTAACGCGGCGCTTACCGAAGATACCGAATTCAAGTGGATATTAGCTTAGATTACACGGATGTGCGAGTGCCAAGTGGCAAGTCGTCATGGCTTGAAATCTTGTAAAAATAAGGAGAGGTTAGGATGGAATGTAAAAATATCATTAAGGGAATAATCGTTCTGTTGATGGTAGCGGTGATTTGCATTGGGCTTGCAATGTTTGCTCCAATCTCGGCAGCGGCAGAGGATAGCACATTAGAAACTACGCGAGAGATTGGTTCGTATGCGGACCTATATAGTTTTTGGAAAGATTTTCATTCCGCAGATGTGGAAACTGTTTGGGATATTACAGTGACGACGGATATTACAGTGACGACGGATATTGTTGTAATATCAGGGGATAGCCTAATTACAAGCAATGCGTTTTTGGGCACCTTTGATGGTGGTGGGCATACCATTACTTTGAACGGCTTTTCGCTCTTTAACACAGCGGGAGACGGCGGTAGCACCCCCACGACCATCAAAAACATAAAGGTAGCTGGATGTGTAACAAGTAATAGTGAGATTGGTGCATTGGTTAACACCGCTAATGGTGTAACCTTTACCGATTGTACTACGAGCACCACCGTAACAGGGTCGGGCGTGAAAACAGGTGGTTTGGTAGGAAGTGCCACCAATTGCAGCTTTTCTAATTGTAGCAATAGCGGAAGTATATGGGCTTCAGGTGATTACATAGGCGGCTTAGTCGGTGAGACAGTAGGTGGCACTATGTCTGGTTGCACCAACACTGGCGCAATCACAGGAACAAGTACAAGTGCTTATGTAGCAGGTTTGGTTGCCTATGCAGCAACGGTAACCGCCTCTGATTGCAGCAACAGCGCGGCAATTACGGGCTCTGGCACGTATACAGCTGGCATTATTGGTGTGGTATCAACCTCTGGTACAGTGTTTAGTTGCAATAACTCTGGTGCGATTTCAGGCACAGAGAATGCAGCAGGTATCATTGCGCAAGCCAAGGGTGTGGCCATTACACAGTGCTATAATACAGGCGCAATTGGTGCAAGCTCATCCACTGTTAACGCAGGTGGGGTGCTAGGAATTGCGTATTCTAACACTTCACTCTCAAAATGCTATAACATTGCAAGCATCAAGAGCACTTCTTATGCAGGTGGCATGGTAGGGGAAATTCTTAGTTCGGGCATAAGCATATCGAATAGCTATAACCTTGGTGATATCGAGGCACGCACAGGTGCGGGTGGCATGGTAGGTGTAATAAGTGACAGTATTTCTTCGTGTACGCTAACCAATGTATATAGTGCCGCTGTCATGACGGAAGGTGCAAGCTATAGTAGCGAATTAATCGGTAGTGGTACCATTACCTCTGCTTCTGCGTATATGGTAGATGTCTTGGCGAAAGAAAAATCGGACGATGGTTCTACTGTTGTTACGTTAACAGAGTTACAAGAGGTATTTAGTGCGTTATCTGATTGGTCGGTGACGGCAGGGCTATACCCAGTTTTATCCTATCAATCGGCAGATACCACCGTTGATTATTTGTTATATGCGGTACCCGCCATGATCATTGGCGATTATCTTGTAAAGGGCGAGTACACTGGTTATACATGGAGTGACACAACGCTTATTTCTACGGCAGTGGCAGACAGTAAACGTGTGTTAAATGAGCAGTATTCTACTAATACGGTAGCAGCAACCATGTATGTGGCAGATGACACAACCGTTTATTGGCGGCATGCAGAGAGCACTGCCTATTGCATGCCAATAGGAATGCAGGGTGTGCAAACAAGCGCAGGTGCAACCGATGGATGCAGCTATGCCGAACAAGCGATTTTTTATGTTGCAGAGGGTAAGAATTATCAGTACATAGCCTAAAACAGTCAAAGGATAAGGATGGAACGAAAAGAAAAAATATTGCTGATAGGGTTGCCTTTGTTCGTTGTATTAGTCACGTTTTTGCTTTCGCTTTCTGCGGTTGGTACTACGGCAAACAATTACCTTGAAGACCATTTATACACAAGCACCTCTCCAGATAAAGGTGTGTGTATTGTGATTGGTATAGATGATTATGCACTTTCGGAATATGGTGCGTGGCCTTGGACGCGGGATAAGATGGCCGATGTGATTGACCTGCTGAACCAAGACCCAGATGCGCAGCCTGCCGCCATTGGGGTGGACGTTATCTATGCGGGTACATCTGAGGAATATGCGGATGATCGCCTCGCGCAATCGATTGCGCAAAGTGATAATGTTGTTTTGGCTGCTTCTGCAAATTTTGATGCACAGCTTACCCAAAACCAAGATGGCATTTATGTGATGGATTCGTTTCAGATTGCAAGCATGGATTTCCCAAATGAAATGTTTGATGCGATGTATGGGCATGTGAACGCAATGTATGACGATGACGGTATTTTACGGCATCATTTATGGTCATATCAGTATAATGGCGAAACGGTTTATTCGATGCCATATCAGCTCTATACCTTGTGGTGTGAGGAAAATGAAGTGGAAGCGGATTTTGAACCTTATACTGACAGCAATGGGTTCTGGTGGATAGAATATAGCCGAGAGCCTGGTGATTATTATACTTATTCTATTGCGGATATTTTGCAAGGAAACTATGACCCAGATGTGTTTACTGATGCCGTGGTGCTGATTGGCATTTACGAAGCAAGCTCTATGGATTATTTCATCACCAGTGCAGACCGCGCACAGCGCATGTATGGGGTAGAGTATCTTGCAAATGTGACGGATGCCATCATTTCAAACAACACAAAGCAACATATTACTAAGATTTTTTTGTTCTTTTGTGGTATACTGTTAGTAGGTTACACCTATTTCTTGCTTAAGAAAAATATTTTGGTTGGGTTGATTGCGTGGTTGGTCAGTATGGGGGCAACCTATGTGGGGTATTTGGTTGCATTTCAATGCGGATATTTATTAGAGCCATTACAATTGTGGGTCGGATATACGCTTGGTTTGATTGTATGTATCATCTATCATTATTCTCTCGCAAACAAACGGCGCAAATACATTACGGATATCTTTTCGCGCTATGTGGATTCGGATATCATCAAGCAATTGCTGAAAGAGGATTCCGAGTCGCTTGGCTTAGAGGGCAAAGAATGTAATATTGCAGTCATGTTTATCGATATTCGTGGGTTTACCACGCTTTCTGAAAAATTGTCCCCTATCGAAGTGGTGCGGATGCTAAATAAGTATCTCACCTTAACAAGTAGTTGTATTAAGCGCAATGGAGGTGTCGTAGATAAATTTATCGGCGATGCAACTATGGCATTTTGGGGTGCACCTTTGCCTTGTGAGGATTCTGTCTATCAGGCATGCAAAGCTGCCCTAGAAATGGCAGAAAAATCCAAAGAAATTGATACAGGTGGTGCCGGATTCGGGATTGGCATTCATTACGGGCCTGCGATTGTTGGGAACATTGGTGCGGTTGATCGTATGGATTTTACCGCCATCGGCGATACCGTAAATACCACGGAACGCATAGAGTCAAAAGCGCCGCTTCAAACTGTATATGTCAGCGAATTGGTGGCGCAAATGTTAGAAGGCAGAGCAATCACCAAACCATTAGAAGAAAAGCTCATGTTAAAAGGTAAATCAGAGCCAATGCAAATTTATATACTAGAACAGCTATTGTAAAAAACAGAGGGTTTTATGAAAAAAAGAATGAGCGCTTTTCTTTTGGTTGCGGTGCTAGCTTGCACTGTGCTAGGGATAACGGCACACGCAAATGAATGGGATGAATTGAAGTATTTAGCGGCAAAAGGGTTGAGTGTGTCTGATGATACGCTTTATATCACAGATAGCTATACCAATCAAATTTATAGCTATGATGGTGAAACGTTGACGTTACTTGCGGGTAATCCAAACTGGATTGATGGCATTCCAACACCGGGCTATTTAGATGGTGTGGCAGAATATGCTTTGTTTGATGAACCTTCTATGGCGGTTAGTTGGAATGGTGGTGTAATCGTTAGCGATACCCAAAACAATGTGTTGCGCTTTATCAAAGATGGTGTAGTCACAACCTATGCCGGCACAGGGCAAGCAGGGTATACGGATGGCGATGTCAGTGCCAGTGCCTTTTACCTGCCCACTGGTTTGGCAGTAGGTGATGATGGCACCTTATATGTGGCAGATGCGGGCAATGGGGTCATTCGTGCCATTACCACCGCAGGGGTGGTATCTACCTATGCGGATGATTTTTGTGCGCCAAGTGGCTTATATTGGTATGAGGGTGTGTTATACGTTACCGACGTAGAGGCAAATGTTGTGTTAAGCGTGCAGGATGGTGTGGTTAGCTTAGTGGCAGGTGTGGCGATTTCCCTAGAAGAGGAAATGGTTGCGGGCTATCAAGATGGCGCAGCTGACCAAGCGTTATTTAGCTTGCCACAGGGAATATATGTAGACGAAAAAGGTATCTATGTGGCAGATGTTGGCAACGATGTTGTGCGCAAAATTGCCAGTGGAGATGTGACAACGGTTTATACGTCAGAGCTAATTTCTGACCCAATATCGATTGTCAGCTATCAAGGTACACTTTTGGTAGGCGATAATTTGGTAAGAAACATTTTTGGCTTTACAGATGATAGCGATACCTTGTTGCAACCTGTGCAGGATGTGCAATCAGAGGCGCAAAGCACCGAACAAACGGAAAGCCAGTCGATATCGAATGACAGCGCGGTAAATGTGGTGTTGATTGTGTTGGCAAGTTTGGTGGTGGTTGGGCTTGTAGGCGCAGTCGTTGTGCTACAACGTAAAAAGAAAACAAGTGCAGGGCAGGCTACACCAGAAGAAACTACAAACGAATTAGAATAATAATTTGCCTGTGCAATGGGTTGGGGTGGCTTCGGTTATGCGAACTGGCATGGCATAATTTGTAAAAAATAATAAAAAGGGTGCTATCACATCGTTTTGTGTTCTAAGGCAAATGGTTTTGCCAAATGAATAAAACGGTGTGATAGCACCCTTTTTGTTTTTGTGGTGCGCATTGTCAGTATGTTGTCAGTGCGTTGTCTGTGCGTTGCCTGTATGTTGTCTATGCATTGCCTGTATGTTGCCTGAGCGTTGCCTGTGTGCTTGGTAGACGGTAGTGTTTGCAGGTGCTCAGTCTAGCCCGGGCAATACATCTAGCACTTCAATGCCGGTATCGCGCAGTTGTTGTTTCAAAGCAACGATGCGCTTGCCGTGGTCTAGTTGACTAGGGGCATGGGCATCGCAGCCAATGATAGCTTTGGTGTTGTATTTTGCGGCAATTTCCCAAAATTCGGGGCGGGTATAGCCAAGCCCTGACGAAAAAGCATCGCCAGATGCGCGGCGGTCAACCCCAAGTAGATTGTATTCTAGTGGCATGCCAAGGGCAGCGGCGGCTTCGCAAATTGCATGGGCGGTGTGCTCACAGGCTTTATCAAAGCTGTGATATGCGTTTAGGTATAAATCGGGGTGGGCAAAAAAGCGGAATTTTCCGCTTTCCATGGCAGCAATGCTTGTTTTTTCGTAGGCAGTGAAATGCACTGCTTGGCGAACAGCGCCAAAGTAGCCGTCCTCGCCACGAAGTGGGTCAAAATGATGTCCGAGCCCTAGATAATCTAATTGATAGTGCTCCATCTGCGCTTCAAGCCAATCAAGATGTTCTGGGAAGTATTCCGCTTCAAAGCCAAGGTAAATCTTAATCTGATCTGCGTATTTTTTCTGTAAGGCGCGGATGGTTTTCACGTGCTCTGGCAATTCATCGCAACTCATCCGAAAACCATTTAGGTAATCTTCTGTTGTGGGGAAGGGCGCATGGTCAGAAAAGCCCAGGATTTGAAAGCCGTTTTGAATGGCAACTTGAATATATTCTTCTTCTGTACCACTTGCGTGATGGCACAGGCTGGTATGGGTGTGGTAATTGGCTAGTGTTGCGGGTTGCATAGGCGACTCCTTTGGGTAACAATAGGGCGGGTTTGACGCAGGCGGTATCTGCTGCGCAAAGACGAGTTGCGAAGAAGAGATTACTGATTAATAGTATACCGCTTTTTGTGCAAAATGCAAACCAAATATAAAAATTTTACAGCGTTTTGACAAATAAAATTTCTGCGGACAGGTAGCAAAATGAAAAAAGACGTAAAAAAGCGCCGCCATGGGTTTGGCGACGCAAAGTAAATTTAAATATGGACTGGTTGGATGGCAACACAGCCTGGGCCGCCTTGCGTAATAAAGGCAGGGCTTAGTCTTACAACCTTAATGACATTTCGAGGGAAGCGTGCGGTCAACATTTTTTCGGCTTGCTCCGCTAGTTTAGGGTTTTCCGCATGGGCAATATAAATGCGATGTTTTACATCCATGTGGCAGGATTCAATATTTTTGGAAATCGCTTCTAGTGCGCCTGCAAAGTTGCGTTTGACACCCAAAAGCGAAATCTGGCGCCCATCTTCAGTCGTTTGCATGACGGGCACAAGGCGAACAGCATGCCCAACATAGGAAACAAGAGGGGAAAGGCGACCGCCACGGCGCAAATAGCCGAAATCCATCGGAACAAGGTAGCTCTTAGCGGATTTCATCATCTCTTCGGTGTGACGCACGATGGCGGGCAGTGTCATGCCTTTTTTGACCATCTCTAGTGCGTTTTCAACGATATAGCGGTGGGGGCCACAAAGGGTACGGCTGTTAATCACAGTAATGCGTTCAGGGTGGTCTGCAAGCAAACGTGCAGATTCTGCTGCTTGGTAAGTGCCCGATAGACCATCTGCCATTGAGATGTTAAGAATATCATCCCCGGGATAGGAGTTGAATAGTTCTACCACTTCGCCAATTGCAGGCTGGCTGCTTGTGGGCATGTGCCCTTGTTTGATAATGTCGATAAACTCCACTGGCTGAATATCATCGTACTCACGGTAAGTTTTCCCGTTGATCGTAACCGAGAGCGGTGCGACGGCAAAGCCTGCTTCTTTAGCCTCGGCACAAGAATACATGGTAGAGGTATCAGATGTAATGCGAATCATAAGGTGGACCTTTCTATTGGCTTGCCGTTGTTGGGTGGGCAAGCTGGTTGCAATGAAAATAAAGTTCTTACTACTATGGTACAGTAGGATGGCAAAACTGTCAAGTGAATTACTCTGCAATTCGCATGCTTTGACAAGTGTTTACAGGACATTCATACTTTTGAATACGAGTATCACAAGTTTAACATATATTTGAAGAATGACAAATATAAATAGTGCAACTATCGGATTTTGTGCTATAATGTAAAGAGCGAAAAAGAAAGGATTTCTAATATGGAATATTTAAACCATTGTTTTTATAGCTTACCTGCGGGCTTACCCGAAGATATAACCCGGCTAAAAGAGGCGGGGTATTATCAAGCGGCAATTGAGATGATTGATATGCGTCTTGCTGAAGATTGGCAGGCGCGGCAGAACAGTCGTGCGTACCAAAGTCTTGCGCCAAGTGGAAATCAAATTGCGCCAAATCCAATGAAAACCTTGCCTAAAGCAATGCGGGATAGTATGATTGCGCATCGCCAAATGTTGACGCTATTGCCACGCAATTACACCTATACAGAGGAAGAAGCGTTTGCGCGCGTACAATCCAAAATCCCTGATTTCACGGAGGAAGAATTCCAAGCGTTGTTTGATGAAAACCGCTTGGATTGGCGTTTTGTGGATGGAGTGCCTCGTATTTCTAGCCGATTTTATTCCTCGCTGATGGATACAGATGCCGGCTATGCGGCACGCGCGGGCGCACCACATGATGGGGTGCGCAATGCGCAGCGTGATGCCCTTATTGCGGAAATG
>JAWXUQ010000014.1:0-47068 GCA_044426225.1 Faecalibacterium sp. | reverse complement strand
GTGGCAGGTTATTACTGTAAAAACCATCCACGCGTACACGAAATTACGATCATCCCACGTGGTCAGGCGGGTGGTTATACTATGTATCTGCCAGAGAAGGATCGCACCTATGTAACCAAGAGCGAAATGTTCGAGGATATCATCTCTAGTCTAGGTGGTCGTGTGGCAGAAGAACTGATTTTAGATGATGTTTCCACGGGTGCATCTAGTGACTTGCAGCGTGCTACAAGTACTGCACGTAGCATGATTACGCGATACGGTTTCTCGGAGCGTTTGGGCGCACTTGTATATGGCACTCCACAAGAAGAAACTTTCCTTGGACGTGATTTTTCGCAAGGAAAAGGGTATAGTGAAGCGACCGCGGCAGAAATCGATGCGGAAATGCGTGATATCATTGATGAAGCCTATGAAACTTGCCGCCGCACGCTGACAGATCATATTGATGAGTTGCACGCGCTTGCAAATGCATTGTTAGAGCGTGAAAAACTCAATGAGGAAGAGTTCCGTACTGTGATGACGGGAGGCGTTTTACCTCCATTTGAGCAGGAGAATATAGAAAGCACTTCGACAGAACAAGAATTGCAATCCGGTAAAGAAGAAACCACTGAGAACGAAACTGTTAGTGGAGAAGTTGCACCGGATGACGAGAAAGGCTTTGCGAAATCGGAACAAGAGCCGAAACGAGAGGTTGATTTCTAACCTAGTAGCATAGGAGCGGTATTGTGGAAGAGAATTTTAATGTAGTTGCGCAAAGTCGCGCGAATTATTATACCCCAGGCAGTCCCATTCAATTTGTACGGATTGAAGTTTTGAAAGGTGACCAGAGCGGTGAAAACGCAATCTGTTTGACTTTTAAAAACATTGCGCAAGCGATGATTACACGCTTAAGTATTACTTTTAAATGCAAAGGTGCAGATGGTTCTATTTTATGTGAACAAGCCTTCACCTATGAGGATTTAGAGGTGAAAAGTGGCGAACTGTTTGGGATGGATGATGCAGTTTTTGTGACAGCTGATTCAATTGGTAGTGCAGATGTGGTACTTGAAAAAGTATACAGCGGCAAAAAAGTAATGAATTTAAGTCAAATTAAGCGTGTTCGTTTGCCAGCGCTACAAAAGCTAGAACCTGAGATGCAGCAAGAACTTGCCACTCGAATGGGTCGTGATGATTTAAAATTCATGCCACAGCTTTTGGAGGCGGGTTGGTATTGTGGCTGCGGTGCATTCCATCCGAAAGAAGAAAACACGGTTTATTGTAGTGAGTGTAGCAGCGATCGCATCTTGTTACAAAATACAATTAATGCGATTATGCAGCCCGTACCAGTCGTGGAACCTACTACGGTAGATGAACCAACGGTTGTTGCACAAGCACAAACCATGGTGCCTCAAGAATCTGCTTCAGATGCAGAAGGAACGAAAATGTTTGCTGCAACAAAAGCGGCAGAACCATCAACGGTGCAGGTAAAGGTTCCTCAAAAGAAGAGTGATGCAGCGCATATCGAAAATTTTGCAAAGGCTTACAAAGAGGATCAATCGCATAATAATGCACGTTATGATGATGATTCGTATCAGGACTATGATGAAGATGAAGAGGCGGAAGATCCTCGTGATGTGATGGCGGAAAACATTATCCGTTGGGTGCCTGCAATTACTGCGCTGCTGTGCGCGGGGATTGCAATTGCGGGTTTCTGTTATTGCTACTTCGTGCTTTAATATAATTTTTAATAGGGTGCCGTTCGACTTGTATATTCTTTGTTTGAATATAACAGTAGAATGGCACTTTTTTTGTGAGGTGGAGAAGAATGGACGAACAATATCTACAAGTTGGCTTTGAAATAAAATTGGCATGTGATGCATTGAGCCGTCGAATGTTACGCTGGCACTGGGAGAAAACATCGCGCCCAAATACATTACAGGCACTGATGCAGTATGTAGAGCAACGTAGCAAAGAAACACCAGAGTATTATTTGAACACCGGGGTGCGTACAGGGCATACCACTTGGCAACAATTGGATACTACTTTTTGTATGCGTGTCTTGTTGGATGATGAGGTAAATGCGACCGATGCAAAGCATTTGTTGCGATATGCTTTGCGCGAACACACTGCGCGCCGTGCTTGTAATGGATTGCGTCTTGCACGTAATGCAGCGGCACATGCGACCGAAAAGGCAGCAGTAGTGAAGGCAATTGCTTTGTTTGACGAAACGATAGATGATTTGGAAGATGCGTATGGGATGTTACTATTTGCACCTGAGGAACTGGCGCAATACGATTCCTTAATTCAAAAGGCAACTGCTGCATGTGTGGGAAGTAAAAATATTCAGTCGTCGAAAAAACCTGCGATAAGTCGGAAAAATGAACCTCATAAAGCAAAAATACCTGAAAAGAAAAAAACAACAACAAAAAGCAATGATAGAGTGCGTGAGAACCAGAGAAGAGCGAGAAGTTCGACAAAGAAAGTTACCGCAAGCAAAGGCACCGGAGATCCATTCTTTAGGGAAAAGGTGTTTGTTGTTCTTGGAATTATGATTTTTTTTGCAGCTGTTTTAATGCAATCATTGCAATGAAAAATAAATGAAAATAAAATTTTGTTTTCTCTATGATTTTGCAATATTTGCAGATATCTGCGCGTATAACAAGTAGTGAGACTTGGATATATGGAGCAGGAGAGAGTGATGAAGAAAATTTTATTTGCGTATGTGTTCTTATTGATTGATTTGGAACTGGTTGTGAATGGTGATTATTTTAGCATTGCGCTACCGTTAATTGCAGCTGCTTTGTTGGCGCGTGGTTTTGGCGAAGTAGCAAATGAAAACGAACATTTTGAGCAGTGTGTTGCGTATTCGTATGGGATGGTGCTTATGCGCCTTGTGCTCTTTGTTTTGTCTTACGTAGAGGTGTTATCTGTACAGCGTCTATATATGGTTTGTGCGGCACTAGGGGTACTGTTTTTGCTTTGTGGGTTGACGCACCGGATGCTTTGTGTGTTTCATGAAATAGAACTAGAAAACAACTTGTTTTTTGCAAGTCGCTTTTGTGTGGTTGGCGAAATCTGTTTGTGCGTGCTAGGTATGGGGTGTGTGTTTGTAAGCGAAAACGAAATCTTGCGCACTAATTTTATGCTTCTTTCAGTGGTGGGATGTGGTTTGTTCTTACTGACATTGTATCAATTAAATGTAGTCTATTTGCGATTTGAAAATGCAACATGAGACCAAAGATAACATAATAAGATTAACGCGGTTTCGGTTATCGGCTCCATTGATTTTGGACGGATAAGCGTAACCGTATTTTTGCGTAATGCAAAACTTATCTGGAAGATGTGCTTTTCTTGTGGTATACTGAGTATAAGGAGAGCGGAAATGAGAGGTGTGGTATGCGAAAAAGATTAGCAGATAAAGTATTTAATCGAGTTTTTGTGGTTGCCGTATTGGTGCTTTTTCAATTGTCATGGATCTGTACCATTCTTTTGGGTATTTTGCAAACATCGCCATTGCTAGGGGTTGCATTAAGTATATTGGGCGCGATGTTAGGTATGCATATTGTTCGTCGTGAAGGAAATCCGACTTATACCATTGCCTGGGTGTTTTTGATTGGGTTAATGCCGGTATTTGGTGGCTTGATGTATTTGTTTTTTGGTAACAAGCGCCCATCCAAAACCATGCACAAACATATTGACGCACAACAAGCGTTGCATCTAGATGTGTTGACGCAGCAAGAGGGGGTAATCGATGATCTCCCTGTACGATTACGTGCAACTTGCGCTTATATTAAAAATTATGGACCATATCCTGCATGGAAAAATACGCAGGTGAAATATTTTCCGTTAGGTGAAAAAATGTTCGCGCAAATGCTTGCGGATTTGCGTAATGCGGAACATTTTATCTTTATTGAGTTTTTTATCATTGCAGAAGGGCAGATGTGGCAACAGATTTTTGATGTTTTGAAGGATAAAGCATCACAGGGGGTTGATGTGCGCGTTATCTATGATGATTTTGGTAGCGCGAGTAAGTTGCCACGCAAATTTGTGGTGCAATTAGAAACAAATGGTATTCATTGTTTGCCCTTTAATCCGCTTGTGCCAATTATCTCACTTGTGATGAACCATCGCGATCATCGTAAAATTTTAGTGATAGATGGTGCGACTGCATATAGCGGTGGCATTAATATTGCGGATGAATATATTAATCAGAAAACGCGCTTTGGACATTGGAAGGATACAGGTTTGCGCATGGAAGGGGCTGCGGTTTGGAATTTTACCGTGATGTTTCTTAATCTTTGGAATGCATTTCGTAAAACAGATGGTGATTATGAAATCTTTCGCCCAAAAGCGGAGTGTCTGCACAATATAGCCGATGATGGTATCGTGCAACCTTATTCTGATTCACCTTTAGATGATGAACCACTCGCAGGAATCGTTTATTTAGAACTAATCGCACAAGCGATAAAAACGGTATATATTTTTACACCTTATTTGATTATAGATCATGAAATGATACAGGCACTGCGAAATGCGGCAAAACGTGGGGTTGATGTTCGGATTGTTACACCTGGCATTCCTGATAAAAAGTTGATTTTCAAACTAACCCGATCGTATTACGCACCTTTGATTGAGGCGGGTGTGAAAATTTATGAGTATACACCTGGATTTATTCATGCAAAGAGTTTTTTGTGCGATGGGAAAGTTGCGGTGGTGGGTAGTATTAATATGGATTACCGCAGTTTGTATCTAAACTTTGAGTGTGGCACATTACTTGTCAATAACAGCCAGATTGCAGAGATTGCAAACGACTATGCGAATGTTTTTGAGAAGAGTCGCATGATTACACACGCAGATTGTCACGATGGAGTGGTGGGACAGTTCGTAGAAGATGTTTTGCGTGTGCTAAGCCCTTTGTTATAAAAGTGCTTTGCTTTGCGCTGTAATCCAATGGTTTTATGAAGTAGTTATTATTCAAAGGTATAATTTGTCTGTTCTCGTGCATGCTAATGGTATCAAAGCAAATATTGCTCTGCATACAATTTAATGTAAGGAGAAACATGATGAAACAAAATGTAGTAAAACGAACGGTAGCACTCACTTTAGGCTGTGCTTTTTTGGTGGCAACGGTTGGTTGTAGTAGCAGTAGCTCCTCCGTAGCGCAGCCAACGGAAACCCCTAACAATACCGCTGAGGGCAATGCAACAACCACAGAGAACCCTTATGAAAATTTGCAAATAGGGTTGGGAATTGTAATTTCCACAGAAACGGACGGAACAGCGGAGCAAAGTGCAAATAGCACGAGTGGGAAGGTGTCGCACACGGCAGTTACCATACTGCTAGAGGATGATGTTATCTGCGGTAGCTTATTAGATGAACATGAAAGTTCTATCTCTAATTTAGATGGCGGGTTGTCGTTGCCAACGGACGTACAAAGCAAACGCGAACTAGGGGATACCTATGGTATGCGCAGCTATTCTGGTATCGGAAAAGAATGGTATGAACAAGCGGATGCGTTTTGCACCTATATTCAAGGGATGACCTGTGAAGAAGTAATGGCAATCCCTGTGGATGAATATGGAAAGGCAACAGAAGAGGATTTGATGGCAGGTTGTACCATTTCTATTGTCGAATTTCAAGAGGCCGTGCAAAAAGCATGCGATAATGCAAAAAAAGTGAATGATATGGAGATTGAAGATTATACCAACTATATGAACAGTACCAATAGTTTTTGGGATGATTTGGTAGATGGTACAGAGGATGTATTAGATGGTGTTGAAGATGGTGTGTCGGATGTAGTGGATGGCGCTGAAAATGCAGTGGATAGCGTGCTGAATGGCGCTGAGGGTACAGGAGAAGTGTCCTATTAACCGTTTCGCTAGTTTTTTGGTTTATGTATAATACAAAAGCCCTGTTCGTGAATACTTGAGGCTTGTAATGCTTCCTTAACGTTAAGGTGAGCATCACAATTTTCAAAGTAAAACGAACAGGGCTTTTGTGATAACAAATGAATGGGGAGTGTTTAAAGTGTGCTTTTTTTCAAAAAAACTGAAATTGTTTTCCAGAAATCAAGGCGAGTAGATGTGTCAGAAGAAGTGATTTCATGTTTTGCACGCGGGAATTTGCAAAGGGTGCCATGGGGCAAATTTGCAAGCAAGCGCGCATGCCCACTCGGGTAGACAAGGGTGTCTTGCCCTGCCTGACAGAGTAAAACCGGGACGTGAATGCAATCTGCATCTGCAATCGCAATTTCGATTGTTTCTAGGGCTGTGACGAGCCACCCGACGGTGCCATGGGATGTCTGGTAACGTGGTTCTAAAATGCGTTGCGCAAAAAAAGCGTGAAAACGAGGGGCGTTTGTGCAGCTGCTTTCTTCAAAATCAGGAATGGGGTTAAAAATAGCATTGCCTAAGGTATCATCTGGCTTTCCATGGCGCAATAAATGACGCGCATAGGGCAGAGCAATGCTTGCTGGTATTCCTGAAGGGCGGATTTCAAGCATAGGGCAAGATAGTATAGCTGCACGATAATGTCCGGGATATTGTTCTAAATAACGGGTGGCGATACATCCGCCCATAGAGTGTCCATATAGAAAAAGAGATTGTTTAGGAAATCTTTCTTCAATCAGTGTAGTGAAGTATTTAAAGTCTGCGGTGTAGGTGTCAAACTTGTTGATGTGCACCTTGGTTAGATTTGTGGTTTGTCTTGCAGAAAATCCATGTCCGCGATGTTCGCAAATAGCAACAGAATAACCTAGTGAGAAAAAGTTATAAATGATTTCTGTGTATTTACCAATGTACTCACAAAATCCATGGCTTAATACTACGACAGCAGATGCATTTGGATGGCGATATAATTCGGCGTATAAAGTGCCCTTACCGTGTGCCTTAAAATAAACAGATTCACGATAGGGGGCAAGCGCAGGATAGATGACGGATTCTAACTGTTCAGCAAAGTGCTCGTCTGGCAATAAAAAATCAAAAGAGGTCATTTGAAATCTCCTTTTATCAAAAAAATCGATTTGTGTGAGTGTATAACTTTTCTTTACTATACCGCAAAAAGTTTTTTTTGCCAAGTGTAAAGCAAATTGTTTACAAATTTCTTGCATTTTTGTGAGACCCGTCATATAATATGAGTATAGATTATAGAGAGACTGCACTCTATCCATCGATGGGATAGGGGGTTATTTTGTTAGGGAAAGCAATTGGTGTGAAATGACAAAGGATATGACAAAGGGCAGCCCGATTCGGCTGATTATTTCCTTCGCAATACCGCTCATGCTAGGCAGTTTGTTTCAGCAGTTTTATAGTATGGCGGATACCATCATCGTGGGAAAGTTTGTTGGGGTAGAAGCACTTGCTGCAGTTGGTTCGACCGGCAGTTTAAATTATCTTATTCTAGGGTGTGCGGTTGGTATATGTTGCGGCTTTGCAATACCCGTTGCGCAGAGTTTTGGTGCGCATGACATGACAGAGCTTCGTCGATTTTTTGCAAATTCGATTTGGCTTTCTGTGATATTTGCAGTGGTGGTGACAACAATTTCGGTGTTATTAACACGAAATATCTTAGTGATGATGAATACCCCAGATAATATTATTGCGTTGTCAGATGCATACATCCGAACCATCTTTGCAGGAATCCCTGCGACGCTATTATATAATATTGTTAGCGCAATGATGCGTGCATTAGGGGATAGTAAGCACCCTTTGTACTTTTTGATATTTGCGAGTTTTTTGAATATTGGATTGGACATTTTCTTTATTCTTGGGTTGAATTTAGGTGTCTTTGGTGCGGCACTTGCCACAGTGATTTCGCAAGGAGTCGCAGGTGGTATCAGCTTTTGGTATATGATGAAACATTTCCCCGAGTTGCATTGCAACCGAGAGGAACGAAAGTTCAGTGTGGTGCACTGTAAGCGTCTTTGTTATATTGGCATCCCAATGGGCTTGCAGTGCAGTATCACCGCTATTGGCGGTGTTGTGTTGCAAAGTGCAGTAAATGGGCTAGGGAGCACTGTGGTTGCGGCACAGACAGCGGGAAGTAAGGCAAGCATGATGTTTACCACACCAATTGAGAGCATTGGTACAACCATTGCAACGTATTGCAGTCAAAACCTTGGTGCGCATCGGATTGATCGTATTAAAAAAGGTGTTTGGCAAGGGTTTCTGTTTGCTGTTGCTTGCAGTGTGGTTGCGTGGATGGGCATTCATTTCTTTGACCGCGTATTGGTTGAGTTGTTCGTGGATGCGGCAGAAACGGAAATCATAGAAAAAGCCTGTGAAATTCTTTTCTGGGGTAGCAGTTTTTATATCATTCTTGCAATTCTGATTGTATATCGCTATGCAATTCAAGGTCTTGGATTTAGTGGCTTTGCCATGCTTGCAGGTGTGGCAGAAATGATAGCGCGTGCGGGAATGGCGCAGTTCTGTTCAGGAGAGCACGGCTTTTTGATTGCATGTCTTGCAAATCCTATGGCATGGCTTGCGGCAACGATATTCCTAGTTCCGGCTTATTTTGGGGTGATGCGCCGCATTTCTAATACGGTGCCACAGGCAAAAGATATCTTGCTTTCGTTATAATACTAGCTTTAGGCATCGGGCAAGGAAAATGCTCTGTCGCTTAGGGAAAGTATTTGTAGAAAATGAACTTTTCCAAGGCATTTGATTGATTTTTGTGTGTGAAAATGTTACACTTTTTATAGAAGCGAATTTTGCAATGCGCAGAATTTGTTAGCGTGTTTTTGCCTGTTTTATGAAGGCGTAAAAAGAAAAAAGAAACAGATGGAGAAGAAGATGATATTAGAACTCTTACAAAACCTAGGACAGTTGCAAATGGCGAGCATTGCGTTATTAGTAGCCTTTGGATTTACTGCATTGTTGTTGCATGCTTTTTGCGATAAGCTACCACAGGACCAAGGGCGAGAATTTGCAGTAAATGGACAACTTTCGAAAGGGAAGGCACGTGGTGCGGGGGTTCTTTTTATCCCTGCGATTGCATTGATGGCTTTGGTGTTTGTGCCATTTTCGATTGAATTTTTTATTTATATGGTGCTGCTCGTTGCCTCTATGTTAAGTGGTTATCTGGATGATGCAGCACAAACACCATGGAATGAATATAAAAAGGGACTGATTGATTTTGCGATTGCGTTGATTGCGGGCATTACGTATGTCGGTTTTAACCCATCTGCGTTTCAACTTTTCGGGATGCGGGTTTCTATCCCGGCACCGTTGTATGTGTTATTGGCGGTGGTGCTAATCTGGACAAGCATCAACGTGACAAATTGCACGGATGGTGTAGATGGGCTTTCTAGCATGATTACCTTGGTGACGTTAGCCACATTCCTGATTGCTTTTTATACAGAACTTGGTGACTTTGCAAATGTGATTGTTGTTTTTGTTGGCGGATTGCTTGCCTATTTGTGGTGTAATGTATCGCCAAGTACCCTAATGATGGGGGATGCAGGCAGCCGTGCAATCGGATTTTTTATTGCCGTAGTTGCCATGAAGAGTGGACATCCTGTTGCCTATGTGTTAGCAGCACTCGTTTTTATTTTAGATGGTGGTTTGGGAATTTTGAAAATCTCTTTAAAACGATTTTTGAAAATTTGGATTTTAAAAAATATTCGCACCCCATTACATGACGAAGCGAGGAAAAACCGAGGGTGGTCTGATTCGCAAGTGGTGCTTCGATTTGCCATGTTACAGGTGCTGATTTCAGCCGTATTATTATTGATTGTTTCTTAATACTTTCTGTGATGATGAAAAAAACCTTCCGCAATTTGCGGAAGGTTTTTTTCATCTGGATTTATAAAGATTTTTGTCGATAGAAAATCTTATTGAAAAACACAGAATTAGTCTTGGCTACTCATTCGGCGTGCAAGGTAAACAACTGGAGTGTCTACTAGACTTGTTACAATAAAAATAACATAGCAAGAAAAACAAATAGAAAGTAAAGTGCTTACGTCGTAGATGCCCCAAAACGCGCCGAAGTTAAATAATACGGTATTAAGCGCTTGAGAAATGAGGGTAGAGCCATTGTTTCTAATCCAAAGACCTTTGGTGGAATTGCCCCAGACTTTAGTAGTTTTTTGCCAAATGTAATGGTAAAACCAGACGTCAAAACCTTGTGCGATAGCATAGACGATAATACCGACAAGCAATAGGCGAGGTGTGTTAGAAAAAAGTTCGTATACAGCAGGGCTTGCCCAATCGTTTGCATTTGGTTGATACAGAAACCAAGACTGTGAAATACAAATAAAGGAAAGGCTTGTTAAAATGCCGATTTTGACCGCTTTGTTTGCTTCTTTTTTGCCTGCCACTTCAGATAGAATGTCAGTTACAAGGAAGGTGGACGCGAATAAAATGTTGCCAAGCGTTTGTTCCATGCCAAAGGCATCAACAAGAATGAGTACTTCGATGTTAGCAAAGATAGTGGCGATTGCTGTCCATACATAAAGCCCTGTTTTACCAAGGAATTTGTAAAAGGCGAGCGTGCCAAGATAGATGATAAACAATGAGAGGATTAGTACGATTTCATTTTGCATGGGGGAAACTCCTTATCAATAAAAAATGCGCACATAAACATGTACGCATCGGTCAATAAACAAACAGCAAAAATACGCAAGGCAAACAGCCCTTGACGCAAAATCACAGCAATTTTTCCTAGTTTTGTTTATAGACAGGATGGTTACGAACTGTCTTACTTTAATTTTCGCACCATGCATCAGCAAAGTGCTTTCGTATTATATCATTTGGAATAGTAAAAAGCAAGTGTTATTTTTACACGTGTCTTGCGTGCTACTGTTCAGTAGGGAAAACCACAGAAAAGCAGGGTTATATAGCAAACTTATGACTTGTAGAGGGTTAGGTCTGTTAACCCATAGAATATTCCATTGCTTCGTAAATAATTTTGCTGCCCACTTGTGACTCTGGTGGTAAAAAAAACATTGCAACTGGCTTTTCGTCGCCACCTTCAGTGGCTAAAATGCCATAATCACCTTGAATATCTTTTATGATATATTCAATTTTTTCAAACATTTGACAGCTCCTTTGCTTTTTCTAGTAAGCACACACATTCTACATGTTTTGTACGAGGGAAGAAATCAGCGGGCTGAATTCTTGTGAGGGTGTAGCCGTGTGCCGCAAGATATTTTGCATCTCGTGCAGCGGTTGCCGGATTGCAGCTAACCATTACAATGCGTCGTGGTGACATCGTGCATAGAGCTTTTAGGGTAGGTGCGTCGCAACCTTTACGTGGTGGGTCGATTACAATCACATCTGGTTGTAATCCGTCGGATGCAAGCTGTGTGGCGGCTTTTCCCGCGTCTGCGCAAAGAAAGCGTGCGTTGTTTATCCCCATTTGGGCTGCATTTTTTTTTGCGCTTTCAATCGCCTCCGCGACAACCTCTACACCGATTAGATTATCACATTGAGAAGCCATGGAAAGTCCGATGGTGCCCATGCCACAATACAAATCGAGGAGCGTATCACTTGACTGTAACGTGGCAAAATCAGCGGCAACAGCATATAGCTGCTCTGCTGCGAGGGTGTTCACTTGATAAAAAGATAAGGCGCTAAGTTGTACGGGGACTCCTGAAATATGATCCTCGATATAGCTTTTCCCGTAAAGGACAATATTTTCCTTGCCCAAAATAAGATTAGTTTTTTCAGTGTTTACATTCAGGAGAATGCTTGCGATATCGGGGAATTTATGGAGGAGGGCGGCAATTATTGTATCGCAATGAGGCAGAGTGGCGCCATTACAAACAATGCATAGCATAATTTGGTTGCTGTGCGTGCCGCGACGTAAAAACAGATGACGCACAAGCCCACTGTGAGTTTCTTCATCATAGGGTGGAATAGTGTGCGTCTCTAATAATGCGGCAAGATTATTTGCAATCTGATTGAGTAGCGTGGGTTGCAATTTGCAATCAGTACAGGGGACAACACGATGCGAACGGTTGGCATAAAAACCAGTAACGATGTGCCCTTGGTCATCTTTGCTGACAGGGAATTGCACTTTGTTGCGATAGCGATCTGCTTCAGGTGATGGTAAAATAGGCAGCACAGGAAGCGTGAAATTTCCAATGCGGGCAAAGGCATCTGCAACCACTTGTTCCTTTGCGGCACATTCTGCTTGATAAGAAAGATGGCGATAGCAGCACCCACCACAAGGCCCAGCAATGCTGCAATCTAGAGGTAACCGATCTGGAGATGGTGTTGTGATTTTATCAATGATACCAAAGGCATAACGTTTGCAGTCTTTGACGATACGCACTTGCAGAATATCTCCAGGCGCGCTAGCGGGGACAAAAACAGCTTCTCCTTGATAATGTCCAACGCCATTTCCATCACTGGATAAAGTGTCAATAGATAAGGGTATGATTTGATTTTTGCGCAAAGGCATAAAGGGACTCCTTTTAATAAATGAGATGGGCAATGACAAAGGTATGCGCATCGTTTTCAGCGTAATTGGTTCCGTTAGTCACAGGGGTTTGTGACCACGCATTACTTGCCATCAGTACAACGGTTTCCGTTGCAGAATAGGTATCAAAATAAACAATGGTGTTATAAAGACCTGTTGCGTTTAGTGTTTCTGCGGTAGTATAGTTTTCTGCGATGCAAGCAAAAGCAATGGTGGTGTTATCGCTATACCAACCGAACGTAAGTGCTTTCTCAGCGAGATAAGTTGCGTTAGTAGAGCCAATGGTTAAGATAACTTCGATGTTAGAGAGGGATGAAAGGGGAACAGTGATTTCGATGTCGGTTTCAGTGGTAGGTTCCGCTGCTAAAAGCTCGGTCTCATCGGCGTCTGTTTCGAGAATAGTTTCTTCTTCGCTTTCAAACAGTTCGCTATCCTCTGCATCTTCTGTATTTATAGCGGCAAGTTCTGCGGCGGCAACAGCAGCACGATAAGCGGCGGCATATACATCCGTGGTGTAAACACCGTAATGGTCAAGTTCTAGGAGGGTGCTGTCGATTGTTTGTTCCGTGTCCATATAGGTTTCGTTGGGTACTAAGAAAATATAATCTAATAACAAATCATCGTTCTGGTCAATGATTTCACCCTCACGGAATGCAAGAGCAACTTCCTCTCCGAGCAATTCACCTGCGTAAGCAGTAGATTGGGTGAAACACCAAAGTTTATCATAGGAAGCGATTTGGGTTTCGCTTGGTAATGCCCCCACAAAAAACAAGGTGACATCTTGTTCAGCGGCAAGAGCGATAAGTGCATCTGTTGGTGTGTCCTTTAAGTTTAAAATAATCGAGTTTGCGCCATTTTCTATCATTTCGGCAACGCGTTCTGTGGTGTCTCCATAAAGCGGCGCGCTTTCAAATGCAGCATCATTATCCGAAAAAAGTGCAGCCATTTGGTCGATTTCTATCATCTGAAAAGAAGTGCTGTCATATAAATATGCAACAAAAGTATCGTTGTCAAAATATCCTGTCCAACTCAAAAAAACATAATAAGCACCGCCAAGCGAAATGAGCAGGATAAGTAAATGAAGCGTAAATTGAATGAGCTGTTTTTTCATGAAAAAAGCTCCTTTCAGGTATTTGGTTGCGTGCTAGCAATAGAAGCAATGTATTTGCTCGGAGGCACGCCGGTTGCTTTTTTGAAGACGCGAGAAAAATAAAATTGGTCAAAAAATCCAACAGAAATTGCAATTTCTGCGATAGAAAGATTGCTTGTTTTTAGTAGATTGCAGGCTTCTTCAATGCGATACTCTGTTAAATAATCGATAGGGCTTTTGCCAAGATTGCTGATAAAGACACGATATAAATGGCTGCGTGAAACTCCGACACTTTTAGATACATCGTCAATAGAAATGTTATGCGAATAGTTAAACTGAATAAATTTAATTGCATTTAAAACATATTGACTGCCAGAAGTTGTGTTGCGCGGTTCACTTTGGATGGTTTCTTTCATTAGCGTAGAAATAAAAAGATAAAGATAACCAATCATATCACATTCGTTTGCGGTGGTTAGTCCGCGTGCCTCGTACATCTGCGTTAGGAGCGTGCGAAGGGCAGCCGTTTCCGTTGCATGATGATAAGGTTGTGTATCAGAAAAGGGGAGTTGCGTGACTAATTTGTTAGCATGAGCGCCGTTAAAGCCGACCCAAGCATACTCCCATGGGTCATCCATATCTGCGGTATAAGAATTTAATTGGCTAGGCTTTACTAAAAATAAATCGCCCGCTTTCAAAAGATAACGTTCGCCCTTGGTCTTGTAATAGCCTTGTCCTGATAGGACGAGGTGAATGAGGTAATGATCTCGGATACCAGGTCCCCATGTGAAACCAGAAACACATTTTTCAAGACCACAGCTGAATACTGAAAGCTCCACGTTATCGGTGAAGTTTTGTTTAAATGATTGTTTGTATGCTTCAGGCATCTTTTTTCCTCCACTGTTTGACATTCTTTTTACTAGTATATCAAAGAATTCAACAAAAGTACATAATTCAATCGTGAAATTTGTAAAATTAAAGAGAGGGGAAAAGAAAGGCGCTGTTGCGCTTGCTTCTCGAAATAAAAAAATGCACAAAAAAAGCTATCGAAAGCAAGGCTGTATGTTTTAGCCAAGCGTTTGATAGGCGATTGCTTGTTGAATTTTTGTGCGATCTTTTATAGAGTGCGAGCGGTGGAATAGCATCTTTGATAAACAATGGTGTTCTATTGGTGGCGCACTAGGTATTGTGCCACTTGATCAATGAGTGGATAGCATTGATCCAAAAAAGACTTGTATCCGCAAAATGTTTTTTCTGCGGTTAGATGCATCGCATGTTCCATACGCGGGCAGCCGCCCCCGCAGAAGTTTCTGTATTTGCAAGTTTTACAAATCAGACCATCTGTGCGCGATCGTTGTAAAAATGCTTTGCCTTTATCACAGCTTTTTAGACTTTCTAAGGTATCTTGGTAGATGTTTCCTAGCTTCCATTCGTCTAGCACATAGAAATCACATGGATATACACTGCCATTTGCCTCTACAATCAATTGAATGTTGCAATGCCCTGTAAACCCGCAAGCAGTACAGTTGCGATGCAATAAGAGATTGAATAGATCATCAAAAAATTTCACACTAATATAGTTGCCTTGCATTAACTCTTTTGCCCAAAGTGGAAAAAGTGCACTATAAAAAGAAGCAAAACGTTGTGGTGTCAGTGCGCTTTTGTTTGCGTTTTCACCAGACAGTTCGGCGAGACAAGGGACAAATTGTATGTATCTGATTTTGTTTTTTAAGATGAAGTTCCAGTATTCTTGCGGGTGACGCGCGGCGCGTTCGGTCAGAACGGTTAAGATGTTGTACTCTACCTTATATGTATCAAAAAGACGTTTTACCTTAATGATTTGTCCGTGTGTGCCCTCGCCATGGATATCCACACGGTTCGCGTCATGGTATTGGGCTGGGCCGTCGAGCGACAAGCCAACCAAAAAATTGTGCTGATGTAAAAAAATCGCCCATTCTTTATCGATTACAAAGCCATTGGTTTGTAATGCATAGTGCACTTGACCTGTAAAGCTATGTCTCTTTACAGCGGTTGTAAACGATTCAAAGTAGGATATCCCTGCAAGTGTAGGTTCTCCCCCTTGAAAGGCAAATGTGATGCTATCTTGCGGGGAAAGTTGGTCGAGAACACGATCAACTAAAATTTCTGCATCCGCAGGGCGCATCATGCCCATAGAATATTCATCGCGCATATTGCATTCATCAATATAAAAGCAATATTTGCACCGTAAGTTGCAATGCCCCGAAGCTGGTTTTATCATGATACTGTATTGCATCTCTATATCTCCTATATAAAATAAACAGTTTCGCCTAGTGTACTCTTTTTTTGGGGTTTATGCAAGAGGGCAAGGTAGATCGATACTACTCTTTTTCTGGCTTTTTGTTTTAAAAAAGAAAAAACAATTGCCAAAAGTTTTGTTTAACTCGAACGAAACTTTTGGTGGAATGGTTGACAAAGCAGTGTTTTTGATTTATGCTG
The DNA here is from genome assembly GCA_044426225.1 of Faecalibacterium sp. Classification (GTDB taxonomy): domain Bacteria; phylum Bacillota; class Clostridia; order Oscillospirales; family Ruminococcaceae; genus Faecalibacterium. The sequence continues at coordinate 31,104 of JAWXUQ010000014.1, read as the reverse complement.
TTTTTTAACGAAGTTTGTGTTATATTGGGGATAGTCATGTGGTGATGACATTAAGGAATACAGGTGGGTAATTATGGAATTGATTTTATTTATTGTGGCACTATGTGCGTCTACGGTTGGTGCAATTAGTGGCATTGGTGGTGGCGTTATTATTAAACCAGTGATGGATGCAATCACTGGTTTGGATGCAGCATCGATTAGCTTTATGTCGGGATGCACAGTGCTTACGATGGCGCTTTCAAGCTATGTGCGTGGTATGAAAGATGACTTAGCGTTGGATTATCACACGAGTGTTCCACTTGCGCTAGGTGGTGCAGTTGGTGGAATTGTAGGCAAAGGCGTTTTCTCGAATTTTACAGGAAATGTTTCGCTCGTGCAAGCCATTATGCTGCTCGTTGTCAATGTTGGCGTGCTTCTTTACATGATTTATAAAGGTCGCTTGCAAACAAAACAGATGGAGGGTATTTTACCTGCTATCTGTTTTGGCTTTTTCTTGGGCGGCATTTCTGCATTCCTTGGCATTGGTGGTGGGCCGATTAATATTGCAGTGCTGTCTTATTTTTATTCCATGTCGCCAAAGATGACGGCGAAAAACTCGTTGTTTATTATTTTGTTTTCCCAGATTACTTCGTTTACCGTTACAATTAGTGCGGGCGCACCCTCTGTAAATCTGATTGCGCTTCTTTTGATGTGTGTCGGTGGTGCTGGTGGTGCGTTTATCGGAAGCAAACTTTCTAAAAAGTTTAGTGAGCAAAATGTTGACACCCTCTTTACTGTTGTGTTGATTGCATTGATTGCGCTAGGCGGGTACAATGTGTATGCCTATGCGATGTAAAAATATGGGGTGAAAGCCACCAGAAAGAGAAGAGTGAAATACAAAACTTCATCTTATATCCATTTACTTTTTTGTGAGATTATGCTATTCTGTGAGTGCTATGGTGGTTACCATGGCACTCATTTTTATTGCGTTGCAGATAATTTACAAAATGGGATGCAGTGGTGCGTTCTAAAAACAATTTTGATAGAGAAAAAGAAAGCGTGGGAAAGTAATATGTCGAATGATTTGTTTACCATTGGACCAATCACGGTGCATGCCTATGGATTGATGATTGGCATTGGAATTATCGCTGCCTATTTGGCAGGGCATTTGCGTGCAGAAAAAAAAGGCTTAGAATCTGATAAATTAATGGATTTGATTATCGTCTGCGTGGTGGCCGGTTTTGCTTGCGCAAAACTATTGTACTGGATTACGATATTGCCAGAAATCCTAGCAAATCCTTCTATTATGCTCAATTTTGGCAGCGGGTTTGTGGTGTATGGTGGTATTATTGGTGGTGTGATTGGCGGATATATATTTTGTCGTATTCAGAAGTATTCGTTTATCCGTTATGCGGATTTGCTTTTGCCGTCAGTTGCGCTTGCACAAGGGTTTGGGCGGATTGGCTGCGCAATTGCTGGCTGCTGTTATGGTGCGGAAACAACATGTTTTTGCGCAGTAACCTATCTGAATTCTTCTATTGCGCCAAATGGTGTGCCACTTATTCCAACACAGGCGATTTCGGCAGGGTTAAACTTCTTGCATTTTGCGGTGTTGGTGTTGATTGCAAGCAAGTGTAAAGTGCCCGGTGTGGTAACAGGTTGCTATTTGATTTTTTATAGTATCGGACGTTTTTGTATTGAAATGTTCCGTGGTGACTTAATCCGTGGGCGAGTGGGTACGTTTAGTACCTCTCAGTTTATTTCGTTGTTTATTGTGATTGCTGGTATTGCAGTAATCGGTGGCAGTATCGGATATGATACTGCGGTAAAGCGCAAAGCAGAACGAGAGAATAATTTATAATAAAGTACCGGCATGTGTTCCTGTCCTTGAAATGAGCGAGTTGCTCAGTAAGGATATGGAATACATGTCGGTTTTTTTATGAAAACTGTACGCTTTTTATACAAGAGTTGCGCAGTTGCTTTTCATTAACGAAAGACGGTGCTATACTGCAATCAATTAGGCTATCTTATAGTTTTAGCAAAATCGCAATGGGAAATGAGAAAGGGAATGTTTATGAAAACAGCATTAATAGTACAGGGTGGTTGGGATGGTCATGAGCCACAGTTAACCTCAAAGAGATTTGCGCGGTTACTTAGTGAAAATGGCTATACTTGCGAAATTAGTGATACGCTAGATTCACTAAACGATTTAGAAGTTTTGAAAAAGTTGGATTTGATTGTTGCGTGTTGGACGATGGGCACTATCACCAAGGAGCAAAGCGAAAACGTCTGTGAAGCGGTGGCTTCTGGTGTTGGGCTTGCAGGATGCCATGGTGGTATGTGTGATTCGTTCCGAAACGATACCCGTTGGCAGTTTATGACTGGCGGTCAGTGGGTTAGCCACCCAGGTGGCGATGGGATTGATTACAAGGTGAATATCTCTCATGGTTCTAGTCCTATTGTGCAAGGGTTAGAGGATTTTGATGTGTGTAGCGAACATTATTATTTACACATTGACCCCGCGGTAGAGGTGCTTGCGAGCACACGCTTCCCAATTGTAAATTATTATCATTGTGCGAATAAACCAGTGGATATGCCAGTTGCATGGACGAAATACTGGGCATGTGGACGTGTATTCTATAACTCGCTTGGCCATCATGATGATGTGTTTGAGAAATCACCTACGGCAGAAGTGCTGATGTTGCGCGGTATGCTATGGGCAGGAGAGGGCAAACAATACGCAGTGGAGAATGGATTGACGGTAGAGCGCTATAAAAACGATGCAAAAATGTATTGATTTTGGCAAGTGAGAAAGGAAATTTACAATGAGTACAGTGAAAATTGGTATGGTGGGTGTAGGTGCAATTAGTGGAATTTATCTTGAAAATATCACTAAAATGTTCCGTGAAATCGAACTAGTGGCGGTGTGTGACCTTGTAAAAGAGCGTGCAGAAAAGGCAGCGGAGGAATATAAGATTCCTAAAATTTATGATACCATGCATGAGCTTTTTGCGGATGAAGAAATTGATATCGTTTTAAACTTAACTCGCCCTTATGAGCATTTTGAAGTCTCTAAGGCAGCACTTCTTGCGGGGAAACATGTGTATTCTGAAAAACCGCTAGGAGCAACACTTGAAGAAGGCGAAGCATTGGTGACGCTTGCACAGGAGAAAAAGTTAATGCTTGGCGGTGCACCAGATACCTTTATGGGTGCAGGCATTCAAACTTGTCGCAAACTAATTGAAGATGGGTATATTGGTGATACCATTGGTTGTGCTTGCTTTATGCTCTGTCATGGACATGAGATGTGGCATCCAGACCCAGAGTTTTACTATCAGTTCGGTGGTGGTCCAATGATGGATATGGGCCCATACTATATTACGGCACTTGTGAACCTAATGGGTGGCATCAAGAGCGTGTCTGGTTTTACTCGTTCAAATTTTGAGGAGCGCACCATTACAAGCGCACTACACTTTGGTGAAACTATTAAGGTGGAAGTGCCAACCCATGTAATGGGTATGCTAAACTTTGATAGTGGTGCAACTGGCACCATTATCACATCGTTTGATGTGCACTATAAAGGTATCGGTGCACAGGCAAGATTTGAAATTTACGGTACGAAAGGCACCTTGATTGTGCCAGACCCCAATACCTTTGGCGGTGAAGTAAAACTGTTGCGCCCCGAAGATGGCGAATTGATGACCATGCCACTTTGCTTTGATTACAAAGAAAATTCGCGTGCACTTGGGCTTGCTGATATGGCTAAAGCATTGCAAACAGGGCGCGATTTCCGTGCGGACTATAAGCAGACGCTGCATGTGCTAGAAGTACTTACTAGCTTTGACCGCAGCAATGCTAAGGGTGGCATAGAAGAAATTCAAAATAAATACCCAGTGCATCTGCCAATGAAAAACAATCCGATGACAGGTGTGTTAGACGATTGAGTTTCATTCGTGCATTTTTAACAAGAATGCTTTACAGTTTTATGGGAATGTGCTAAACTATGAGGGTAAGATGCGATGTCAGAGAGATGGATTGAGTTTGTGTATGCACGGGCTACACTCCTCCTTCGCAATCCATGAGCAACGGTGCGGCAGCCAGCCGTGCAGGAAAGGAAGTACCATGAATCATAGCGAAAAAACACTTGATAAAATTGTAGGTCTTTGCAAAAACCGTGGGTATGTATTCCCAGGTTCTGAGGTTTACGGCGGTCTTGCCAATAGTTGGGATTACGGCCCGCTTGGTGTAGAGTTTAAAAACAATGTAAAAAAAGCATGGCTGAAAAAATTTGTGCAGGAAAGCCCTTATAACGTTGGCCTAGATGCGGCTATTTTGATGAATCCACAAACATGGATTACCACAGGGCATGTTGGCAACTTTTCTGACCCATTGGTCGATTGTAAGGCTTGCCGCAGCCGCCAACGTGCAGACAAAATCATTGGTGATACCTTCCCAGAAATGGATGTAGACAGCCTTTCGATGGAAGAAATGGATGCCTTTGTGCAAGAGCATGAAGAAATTGTTTGCCCTGTTTGTGGCAAACATGATTTTACCAATATTCGCAAATTCAATCTGATGTTCAAAACCTTTATCGGTGTAACGGAAGATAGTACAAGCACCTGTTACCTGCGCCCAGAAACCGCACAGGGTATCTTCTTGAACTTTGCAAACATTCAGCGCACAACACGTCGCAAACTACCGTTCGGTGTTTGCCAAGTTGGTAAAGCATTCCGCAATGAGATTACACCTGGTAACTTTACGTTCCGAACTCGTGAATTTGAGCAGATGGAATGTGAATTCTTTTGTAAACCAGATACCGATTTAGAGTGGTTTGCTTACTGGAAAGATTACTGCTACAACTGGCTGCTTAGCCTTGGTATGAACGAAGAACATCTGCGTCTGCGTGATCACGGTGCACACGAGCTTTCTTTCTATTCTCGTGCAACTACTGATATCGAATATGCCTTCCCGTTCACCCAGTGGGGTGAGCTATGGGGGATTGCAGATCGTACGAATTACGATTTGGGTCGCCACCAGGAAGCATCGGGCAAGAGCCTGGAATACTTTGATCCAGAAACCAACGAACGTTACATTCCTTATGTAATTGAACCTTCGCTTGGTTGTGACCGTGTTGCACTTGCTTTCTTATGCGAAGCATACGATGAAGAGGTGCTTGGTGTGGATGCTAAGGGCAAAGAAGATGTTCGCACAGTGCTACATCTTCACCCTGCGCTTGCACCATTTAAATGTGCAATTTTGCCACTGTCTAAAAAATTAGGCGATAAAGCAATGGAAATTCGCAACGAACTTTCCAAATACTTTATGGTTGATTTTGACGATGCAGGTTCGATTGGTAAACGTTATCGCCGCCAAGATGAAATCGGCACACCGTTCTGCGTGACGGTTGACTTCCAGACCGTAGGGGATGCAGAAAAAGGCGAAGCAGCCGACCACTGTGTAACCGTGCGTAACCGCGATACCATGGAACAGGTGCGTATGCCAATTAGTGAACTAAAAGATTATATCGAAGCGCAAGTGCAGTTCTAAGACTGTGACTGAGCATGGTATATTCATTCTTTGATTTGACAAAATAAAGAATAACGACAGAATGCCGTGCTTTGCCTTTTGCTTTGCGCGGCATTTTTTAAAGGAGAATAAGAAAATGAATCAAGTGCTATTAGAAAAATATGCTGATTTTATTGTGCGTGTTGGTGTAAATGTGCAGGCAGGGCAGACGATGATTGTCAATTGTAATCTGAACGCAGCGGAACTTTGCCGCTTATGCGTAAAGAGTGCCTTTGCGGCAGGTGCGGCTGATGTGCGCGTGGATTGGTCGGACGAATCCGTTAGCCGTATGCGGATGGAGCATGCAAGCGAAGAAACCCTTTGTGATGTAAAGCCTTATGTACAGCGCAGTTATCTTGATTATGCGGAAAGCGAAGGTGGTGTCTGTGTGCTTCACCTCATTGCAGATGACCCAGAAGTGTTTGCTGGTCTTGATGCAAGTAAGTTAAATCGCGTCAGTCTTGCGCGTCGCTTAGCGTTAAAAACATGGCGCACCTATACCATGAACGATAAAGTGCAGTGGTGTATTGCTGCCATGCCAAGCGCGGCATGGGCAAGCAAAATTTACCCAGAACTTGCAGTAGAAGAGGCAATGGAAAAACTATGGGATGTGATTTTCGACGTTTGCCGTGTAACCAATGGTGACCCTGTAAATGAGTGGAAGGCGCATGTTGCGAAGCTCGTTGTGTTGCGTGATAAAATGAATGCACTTCACCTAGAATCCATTCACATGACAAGCAACAATGGCACTGACTTGACCGTTGGTATGGCAGATGGTGCAATCTGGGATGGTGCGGCAAGTGTAGATGACCGCGGTACCTTGTTTATTCCAAATCTACCAACTGAAGAAATCTTTACTGCGCCACACAAAGACAAGGTAAATGGCGTAGTGTATGGTACGAAACCTTATGTTTACAATGGGCAGCTCATCAAAGGGTTCCGCGTAACCTTTAAAGATGGTAAAGTAATTGACCACGATGCAGAGGAAAATGCAGCATTGCTTGGCGAGTTGCTTGACAGTGATGAAGGCGCACGTCGCATTGGCGAAATTGCACTCGTGCCAAACTCTAGCCCAATTAATCAAAGCGGTGTGCTGTTCTATGACACCTTGTTTGATGAAAATGCAGCTTGCCACATCGCGTTTGGTGCAAGTTACCCGGGGACAACCAAGGGTGGCAAAGCTATGAGTGAAGATGAATTGCTCAGCCATGGGATGAACCAATCTGCCATCCATGAGGATGTGATGGTGGGCGCGGCTGATATGCTGATTACAGGGCTTACAAACGCGGGCGAAATGGTGAAAATCTTTGAAAACGGCGAATGGGTACTTGCATAATTGGAAAAAATGTGCTATACTCTACCTGTACGTTAAGAATACCAAATGGAAAGTGGGCCGCAAGGTCCGCTTTTCTTGTTTGTCTGGAGGTAGTATATGGCAAAAGTGTCCGGTGGCAATACCGCACAAAGGGTAGAACGGTTGGTGCGCCCTACCATCGAATCGATGGGGGTTACATTATGGGATATTGTGTTTGAAAAAGAAGGGCCAGAATGGTATTTGCGTGTCTTGATTGACAAAGATGGGCATTTAGATACTGACACTTGCGCGCTTGTTTCGCGTGCAATTGACCCGATTTTAGATGAAGCAGACCCTATCAGCCAAAGCTATTATTTAGAAGTTGGTAGTCCGGGACTTGGTCGTAAGTTAACCAAAAACGAGCATTTTGAACTACTCAAAGGGCAAAAAATCAGCGCAAAACTTTTTCGTCCCAATGAACAAGGTGCGCGCGAAGTCACAGGCATTCTCGAAGGAAAAGAAGGAACACTCGTTACCCTTACTACACCAGATGGTGCAATAGGATTTGACGTATCGGCGGCAAGTACCGTCCGTCTTTGCGATGACGAGGATTTGTTCCATTAACACGATAGATATTTAAGGAGGATACTAGAAAATGGCTAGTAATAACGAATTTTTCGAAGCTTTATCTATGCTACAAAGCGAGCGCAACATCTCTGGTGAGGAGCTTTTGGAAAAAATCAAAACTGCGATTGTCATCGCGGTAAAGAAAAACTATGAAGTAGAAGATGACAATGTTTTGCTTGAGATTGATCCAGAAAAAGGCAGCTTTAATGTTTCGCTTGTGCGTGACATTGTAGAGGACGAAGATTTCTGGGATGACAACACCCAGATTAGCATTACCGATGCGTTGCAATTGCGTAAAACTGCAAAAGTTGGTGCTCGCATGAGTCAGCCACTCAAACCCAAAGAGTTTGGTCGCATTGCAGCGCAGGCTGCAAAGCATGTAATTCGTCAAGGCATTCGTGAAGCAGAACGCAAACAGCAGTTGACTGAAATGCAATCTAAGAGCCATGAAATTGTGGCTGCGATTGTTACCCGCGTAGACCGTGAAAAAGGCATTGTAAGCCTTGATCTTGGGAAAGATAGCGAAGCAATGTTGCCTAAGAATGAGCAGGTGCCTGGTGAAGAGTACTTCGAAGGTCAGCAAATTCAAGTGTACATTGTGGATGTGCTACCAAGCGATCGCGGTCCTAAGATTATGATTAGCCGTACCCACCCAGGTCTTGTAAAACGCTTATTTGAGATGGAAGTCCCAGAAATCCATGATGGCACCGTAGAAATCAAAGCACTAAGCCGTGAGGCCGGTGCGCGCACCAAGATGGCGGTTTGGTCTGCTGATGAAAATGTCAACCCAGTTTCTGCTTGCATTGGCTCGCACGGTGACCGTGTTGCTGCGGTAGTGGAAAAGCTAGGTGGCGAAAAAATCGATATCGTCAAATGGAGCGAGGATGCAACCGCATTTATTTCTGCGGCACTTAGCCCCGCAAAGGTTGTAAAGGTAGAGCTGTTAGAAGGGGAAGGTCGTTCCTGTAAAGTAACCGTGCCAGACCATCAACTTAGCCTTGCGATTGGTAATAAAGGACAGAACGCGCGCCTATGTGCACGTCTAACGGGCTACAATATTGATATCCGTCCTGAAAGCGGTTATTATGGCGAAACGGACGCTGACTAATTCATAAATAAAACAGTCTGAAAGGAGTTGTGCATGGTACAAAAGAAGATACCGATGCGGCGATGCGTGGGTTGTAATACCAGCAAAGCAAAAAAAGAACTTGTGCGTGTGGTGAAAAATGCGGCAGGTGAAATTAGCTTAGATATGGTAGGCAAAAAACCAGGGCGCGGAGCGTATTTGTGTGCAAATCCAGAATGTCTGACAAAAGCGCAAAAACGAAAAGCATTAGAACGCGCATTTGAGGGGAAAATTCCAGATGAGGTATATACCTCTCTGCAAGAAACACTTGCAAATGCGGTGGCGATGATGGAGGCAAATAATGCCGAAGAATAAAACCCCAAAACAACACCCAGAAATTCCCCCACAACAAGGGCTGTTCAATGCAATTAGCCTTGCGTGCAGAGCGGGGAAATTGACGATGGGCTTTGATGCAACCGTAGAGGCTTGCATGAAAGGAAAAGCGTGGTTGGTGCTGACCACTTCGGATATTAGCCCCAAAACACAAAAACGCATGAAGGAAACCGTAGAAGATATTCTCGATGTGCTTCCGATGCCTCTCACTCAAACCGATATGCTAATGATTAGCAAAAAACCGGTTGCTATATATGCAATCTTGGATAAGAATTTCGCAAAGCTATGTTATGATAAACTAGAGCTCTGCGGAACCCTCGCAACAAAGGAGGAAATGAGCGAATGATTATTAAATACAAAGTAAGCGATTTTGCAAAAGATACGAAATTACCTGCCAAACAAGTGTTAGAATTGTTAGGCACCCTTGGTGGGGATGCCAAAAAGGCAAGCTCCAACTTAGAAGAAAGTGAATTAAACTTTTTGCTAGAAAAAGTAAGCAAAGCGCATGGAGAAGAGGATTTAACCGCCTATTTAGCAAGTGCAAAAGAGGCGCCTAAAGCAGAGCCAGAGAAAAAAGCGGCATCGGCCAAAAAGGAAGTGCCTGTAAAACCTGTGCAACCAGTAGAAAAGGCAAAAGAAGTTGTAGCGGAACCTGCAAAAAAAGAAGAGCTCGCAAAAGTGGCTACACCAGTAAAAAAAGAAGTGCCTGCAAAGGTAGAACAGGCTGCACCAAAGACAGAGCCAGTAAAAAAAGCAGAACCTGTGCGCCCTGCAAAACCACAAGAATTTCACAAAAAACACGAAGACAAAACTGTTTCGCTCAGTGAACTTGCAAAACAGACTGGTGCAAAAGCACAAAATGTTGTTGAAGTAAAGGTTGCAAACAATCGTGTTTCGGTTGACACTCGTACCGTTGATGTTAACGTGGCACGTTTTGATGCGCGCTATGATGAGTTAGCATCAAGCAAAACTGGCAATAATAACAATCGCCGTAAATCTTCGGCACAAACTGGTAACAAACAGAAATTTACCAACCGCAACAATCGCAATAGACAGCAGTTCAAAAAAGGCAAACAGGAAACGGAATTTGAGCGTTTGCAACGTATTCAGCTTGAAAAAGCTCGTAATGCTCAGTTGAAAATCACCATTCCTGATGAAATTACCGTTGGTGAACTTGCAACTCGCTTAAAACAGCAGGCGGGTAAGGTTATCGGCAAGTTCATGGCAATGGGCGAAATGTATACTATCAATGATGTTGTAGATTTTGATTCGGCTATGCTGATTGCAGAAGAATTCAATGTAAAAGTAGAGCGTGAAGTGGTTGTTACCATCGAAGAACGTCTGTTTGTGCAAGAAGAAGATGCAAGTGAAGACCTTGTGGAACGTGCACCGGTTATCTGTGTTATGGGTCACGTTGACCATGGTAAGACCAGTATCCTTGACGCAATCCGCAAAACCAATGTTACTGCAGGTGAAGCTGGCGGTATTACCCAGGCGATTGGTGCTTATCAGGTGAAATCCGGTGATACTGTAATGACCTTCCTTGATACCCCTGGGCATGAGGCATTTACTTCGATGCGTGCACGTGGTGCAAACATGACCGACATCGCAATCCTAGTTGTTGCAGCAGATGATGGCATCATGCCACAGACCATTGAATCCATTAACCATGCAAAGGCAGCGGACGTTAAAGTAATTGTTGCCATGAATAAAATTGACCGCCCTGCCGCAAATCCAGATCGTGTAAAAGAAGGCCTTAGCCAGTATGGTATTATCCCAGAAGATTGGGGTGGTGACGTTGCTTGCATTCCTGTTTCCGCAATCCGCGGCGATGGTATTGCAGAATTGCTAGAACGTGTTGCTCTTGAATCTGAAATGATGGAACTAAAAGCAAACCCCAACCGCCGCGCAAAAGGTGCTGTTGTAGAAGCACGTCGCGATAAAGGACAGGGTACCATTGCAACTATCCTAGTGCAAAATGGTTCGCTTCACATTGGTGATGTTGTTATTGCGGGTACTTCGGTTGGCCGTGTGCGCACTATGCGCAATGACAAAGGGATGGATTTGAAAGAAGCTGGTCCTTCTATGCCTGTTGAAATTACTGGCTTAACAGAAGTTCCTTCTGCGGGTGACCAGTTCGAAGCTGTTGCGGATGAACGTCTTGCACGTGAACTTGCAGATCAGCGTGCAACCGAAGCAAAAGAACGTCAGTTCTCTGCTTACACCAAAGTTACTTTGGATAACCTATTTAGTCAGATGGCAGCAAACGAAATGAAAGAGCTTGCAATCATCGTTAAGGCAGATGTACAAGGTTCGGCAGAGGCTGTGAAACAGAGCCTAGAAAAAATCTCGAACGAAGAAGTGCGTGTGCGTGTTATCCATGCTGGTGTTGGCGCGATTAATAAATCGGACGTTGACCTTGCAGATGCTTCTAACGCAATTGTTATTGGCTTTAACGTGCGCCCAGATGCTGTGGCAAAGGCTTCGGCAGATGAGTTTAAAGTAGAGCTTCGTATGTACCGTGTTATCTACGATGCAATCAATGATGTAACCGACGCAATGAAGGGCATGCTTGCTCCTAAATTCCGTGAAGTACAGCTTGGCGAGCTACAAGTTCGTGAAGTTTATAAAATCAGTAGCGTAGGCACTGTTGCAGGTTGTCGCGTAACAAGTGGTAAAATCACGCGTGATAGCCAGGTGCGTGTTGTACGTGATGGTATCGTTATCACCGAAGATGCAATTTCGACTCTGCGTCGTTTCAAAGACGATGTAAAAGAAGTGGCAGATGGCTACGAATGTGGTGTTACCCTTGAGAAATTTGCGGACGTAAAAGAAGGCGACGTATACGAAGCATTCAAAATGGAAGAATACCGCGATTAAGCTAGGAGGCAAGTATGCCATCAAAAAATATGGGTCGCCTCTCGCAAGATATGAAGCGAGAAGTGATTGCGATTATTGGTCGATTAAAAGATCCCAAGTTACAAGGGGGGCTTTTGACGGTCACGCGTTTGGATATCACACCAGACTTGGATGTTGCCAAAGTATATATCAGTGTGCTTGGGCACAAACATGGTGCGCATGATGCACTTGAAGCGCTCGAACGCGCTTCGGGACATATTCGCACCCAAGTAAGCAAAAAAATGCATGTGCGTAAGGCACCACGATTTGTTTTCATTGAAGACGATGGTGCGGCCTATGCAGCACACATTAATACACTTTTGAAAGATTTAGGCGTGAGCCAAGAGGAAACAGAAGTTACCCCCACGGAAGAGGACGATATGTAATATCATATACACTCACCGCGCGGAAAGGATGAATCGTTTTTATGACAGAACATTTAACCATACAGCAAATGGCAGATCGCATTGCGGCGAAGGATAACATTTTACTGGTATGCCATAAAAATCCAGACGGAGATACCATTGGCTCAGCCAGTGCGCTTTGCCATGCGCTTATTGCGCTTGGAAAGCAAGCGGCTGTGCTGTGTGCAGATGAAATTCCGGCCATGTATCGTTATATGCAAACACCACTTTATCGTAGCGAATTCTCGCCAGCGTTGGTCGTGGCAGTTGATATCGCATCGGTGCAATTGCTTGGCGAAAAGAATAATGTGCCATTGCTAACGGCACATATTGATTGTTGCATTGACCATCACGCAGGAAACCCAGGGTTTGCGGATTTCACTTTGCTTGATGCCACAGCGGCAGCCACGGCAGAAATAATGATTGAGGTAGTTGCGGCGCTTGGCGCTGAAATTACTGAGTGTGTAGCAGATTGCCTTTACACCGCGCTTTCTACGGATACGGGTTGTTTTAAATTTGCAAGTACAACAGCGCGCACCTATCGTACGGCAGCAATGCTGTTTGAGGCAGGGGCGCATATCGAAGATTTGAATACCCTGCTTTTTCAGACGAAATCGCCTGCGCGCATGGAAATAGAGCAGCTTGCTTTATCACATTTATCGTATCATTTAGATAATCGCTGCGCGATGACTTATTTGACTCGCGACCAAATTGCCAATAGTGGGGTAGAGGCAGCAGAGTTAGAAGATTTAACGAGCTTGCCAATTGGGATTGCAGGGGTTCAGGTTGGTTTAACCTTGCGACAACAGCCCAGTGGTAGCTATCGCATTAGTATTCGCACGGTAAAAGAAGTGAATGCTTGCTCCATTGCGAAGCGCTTAGGCGGCGGCGGACATAACCGCGCAGCCGGCTGTGAGTTAGAAGGTGATTTGGAAAATACCAAGTATGCCATTTTAGGCGAAGTAGAGGCTGTGCTTGCCTTGTTGGCACAAACAGATGTTTCCGAGGAGAATTAATGCATGCAAGGAATACTCATCGTCGATAAACAGACCGATTGGACAAGTTTTGACGTCATTGCAAAACTGCGTGGTGTTTTAAAAACAAAAAAATTAGGACACTCTGGAACACTAGACCCTATGGCGACAGGTGTATTGCCTGTTTTTTGTGGGGGGGCATCAAAGGCAGTGGATTTGCAAGAAAATCACGATAAAACGTATCGCGCAACCTTAAAATTGGGTGCTTGCACAGATACTGGTGATATCACAGGCACGGTGTTAGAAACTGCACCTATTACTGCGGGCGAAGCAGAATTGCTAGCGGTGTTACCACAGTTTGTCGGTCGCCAAAGCCAGTTGCCACCTATGTATTCAGCGGTTAAGGTAAATGGGCAACCACTTTATAAAGCGGCTCGCGCAGGCATAACCGTAGAACGCAAACCACGTGAAATTACGGTGCATAGTATTGTCTATGGCGGTAGTCTGGCACAAGGTGAGTTTGTCTTGACAATCTCTTGTTCTAAGGGCACGTATATTCGTGTTTTGTTAGAAGAAATTGCTGCTGCAATGGGGCAAAAGGGTACGATGAGTGCCTTGCGTCGCGTTCAAGCGGGTGTTTATAATGAACGAGATGCACACACCTTGGCGGAAATCATTGCTGCGCAAGAAAGCGGCGCCTTAGAAAGTCTGCTTTTGCCAATCGAAAGTGTTTTTATGCACTTGCCTTTGTTAGTTGTGAATGATGCTGTAACGGCACATTTGTATAACGGTTGCCCGACAAGCCACTATAAGGCAGCAGATGGAAGGTACCGCGTGCAGGATGAAAACGGCAATTTCCTAGGTCTTGCAAAGGTCTGTGAAAGTGTTTTGAAAGTAGAAAAATTATTTGTAGAACGATGATAAAACTTATTTGAATTTAAGTTTTGTCATATTGAAAGAGAAAAAGAATGATGCAGCTATATTCGCATATTGAACCGTTATTGCCTCAAGGGCCGGCCGGCTGCGCTGTGGCTATGGGGTATTTTGATGGTCTGCATATTGGTCACCATGCCGTAATTCAAACCGCAGTAGATTGGGCGGCAGCACATGATGCACAGCCTGCTTTGTTCACGTTTGAATTGCCAAGAAAGAATGATTTGAAAGGGAGTCAATTAATCGGCGCCACGGATAAACATGCCGCAATAGAATCGATGGGTGTGACACATTATATTGAGCCGCAATTTGCAGAAATCAAAGATTGTTCCCCGGTGGATTTTGTTGATAAATTAATTGATACACTGGGCGCACGAGCACTCGTATGTGGTGAAAATTTTACCTTTGGTGCGAAAGCTGCGGGAAACGTGGCACTTTTGCAATCCCTTTGTGCAGCACGTGGTGTTGCTGTTTTAGTGGTGCCTCTTGCGCAGTATCAATCGGAGCCAGTATCTAGTACACGGATACGTGCTGCGCTTGCAGTGGGGGATATCTCTGCGGTCAACGCGATGCTTGGAATGCCATATTCCATTCAGTTTGAGGTGCAACATGGGCAGGGACTTGGAAAAACGCTCGGTGTGCCCACAATTAATCAAATTTATCCAGCGGGTTTTCAATTGCCGAAGTTTGGTATTTATATCACACGCACCCAAATTAATGGTACGTGGTATCCGAGTGCGACGGGCTTGGGCACACGCCCTACGGTGAATAAAGACCAAGCAAACATTACTTGTGAAACATTTATCCCCAATTTCACGGGTGATTTATATGGCACAGCACCAGTTTTGGAATTTCACCAATATCTTTGCGAAAGCAAAAAGTTTGATTCTTTGGATGAGCTGAAGGCTTGTATCCAAAACGCAGCAGAAGTGACTTTGGATTATTTCGCTGAATATGACCAAGGTGTGTAACATATAGCAATAGTGATTGCCGAAGAAAGGAGCGTAAGTGAAATGTCAAAAACGTTTTTATTTTTCGCAGCACAATATCTCCCAACTGCGGGCGGAGTAGAGCGATATACATATAATTTGGCGAAACGTGTCATTGCGGCGGGCAACGAAGCCGTTGTAGTAACAAGCGCGTTGCCAGGTTTGCCATCGCATGAAATCGATTTGGACGGAATAGAAATCTTTCGTCTGCCATCGGTTTTGTGGATGGGTGGGCGATTTCCTATTATAAAGTTAGGCAAAGCCTTTTCCGAATTGACCAAAGAAGTTTGGTCGAAAAAAGTTGATTTTTGTGTGATAAACACCTACTTTTATCCGCTGAGCCTTTATGCTGCTGCCCAAGTAAAACGGCGCGGTATCAAAGCGATTGCGATAAACCACGGATCGGCTTATTTGATGACTGGTAATCAGTTCGTTGCACTGTGTGGGAAAATATATGAGCAATGTGCAGCACGATTTGTGGCATGGAAATGCCCAGATATCTATGGCGTATCTGGTGCGGCATGTGCGTGGATGAAAACGTTTGGTGTTCAGACACAAGCAATCCTTTCCAATGCAATTGACCCACAGGAGGTGCAGGAGATTGCAAGTGCAGAGGTATTTGATTGGCGCGCAGAATATAATCTTGCAAAAGAATCGAAAATCATAGCATTTGTTGGTCGATTAATTCCAGAAAAAGGGGTGCTTGCACTGGCTTCTGCGCTGCCTGAACTCCAGAAATCACAACCTGATGCGGTTATGATTTTGGCAGGAGAGGGGGCATTGTTTGACACGTTGCAAATGGCGCAAGTAAAAGGACTTTACCTTGCTGGCAAGCAAAGCTATGCAAGAACACTTGCTCTTTTTGCACAAAGTGATTTATTTTGCTTGCCTACACGCAGTGAAGGTTTTGCTTGTACCGTGCTAGAAGCGGCGGCATTGCATTGCCCGATTGCGACAACAGCGACGGGTGGTAGCCCACAGTTGTTAAAAGATGAAATGCATGGTATATTAATGTCAGATATGTCACCTGGCGCAGTGGTGTCGGCTTGTGAAAAGGTGCTGTGCGATGAAGTATGGCGCGTCCAAGCAGCGGATAAAACATATCGAGTATTGACGGATTGTTATACATGGGAACAAGTTGCAAAACAGCTGCTTGCTTTGCCAGAAAATTAGGGAGAAGCAAAATGAAAACATTGGTGATTATCCCTGCTTATAACGAAGCAGAAAATATTGTGCGTGTGGTCGACCAATTGATTGCGCAATATCCACAATATGATTATATCATCGTGAATGATGGCAGCCGTGATGAAACACCTGCTATTTGCCGTGAAAAAGGCTATCGACTGTTAGATTTGCCTATTAATCTTGGTCTTGCCGGAGCGTTTCAGGCAGGGATGCGTTATGCGCGCCGCAATGAATATGATGCAGCGATACAGTTTGATGCAGATGGACAACATCGTGCGGAATATATTGCACCACTGATTGACAAGCTATCAGAAGGATATCACATTGCAGTCGGCAGCCGCTTTGTAACTGTACCCAAGCCAATTAGTTTGCGCATGCTCGGTAGTTTTTTGATTTCCTTTGCCATTCGTTTGACCACTGGTAAAAAATTGACCGACCCAACAAGTGGAATGCGCGTATATAATAAAGCGATGATTCATCAGTACGCGCGCCATGTAAACCGTGCACCAGAACCAGATACCTTGAGCTATCTAATAAAGCAGGGGGCAAAGGTTGCAGAGGTGCAGGTAGAGATGGACGAGCGCATTGCGGGGGAAAGTTACCTGGATTTCACCCGTAGTATCGCGTATATGTTGCGCATGGGTGTTTCTATTATCTTGGTGCAGCCATTCCGCGGAAAAATTAATATTTCCACAAAAGAAAATAAGGGCGGGGAGGTTTTAGCATGATTGTTAGTTATCAAATTTTCTTGTTTATTGGTGCAGCTTGCACACTAATTTACTTCTTGCGTCAAATTTCTCGCCGCCACCTCAACATTGAAAGTGCAGTGTTTTGGAGTATCTTTAGTGGTGTTTTTGTTGTCTTGAGTATTTTCCCACAGATAATGATACGTGGTGCACAACTTTTAGAAATTGAATCGCCTGCAAACTTACTGTTTTTAATTGTGCTTTGCTTGTTGATTTTCTACCAGTTTTTTGCAACCGTAAAACTTTCTAAGCTGGAACAGCAGATTACTGCGTTAACGCAGTATATTGCCCTGCAGGAATTGGGAAAACAAGAGCAAGCAGAGGAAACAGTAAAAAATAATGAAAAATAAATGACAAATCCATTGAAAAGTGGTTTTGATTGTGTTATAATTATTTGTACCGTGTCACGGTTTAAGGAGTATGCCCCACCGTGGGGAGAACCGTTTCCTTTTGCTGTGGGATTGGATTATTATTTAAAAGAGGTATTTAAAATGGACAAGAAATTAGTTATGGCTAAAGTAGCCCTTAATGAAAAAGACACAGGTTCTCCTGAGGTTCAGGTTGCACTGCTCACTACGCACATCAATGAGCTAAATGAGCATCTGAAGGCAAACCCTAACGATCATCACAGCAACCGTGGTTTGCTTAAAATGGTTGGTCAGCGCCGTAACCTTCTGAAATATCTTCAGAAGAAAGATGTTACTCGTTACCGTGCACTCATTAAAACCCTAGGCCTACGTAAATAATCTTTTAAAAGCGGCTGCTTTTCTAGTGGAAACATTAGAAAAGTAGCCGCTTTTTTGTTTTTGTTGGCTATTTTCACAAAAAAGACCTTGTATTTTGTACTTCTTGGTAGCATGAAAATTGCACTATTTCTCTTTACATCAGTATAGTATTTGCGGTATTATAGACTGAATAGAGAAACGTAAAGTTTAGGTTCATTTGGGGGATAGGGCAGTGCAATACTGCGCAAAACCCTGTAATAATAAATATAGGAGAAAGAATGATGGCAATTGAATTTGGTTCCCGCAAAGAAACGTTTGAAAATTTTAAGGTGTATGAAACAACCTTAGCAGGTCGCCCTTTTATCGTAGAAATGGGTAAAATGTGTGGTCTTTCTAGCGCTGGTGCAATGATTCGCTATGGCGAAACAGTTGTAATGTGCAATGTTACCATGAGTCCGAAACCACGTGAAGGGGTTGATTTCTTCCCTTTGAGCATTGAATACGAAGAAAAAATGTATGCGAACGGTAAAATCCCAGGTAGCTTTATGCGCCGCGAAGCGCGCCCAGGCGAACATGCGATTTTAACTTCTCGTGTGGTTGACCGCCCAATGCGCCCTTTGTTCCCCAAAGAAATGCGCAACGATGTTTGCATTACTATGACTGTTATGAGTCTTGATAAAGATTGCAGCCCCGAAATTGCGGGCATGATTGGCGCTTCCCTTGTGGTTGCTGTTTCTGAAATTCCATGGGATGGTCCAATTGGTGGTGTTCAAGTCGGCTTAATTGATGATAAAATCATTTTAAATCCAACATTTGCAGAGCGTGAAGTAAGTGACCTATCTCTTGTTGTTGCAGCATCTGCAGAGAAAATCGTAATGATTGAAGCAGGCGCAAATGAAGTGGATGAAGGCACTATGCTAGAAGCGATTAAGGTCGCGCACCAAGAAATTCAGCATATTATTACCTTTATTAATGATATCGTGGCAGAACGTGGTAAGCCAAAAGTGCAATTCACCCCAATGGGGCTTGACATGGGGATGTATCATGCCATCAAAGAAGAATATCTTGCAGATTTCCAAGCTGCAATGTATACCGATGACAAAAATGTGCGAGATGCGGCACTCGCACCTGTGATGGACCGCATTGCTGCGCAGTATCCAGATGCAGATGGCGCAACTTTAGAACTTATCTCTTATAAAATGCAGAAATATGTTGTGCGCCGTTGGCTTCTAGATGAAGGCAAACGTGTGGATGGTCGTGGTATTAATGAAATGCGTCCTCTTAATGCACAGGTTAGCTTACTTCCTCGTACCCATGGTTCTGGTATGTTCACCCGTGGACAAACCCAGTCGCTTACCATTTGTACTTTAGGTGGAACCAAAGAAAATCAGCTGATTGATGATTTGAGCGATGAAGATACTAAGCGCTACATGCATCACTATAACTTCCCCCCATATTCTGTTGGTGAAGCGCGTGCCCCACGTAGCCCAGGTCGCCGTGAAATTGGTCATGGCGCATTGGCTGAACGTGCATTGCTACCAATGCTACCAAGCCTAAAAGATTTCCCGTATACCATTCGTTGTGTATCTGAAATCTTAAGCTCGAATGGTTCTACATCTCAGGCGGCTATCTGTGCTTCTACTCTTGCACTGATGGATGCGGGTGTGCCCATCAAGGCACCTGTTGCAGGTATTTCTTGTGGTCTAATCACCGAAGGTGACCGTTGGATGACTATGCTTGATATTCAAGGCGTAGAAGACTTCCACGGCGATATGGACTTTAAAGTAGGCGGTACTCGCAATGGTATTACTGCTATCCAGATGGATATTAAAGTAGACGGCCTGACTATGGAAATTATCGAAGAAGCGTTTGAAAAATGCCGCAAAGGTCGCTTGTTCATTCTAGATGAAATCATCAAACCAGCCATTGCAGAGCCACGCAAAGAACTTAGCCGCTATGCACCTAAGATGTTCAGTCTGCAAATCCCTGTCGATAAAATTAAAGATGTTATCGGCAAAGGCGGTAAGGTTATTCAAGAACTTTGTGCAACATATAACTGCAAGATGGACGTGCAAGAAGATGGTCATGTGTTTGTTTCTGCAACCGATCAAGAAGATGCACAACGCGCAATTTTTGCAATTCGTACCATTGTAGAAGACCCAGAAGTAGGGGCTATCTATAAAGGTAAGGTTACTCGCCTGATGAACTTTGGTGCGTTTGTTGAAATTGCTCCAGGGAAAGAAGGCTTGGTGCATATCTCGAAACTTGACGCAAGCCGCGTTGAGCGTGTAGAAGATGTGGTTGCTGTGGGGGATGCAATTATTGTTAAGGTAATGGAAATTGACCAACAAGGTCGTATCAACCTAAGCCGGAAAGATGCAATTGCCGCACTAGAAGCAAAACGCGCCGCACAGGAACAGCAAGGCTAAGCACTTATAACTTTATAAAAATTAAAAAGGACAAGTCGGCAAACGAATACAAGCGTTTGTCGGCTTGTTTTTTGCATTGCTACGGTGTGTAAACACAATAGGTGTACAAGTTGTTATGTGGTTTTCGAACAAACGAAAACAAAGATAAATATTCGATATAATATATTGATAAAAACAAAGGATTTTCTAGATGTGTTTTTGGTTTTTTTATTGCTTTTATTGCGTAAAAATAGTAAAATAGAAGATAACAATAGAAAGTAGGATATTAAATGCAAAAAATCAGTGCATGCATTGTAATTTATAATGGATACGAGGAGGCGTTCGCAGCAGCGGCTTCTGTTTTGCAATATACAAAAAAAGCAGCACTTACCTTATATTTGGTAGACAATGCTAGCCCGGATGGTAGTGGTGCTGCGATGGAACAAGCAATCGCAGCAGGGGCTTTGCCTGTGTCAGAAAATCAAACTGTAAAATTGATTTGCAGCAAAAAAAATCTCGGCTTCGGTGGTGGACATAATCTAGTGATACCAACGCTAGATAGCGAGTACCATTTTGTACTAAACCCAGATGTTCTAGTAAAAGATGATGTGCTAAGCGAGATGGCCGCGTATGCTACGCAGATAAATCATACTGCGGTAACGAAGCTCGTAATGGCGCGTCCTACGTTAACCTTTCCTGATGGGCAAGAGCAAATTCTACCACTGCGCCGTTGCACTGTGCGGGCGCTCATTTATCGCCAGTTGCCACAGCTTAAGTTTTTGAAACGATACCATGACCGTTATGTAATGCAAAATGAAGATAGAACAAAACCAGTGGAAATTGCATTTTGCACCGGCAGTTTTAGTATGCTGCAAACCCAGAGCTTTTGTAAAATGGGTGGGTTTGATGAAGGTTATTTTATGTATGTAGAGGATGCAGACCTCACCCAAAAGGCAATGCTATATGGTGCAGTCATGCTATTGCCGCAGTTCCAAGCGGTGCATGCGTGGCATCGGGCGCCGCATAGCAACTTATCCCACTTTACCTTACAAATCAAAAGCATGGTGCGTTATTTTAAAAAGTGGGGTTTCAAGCTATAAGATGAAATTCTTATCAGCGTAACTTTGTTTACAGCGGAGCAGCTCCGCTTTGAATTAAGCTGCACAACTTTTATAAACCATAAAAAAGGAGTGCACATTATGAAAGGCATTATTCTAGCAGGTGGCGCAGGAACGCGTCTTTATCCACTGACGATGGTAACAAGCAAGCAGTTGCTGCCCGTCTATGATAAACCCATGATTTATTATCCTCTTTCCACCCTTATGTTGGCAGGTATTCAGGATATTTTAATCATTTCCACCCCAGAGGATTTACCCCGCTTCGAAAATTTATTAGGGGATGGCAACCAATATGGTATTCGCTTGCAGTACAAAGTGCAGCCTTCTCCAGATGGCTTGGCACAAGCTTTTATCATTGGTGAAGAGTTCATTGGTGATGATTGCTGCGCAATGGTATTAGGCGACAATATTTTTTACGGGAATGGGTTCTCGAAAACATTGAAAAACGCGGTCATTAACGCAGAGCAAAATAATCGTTGTTCGGTGTTTGGGTATTATGTATCTGACCCAGAGCGTTTTGGTGTAGTAGAGTTTGATAAAGATGGTAAAGTGCTTTCCGTAGAAGAGAAACCAGCACAGCCTAAGAGTAATTATGCGATTACTGGCTTGTATTTCTATAACAAGGATGTTGTGAAAATGGCAAAAGCAGTAAAACCTTCTGCCCGCGGAGAGCTAGAAATCACAACTCTTAACGAGATGTATTTACATCAAGGCGAGCTAGATGTACAATTGCTTGGTCGCGGTTATGCATGGCTTGATACAGGTACAATGGACAGCTTGGTGGATGCAGCTGATTTTGTGCGCATGGTAGAGAAACGCCAAGGGATTAAGATTAGTGCCCCAGAAGAAATTGGTTATAAATACGGATGGATTAGCAAAGAAAAACTATTAGAATCCGCTGCACGTTATGGCAAATCACCTTATGGTGAGCATTTGAAAAATGTTGCAGACGATAAATTAAAATATTGAGAGAATGAGGTGGCGCGATGAAGATCATCATTACTGGGTGTAATGGGCAATTGGGAACAGAATTGCAAAAACAGTTACATGCTGGAAAAAGTGAAATAGGGGACATCCCTGCAAAATTGCGCCATGCAACTGTGTATTGTGTTGATTTGCCAGATTTGGATATCTCGGATTATGATGCCGTTGATGAATATGTGCGCCGTCATCGCCCAGATGTGATTATCAACTGTGCAGCATACACCAATGTAGACGGCTGTGAGAGCAACCATGATGCAGCGTATAAAGCGAATGCCATCGGGCCTCGAAATCTTGCGCAAGCGGCAGAAAAAATGGGTGCGCGCTTAGTGCATGTTTCTACCGATTATGTGTTTAGCGGGGCAGCAAATGGCGGTATTCCACAGGATGAAGCTACGCGCGTCAACCCAATTAGTGCTTACGGCTCTACCAAGTTAATGGGTGAGGAATATGTGGCGCGCTTCTGTCATCGTCACTTTATCATTCGCACGGCATGGTTATACAGCTACTATGGTAAAAATTTTGTGAAAACTATTGTAAATGCCGGCAAAAAATTTGGTAAGTTAGAAGTTGTGAGTGACCAATGTGGTAATCCGACCAATGCAGTGGATCTGGCGCATTCTATTTTGCAACTTTGTATTACGCATGAATACGGGTTATATCACTGTACAGGTGAGGGAATTTGTTCTTGGTACGATTTCGCCAGTGAAATCATTCGATTGAGTGGTGTGCAAGCAAGTGTTGCACCTTGTACGAGTACAGAATATAAAGCGAAAAATCCAACTTCGGCAGACCGCCCTGCATGGAGCGCACTTGACAATCGTATGTTGCGTTGCACTGTCGGCAATCAGGTGCGCGATTGGAAGGATGCATTAGCCGTCTTTTTCACACATTGGGATGGCGAAAACGGAATGAAAAATTAAGTTGAAATTGAAGGAGTTAAGATGAAAAAAACGTATCTCATTACAGGTTGCGCTGGATTTATTGGCGCAAACTTTGTCTATTATATGTTAGAAAAATACGAGGATATTCTCCTTGTAAACCTAGATAAATTGACCTATGCAGGCAACCTTGAAAATCTAAAAGGTTGTGAAGGTGATCCTCGCCATATATTTGTGCAAGGCGATATTTGCGATAAAGAATTAGTCGGTGGTTTGTTTGCAAAATATGATTTTGATTATGTCATCAACTTTGCAGCTGAAAGCCATGTTGATCGCAGTATTACCAACCCTGAAATCTTCGTGCAAACCAATGTAATGGGGACTGTAAACCTATTGCAACGTGCCAAAGAGGCTTGGTATGCAGATGGTAAGTGGGTAGACGGTAAAAAATTCTTGCAGGTTTCTACTGATGAAGTGTATGGCACCCTCGGTGCGACTGGTTTCTTTATGGAAACTACTCCACTTGACCCACACAGCCCTTATTCTTCTTCTAAAGCAAGTGCCGATATGTTTGTTGCTGCGTTCCATGATACCTATGGTATGCCAACCAACATCACGCGCTGTTCTAATAACTATGGTCCTTATCAGTTCCCTGAAAAACTCATTCCACTGATGATTAATAACGTAAAACAGCATAAAAACTTGCCAGTGTATGGCGATGGGATGCAAATTCGAGATTGGTTGTATGTTGCAGACCATTGTAAAGCTATCGATATGGTTGCAAATGGTGGCAAATTAGGTGAAGTGTACAACGTAGGTGGTCATAATGAGCGCCCTAATATTTTCATTGTAAAAACAATCATTGCGCAGCTGCACGACCGTTTGCAAGATGAAGGGATTAGCGAAGAGCTTATCCGTCATGTAGAAGACCGCCTTGGGCATGACCGTCGTTATGGTATCGACCCCACCAAAATTAAAGATGACCTTGGTTGGTATCCAGAAACACCGTTTGAAAAGGGTATTGTGCTGACAATTGATTGGTATTTAGAGCACGAAGAATGGATGAAACACATCACAAGTGGTGATTATCAGAATTATTATGCTGAGATGTATAAGAACAAATAATTGCTTCGTTTGGTAAAATAAAAAAGAGTTTTTACGGAAAATGCTTGTTGTTCTCCTTTTGTGTAGACAAAAGATGATGCAAAACATTCGTAAAAACTTTTTTTGTTTGTAACGCTTTAAGATTGAGCGGGTAGTTCTGTTAATTTATTGAGTAGCAAGGCATAAATCTCGCTGCCTTGCAAGATGAATTGATCATGGATATGTTGCGCAGTTAAGCTATCAGGCATGGTTAAGGTTAGGCAAAATGCCTCTGTACTGATACTAGTAATGGTGCAGGTGACGAGAAATTGCCCATCGGGAAGTTCCTTGATTTCAGCATGATATTCTGCTGATTTTTTATTCCAGGTTTGTTTTCGAATTGCCGCCGCAATGGCCGCTTCCCGCACGGAACGGGGTAAATCATAGGCAAGGGCGGCAGCAACTTTTGCGCCTTTCTCTGTTATATAATAGGCTTCTGCATCTTTATGGGCGAGTTCTTGCTGTAAGATATCATCCATCGCAGAAGCTACTTCAAAAAAATTCACCAGTTCTTCTTCTACGAGGGCAGTTTCAATTTCAGCAAGGGTAAGTCCCGCTACATTCTGAATTAAGTAACAGAGCAATAATCTGATCTCGGTGTTGCTTGTTAACCCGCCTGGTTTTACACCTGCGGTAAAGGCATTGTTTGCCATCATTCATCACTTCCTTTTCTTACTTACTATTATAATCGTTTCTTGCTTATCTTACAAGAGCTTGCGCACAAGAAAAATCAGTTGTAATTTGTTTGCGACAATCACTAGTAGAGTACACCCAGCGGTCTAGATGTCCTTGCATCAAAAAATATTGCAAGTCAAACCGAATTCCTTGTCCGAGGTGTTTGTTTACAATAACCAGTTTAATTTTCATTTTATCGGATAAAATATTTTTAATATAAACACTAACGGATTGCCCCGCATGTAGTTCGGCGCTAGACTCTGCCAAACCTGCTAGGTTTGGGGCTAGTTCAATAAAAGTGCCGTAGCTTTCGACACTACGCACAATGCCGACAACTGTTTCACCAACGCAAAATTTTTCGGCGTTTTCTGCCCAGGTACCAAGTAATTCACGCATGGAAAGAACAAATCGACCTTGTGGATCACGGCTTTTAACGATACAAAAAATTTCTTGTCCGATATTCAATCTATCGTATGGACTGGAAATGCGACTGACTGACATGCAATCGATAGGGAGCAGTGCGCTAATTCCGCAGCCTATATCACAAAAAGCACCAAAGGCTTCAATATGGGTCACAGTGCAGGGGAGAATATCACCGGCATTTAATTTGTCGAGATATTCTGTTTTGCATATACTTTGCGCCTCGGTACGGGATAATACAAAAGTTTCTGTGCCTGTTTTATAATCTGTACAGATATCCTGTATCACAAAACAAGTTGCGCGCCCGACACGAGTTAAAACAGCGATGTCTCGTACATTGCCATCGCAAGCGCCGTCGGCACATTCATCGAACGGCATAATGGCTGAAATGCCGTTGAGTGTAAATCGTAGTTGACGATCCGTGTCAAACGCAAGTGCTGTGCTTTGTAAAATTTCTTTGTTCATCATAGCGCGTTGTAATTCTGATTTCGTTAGTGTATTTGCGTTTTGGTAGGCAGTTTCGGTACAAAATTCTTGCATTGTTAGCTTCCTCATTTCCTTTGTGTTCCCATTTGTAGCATTGCATATACTTTTTCTCCTTAAAGCGTATGCAATGCCACAAATGGATATTTCCTTTTTGCGTAAAATAGTTTATAATAGAGTATACTGATATTATTGTCGCCATCATGAATGGCAGAAAGGGGGTAACCGATGGATATTCAAGTTGGGGATAAAATTCAAACGAAAAAGCCGCATCCTTGTGGCGCAAACACGTTTGATATCTTGCGTGTTGGGATGGATTTCAAAATCCGTTGCACTGGTTGTGGGCGCGAAGTAATGTTACCCCGCACCAAAATAGAAAAAAACATTAAAAAGGTAATTCGATTAAAAGAACAGTAGCGTTTTCTAGATTGTAAGTAATTTTTTTACAATAGGAGAAAACGAAATGTTTGAACAAGTGCAAAGTATTTGTCATCGGTTTGAGGAAATTGAAATCCGAATGGCACAGCCCCAAATAGCAGAAAATCCTACGCTGTTTCGGGACTTAATGAAAGAATATCGCGAGTTAAACCCACTTGTGGATGCGTACCGCACCTATTTAACTGAACAAGAACACCTTTCGCAAGCGATGGACTTGCTTCGTGGAGAAGAGCTAGACGCAGACTTTAAAGCTATGATACAGGACGAAATCAGCGAAAAACGTCAAGCGGTGGTAGCCTGTGAAAATAATTTGAAAATTTTATTATTACCAAAAGATGCCAATGACGATAAAAGTGTTATTGTGGAAATCCGTGGTGGCGCAGGTGGTGGGGAAGCTGCTTTATTTGCGCATAGCCTTTATCGGATGTATAGCATGTATGCGCAACGTAAAAATTGGGAAATAACAATTTTAAGTCAAAATGAAACCGAACTTGGTGGATTAAAAGAAATTGTTTTTTCAGTGGATGGTGTTGGCGCTTATCATCGCTTAAAGTACGAGAGTGGTGTCCACCGTGTGCAGCGCGTGCCCGAAACAGAAACACAGGGGCGCGTACACACTTCTACGGCAACGGTTGCTGTTATGCCACAGGCAGAGGCAGTGGACTTTGAGCTAGATATGAACGATTTGCGTATCGATACGTTCCGTGCGTCTGGTGCGGGTGGGCAGCATATCAATAAAACGTCAAGCGCAATTCGTGTAACGCATATTCCCACTGGTACCGTCGTAGAATGTCAAAACGAACGCAGTCAGTTTCAAAATAAAGATAAGGCATTAGAAGTGCTACGTAGTCGGTTGCTTGCAGCCAAGGAACAAGAGCAGCAAGATAGTATTAATGCAGAGCGCCAAGGGCAGGTTGGCAGTGGTGATCGCAGTGAAAAAATCCGCACCTATAATTTTCCGCAAGATCGCATGACAGACCACCGAGCAGGGCTGACATTGCATAATTTAGAAGGCATTCTAGCGGGTACACTTGATGATGTAATCGATGTCTTGAGTGCACAAGAACAAACAGAAAAGTTAAAACAGCAAGGTGGGTATTAAAATGCAGACTATTTATCGTCAGGCGGATGCTGAGGGCATTGCGTTTGCTGCAAAGCTGTTACAACAAGGACAGGTGTTTGCACTACCAACTGAAACAGTATATGGTATTGCTGCAGATGCGCGTAATCAAGATGCCGTTGCAAAAATTTTTGTTGCTAAGGGGCGCCCACAAGATAACCCTTTGATTGTGCATGTTTCTGGTTTAGATGGCTTGGATGGCATTGTGCGTGAAATTCCTGAGCAGGCAGAGCTATTGGCACATGCCTTTTGGCCGGGTCCGCTGACCATGATTTTACCACGTGGTACTCAGGTTGCGGAGGGCTGCTGTGCAGGGCTTGATTCAGTTGGAGTGCGCATGCCAAACCATCCCGTAGCACAGGCGATTATCGCGCAGAGCGGTTGCGCTTTTGCTGCGCCTTCAGCAAACCTTTCGGGCAGCCCAAGCCCCACGACCGCGCAAGATGTACTTGCAGATATGGAAGGTCGCTTGCCGCTTGTGTTAGAGGGCGGCGATTGCCAAGTGGGGGTAGAGTCTACGGTCATTTCTTTGATTGGCACACAGCCCATGTTATTGCGCCCTGGTTATGTAACACTTGAACAGCTAGAAGTAGCACTAGGGGAACCAATCGCTGTTTCTGGTGCGATTTTAGAGGCATTGCAAGAAGGGGAAGAAGCATGTAGTCCAGGCATGAAATACAAACATTATGCCCCAAGTGCAGATGTTACTATTTTAGAAGGTAATTTTGCTGCATTTGCCGCCTATATCGCAGAACATGCGGAAGAAAAAATGGCTTGCTTGTGTTTTACAGGCGAAGAAGCCATTCTGGATGTGCCCTGTGTTGTCTATGGTAAAGAAAAGGATGGCGCTGACCAAGCAAAGCATTTGTTTCGTGCGCTACGCGCATTAGATGAGGGGAAATACCATACAGTGTATGCGCGTTGTCCCCAAAAAGATGGTGTTTCGATGGCTGTCTATAATCGACTTGTGCGTGCAGCAAATTTTCGGGTGGTTCAATTATGATAACAATTGCAATTACAGGGCGTTCTGGCGTGGGAAAATCAACCGTAACAACGCAATTTACTAAGGCTGGCATTCCAGTGGTAGATGCAGACCAAGTTGCTCGAGATGTATTAGCAGCTGGCTCCGATTGTTTGCCGAAGTTACAAGTTGTTTTCGGAGAGAATATCTGTAAAGATGGAGTGCTTGACAGAAGATTACTTGCTGATAGAGCTTTTTCGACGCCAGAAGGTACCGAATTGCTCACGAAGATTACCCACCCTGAAATTATTCGCCGTATTTGCGCAGCAAAAGAAGCAGCACACAAGTGCGGTGCGAAAATATTTGCGATAGACGGTGCCGTTATTTTGGGAACTCCATGTGAAGCAGAATGTGACAGATTTGTGGTGGTGACAGCGCCCTTTGATGTAAGTGTTGCCCGCATTGTGGCACGTGATGGGATTACACAAAAAATGGCGCAGCGTAGATTAAACGCACAAATACCAGAAGAGTTGCTGTGTGCTCGTGCAGATTATATCATAGAAAATGATGGAGACACAGCTGCTTTAGTGCAACAAATAGAGAATACGATAATAAACCTATGGAGGGATGCGGATGCTACGAAAGCACCACTTTAATGGTAAAAAAAAGAGAACGAAATCATCTTCTGCTTGCAAACAATCGCCTGTTGCATGGGTGATTGTATTTTTCGCACTCGTTGGCGTGGTTGCACTGGGGTCTAAAGTCTATCAAAAAGCAATTGATTTATCTTATCCGCAAGAGTATACTGAATTAGTAGAATACTGGGCAGAGGAATACGAAGTAGATCCATTGCTTGTATATGCTTTTATCCGTACAGAAAGTGGATTTGATGAAACCGCGCAAAGTAATGTCGATGCAAGAGGGTTGATGCAAATTACTTCCGATACGTTTGATTGGATAAAAAGCAAAATTGCCGTAGACGAAGACCTTATATTTGAGGATATGTATGACCCCGAAGTAAACATCCGTTTTGGTGTTTATTATATCAGTAGGTGTTTAGCACGCTATGAAAATGATGTTGCCACAGCAGCGGCTGCATATCATAGCGGGTGGGGCACAGTGGATGATTTACTCTCGCAAGAAAAATATTCCCAAAACGGATTGACATTAGACGTATTTCCGTATACTCAAATGAAAAATTACGTCTTTAAAATAGCAGCGTGCTATGAAAAATACAACGAGCTGTATGGCTCAGAAAAGGTAGTATAACATGAAAGAATTATCGAAAAACGAAGCACTCGCAAAAGAGTTGTTTTACAAACCAGAGTATCCAGCGGATAAAAATGAATCCGTGCTAAAAGAAGCGCAAGCCTTCTGTGAAGGCTATAAAGCATTTTTGGATGCAGGCAAAACGGAACGTGAAGCGACCAACGAAGCAGAGCGCCAGTTGCTTGCTGCCGGATACGAAGGATATGATGACCGCAAAGTATACAGTGCCGGCGATAAAATTTATTTCGTTAATCGCGATAAGAGCATTGTTGCTTCCACCATTGGCAGCAAAAGCATGGAAGAAGGCTTCCGCCTAAACATTTCACATGGTGATGTACCACGTCTTGATTTAAAGCCAAATCCACTTTATGAAAAAGCACATCTCAGCTTACTGCAAACCCATTATTATGGCGGTGTTCGCAAATATCAGTGGGTTGCAACCCCACTTGCAATCCATGGTGTGTTCTGCAAGGCAAACGGTGAAGTAGTAAGTGTTTCGATTGGTGAGGAACCAGGAGATCCAGTATTCTGCATCACTGATTTGCTACCACACTTAGGGCGCGAACAAAATCAGCGCACTTTGTGCGATGGGATCCGTGGCGAAGAACTAAATGTCATTATCGGCAGCACTGCTGTGGTAGAAGACGGCTTGAAAGATAGTGTAAAACTAAAAACAATGATGCTCCTTAATGAAAAATATGGCATTGTAGAAAAAGACTTCTTACGTGCAGAAATTGAAATCGTGCCCGCTGGCAAAGCACGTGACGTCGGTTTTGACCGTGGTTTGGTTGGCGCTTATGGGCAAGATGACCGTGTAGAAGCATATCCCGCACTGATTGCTGAAATTGAAACTAAAAACCCTGCTTTTACCACTGTTTATGTTATGACCGATAAAGAAGAAGTTGGTAGCGATGGTGTGACTGGTATGCAGAGCATGTATGTGTTCCATTATCTGCAACAGCTTTGTAAGGTACATAACGCGGATTACATTCGTGCTTGCCGTAACAGCAAATGCCTTTCGGCTGATGTTACCGCAGCGTATGACCCAACCTTTGATAGTGCGTTTGAGGCACAAAATGGCAACTATGCTGGTCGTGGTGTTGCCCTTGCAAAATATACCGGTTCTGGGGGAAAGGGCGGCGCAAGCGATGCAAGTGCAGAGCTTGTTGCTTATGTAGCAGGCTTGTGTGATGCGGAAAACATTGCATGGCAAATCGGTGAAATGGGGCGCATTGACCTTGGCGGTGGCGGCACGATTGCAAAGTTTGTTGCAAAACAGGGAATCGATACTCTTGATATTGGTGTGCCTGTGCTATCGATGCATGCACCATTTGAGTTAACCCATAAAATTGACATTTACATGGCATATAAAGCATTCGCGGCATTTAATAACGCAAAAGTGTAAAAATAAAATATAAAAACAGAAGGC
>JAWXUQ010000013.1:0-47981 GCA_044426225.1 Faecalibacterium sp. | reverse complement strand
ATACCCTGCCCCTTGTCTATATCGATGATGTTGTCGCTTGCATTTTAGAAGCAATGAATGAACCAAGCAAAATCATGATGGATAAGAGCATGCACCCCATTTGCCGCATTCACCCTGTGCATGTGACTAGCCTTGGGGAGCTTGCAGAGATGATTACTGGCTTTGCAGAGGCGCGCAAAACGCTTGCTGTGCCTTATCTAGCAGAATACTCCCTTGAGAAAAAGCTATACAGCACCTACCTTTCGTATCTGCCCGAGGATAATTTTAGCTATCCGCTGACCATGCACTGCGATAACCGCGGCAGCTTTACCGAGATTTTGCGCAGCCCAGAACGCGGACAGTGTAGCGTGAATACCATCCACCCCGGCATCACCAAGGGTAACCACTGGCACAACAGCAAAAACGAAAAATATCTGGTGGTTGCAGGGCAATGCACCACCCGCCTGCGCAAGGTGGGCACCGATAAGGTGATTGAATATGTGACCGATAGCACCAAGCTAGAGGTGATTGATATTCCCACTGGCTATACGCATAGCATCCAGAACACGGGCGAAACGGATGCCGTTGTCTTTATGTGGGTGAATGAACCCTTTGACCCTGAACACCCAGACACCATCTTTTTGGAAGTAATCAGTAAAAGTGAAACGTGAAGAAGCGCAGTGTCGCTACACGACGGATTAAAATGCGCTGAGGCGTAAGGTTATCCCCCCTTTTCACCATTTTATATTGGGAGATTATTATGGCAAAACTAAAACTCATGACCATCATCGGCACCCGCCCTGAGATTATTCGTCTTTCGGCGGTCATCAAAAAATGCGACACCTATTTTGACCAAAGCATTGTCCATACCGGGCAGAATTATGATTACAACCTAAACCAAGTGTTTTTTGATGATTTGGGATTGCGTGCGCCTGATTTTTACCTTGGCGCCGTGGGCAAAGACCTTGGTGAAACCATCGGTAACATCATCGCCAAAAGCTATGCCTTGATGGCGGAGCAAAAACCAGATGCCCTGCTAATCTTGGGCGATACCAACAGCTGCCTATCTGCCATTGGCGCAAAACGCTTGCATATTCCTATCTTCCACATGGAAGCAGGCAATCGCTGCTTTGATGAATGCCTACCAGAAGAAACCAACCGCCGCATTGTAGACCACATTGCAGATGTGAACATGTGCTATTCTGAGCATGCCCGCCGTTACCTCAACAGCGAAGGCACCGCCAAAGAGCGCACCTATGTGACTGGCAGCCCAATGGCTGAAGTGTTGCATGCCAATTACGATGCCATCTGCGGCTCTGATATCCTGACAAAATTAGGGCTAGAACAGGGCAAATACATGTTACTTTCCGCCCACCGCGAAGAAAACATTGACACCGAGGCTAATTTCATCAGCCTGTTTACTAGCATCAACAAACTGGCTGCGCTGTATGACATGCCCATTCTCTATTCCTGCCACCCGCGCAGCAAAAAATATTTAGAGCAACGCGGCTTTGTACTAGATGAGCGCGTCAAATTGCACGAGCCACTTGGCTTCCACGATTATAACCACCTGCAAATGAATGCTTACTGCGTGGTATCGGACTCTGGCACATTGCCTGAGGAAAGCAGCTTTTTCACCAGTGTGGGACACCCATTCCCTGCTGTTTGCATTCGCACCTCGACCGAGCGCCCTGAAGCGCTTGACAAGGGTTGCTTTGTCCTTGCGGGCATTCATGGAGATGGGGTAGCCCAGGCGGTAGAAACTGCCATTGCCATGAACGATAACGGCGATTATGGTATTCCTGTGCCAACCTACACCGAAGATGTTTCCACCAAAGTGGTGAAAATCATCCAGAGCTATACCGGTGTGGTAGATAAAATGGTGTGGCGCAAATATTAAAGGAGCATTATGTCCAAACGATTACTGATTGTCACCCAACATTTTTGGCCGGAAAATTTCCGCATCAATGATTTGGTAGATGGCTTTTTGGCAGATGACATTGTGGTGGATATCCTGTGCGGGATGCCAAACTATCCCCATGGGGAATGGTTTGATGGCTATACCGCAAGCAGCCCCATGCTTGAAGATTATCACGGCGCAAATCTTTACCGTTGCCGCGAAATCCGCCGCAAGGGCAACACCTCACTGCGCATTTTTTTGAACTATATCTCTTTCCCCCTCACTGCGGCATGCAGCCTGCGCAAATTACCCGGCGATTACGATGCCGTGCTATGCTATAACACCAGCCCTGTGCTGATGAGCTTCCCCGCCATTTTGGCAGCGCGGAGCTTCAAAGCACCTTTGACAAACTATGTCCTTGATATCTGGCCTGAAAATTTATACTCGGTGCTGAACATCCAAAACAAAGCACTGCGCCGCATTGCCAGTGCCGTTTCGGATTGGCATTATCGCCGCGCTGACCGATTAATCACCGTCAGCGAAAGCCTTTCGCAGCGCCTACGTGCGCGGGTGGGCAACACCAATGCCAAGGGCTGTCAAGAACCCGAAAAACGCTATGCTGTTATCCCACAATATTGTGAGGATTTTTATGATTGTAAGGCAGTGCCACGCAATGAATGCGCGGCTACTGTATCAGACACAGTCCCTACCACAAAGAATGCCACCGAAACACAGTACCAAGACAATGCCCAATCTGCGGCAATTGCAGATATGCCAGAAGATACTGTGCGCCCATTCCTTATCCAATTTGCGGGTAATTTTTCGCCCGCGCAAAGCCTAAATACCGTACTGGATGCCATAGCAATGGTAAAAGCAGCGCAAGGGACAAACGCACCCGCCATTCATCTGCAACTCATTGGCGATGGCATGAGCCTTGCTGCATTACAAACGCAGGCAAAGCAGCTACATTTAGATGACTGCGTACAATTTTATGGCAGCGTAACAGCGGTGGAAATCCCCGCCCTTGCCGCTAAGGCAGACGCGCTGCTGATTTCGCTTTCTGACAGTGCCGATGTCGGGCTGACCATCCCCGCAAAATTTGCCTCTTGCATGGCAGCGGGCAAACCATTGCTTGTTTCCATCAATGGCGAGGGCGCACGCGTGGCAAGTGAAAGCAAGGGCGCACTGGTGAGCGCTGCCTCTGATACCAAAGCGCTTGCCGAGAATATGCTCGCCCTTGCAGCAATGCCCCTTGCAGCCCGCACCGCCATGGGTGAGGCAAGCCATGCATACTACAAAACACATTTTAACCGCAGCACCCTGCTGCAAGCAATTGAAACCTTTATCTTTTAAGAAAGGCAGGCTATCTTGAAAACATTAGTCTTAATCCCCTGCTATAACGAGCAAGAGAATATTGTGCGCGTGATTGAGCGGCTGATTGCCACCTGCCCCACCGTTGATTACCTCATCATCAACGATTGCTCCACAGACGGCAGCGAAGCAATCTTGCGCGCACATGATTACAACTATGTCTCTTTGCCGGTAAACCTTGGCATTGGTGGCGGGGTGCAAACTGGCTATCGTTATGCCAAAGAGCATGGCTATGATATCACGGTGCAGATGGATGGCGATGGGCAGCATAACCCCGCCTATTTAGACACCGTGATTGCCCCCGTGGCACGCGGCGAGTTTGACATGTGCGTGGGCAGCCGCTTTATTGAAAAAGAAGGCTTCCAGACGAGCTTTATGCGCCGATTTGGGATTGTGATTTTATCTATTTTAATCAAAGTGCTGTGTGGCAAACGCATTTACGATGTCACCAGTGGCTTTCGTGCAACCAATGCCGAGATGACTGCTTATTTTGCTGACCACTATGCCGCAGATTACCCCGAACCCGAAGCGATTTTATCCGCGGTATTGCGTGGCTATCGCGTGGGCGAGGTGCCTGTTGTGATGGAAGAGCGCCTTGGCGGTGTATCGAGCATTCGCGCCTTCCATAGCGCTTATTTTATGGTAAAGGTCAGCCTTTCGCTGCTTGTGGATTTCATTTCACTGCCACGCAAACAAAAGGGGGTGTAAGCCATGTCTGCAACATCACAACAATATTTTTTACTTGGCGCAATCTGCCTGCTGTTACTGATTATCTGGTTTTTAAAACGCGGTGTGCTCTGCGTGAAATACAGCCTGCTCTGGCTTGGCTGCGGGTGCGCACTGCTGTTATTTGCGGCAGTGCCCTATCTTGTTTATGTCATCCGTGATATTCTGGATATGGTCATGCCCTCAAACGTTGTCTTTTTGCTGCTGTTTGCCTTTGTGCTGCTTGTGCTGCTTTCGTTGAGCGTAGGTATCAGCGAACTGGCTGAAAAATCCAAGCGACAAACCCAGAGTATTGCGCTGCTAGAATTACGCATGCGTGCATTAGAACAAGAGCTGCAAGCAAGGCAAGCACCAACCGACATTGACCCCACAGAAGAAAACGCAACTTAAATACCATCTCAAATGCAGGATAGAGCCTCGTTCTCTACCCTGCATTTTTCTTTTTCAGGACAATTGATACCAGATGTTTTTCATCTTACAAAAGAATTACTTTCACTTGTGTATCTCTCGAAAGTACACTCGTTTTCCTAAAAAACACAAAAATTCAGCATAGTACACACATCATACTGATAAAGTGCCCGAAATTTCGGGGTTTTTGGGGTGGCTTTGCCCTTGCACATTTACCGCGTATTGGGGTATAATATATCTTAGAAACAAAGACGTTTTCCCCCAAGGAAGTATTGTACTCTTTGGAGGAAACGTCTTTTTGTATTTTATGCCTTGTGTGAAGGCAGCTTATCTAGCAAATTTAGAAAAAAGCGATGTAAGGATGGGAATGTAAGTATGGAAAACTTTACGGAACGAAACGCCCCCGCCGGGCTATATCACCCACAATTTGAGCACGATGCCTGTGGCATTGGTGCGGTGGTCGATATCAAAGGGCGCAAAACACACCAGACGGTCAGCGATGCACTTTCTATCGTTGAGCGCCTAGAGCACCGTGCGGGCAAGGATGCCGCCGGGGAAACAGGCGATGGTGTTGGTATCTTATTACAAATCAGTCACGAATTCTTCCAGAAAGTTACCGCTGAACTGGCATTCAGCATTGGTGACGAACGCGAGTATGGTGTGGGCATGTTCTTCTTCCCACAGGAAAAACACACCCGCGCACAGGCGATGAAGATGTTCGAGCTAATCACCCGCAAGGAAGGGCTGACCTTCCTTGGTTGGCGCGAGGTGCCCGTGCGCCCCAACGTACTTGGCAAAAAGGCACTGGACTGCATGCCAAGTATCTGGCAGTGCTTTATCGAAAAGCCCGCGAAAGTTGCGCAAGGCCTTGCCTTTGACCGCATGCTCTATATCGTGCGCCGCGTCTTTGAGCAAAGCAACAACGGCACCTATATCTCTAGCCTATCCAGCCGCACCATCGTGTACAAAGGCATGTTCCTAGTAACAGAGCTGCGCGAATTCTATTGCGATTTGCAGGATGAAGATTACACCAGTGCCATCGGCATGGTGCACAGCCGTTTCTCGACCAACACCAACCCTAGTTGGATGCGTGCGCACCCCAACCGCTATATCCTGCACAACGGTGAGATTAACACCATCAAGGGCAACGCTGACCTTATGCTAGCGCGTGAGGAAACTGTCACCAGTGAAATCATGAAAGATGATATCAACAAGGTACTGCCCATTGTCAACACCGCCGGTTCTGACAGTGCTATGCTCGACAACTCGCTAGAGTTCATGGTCATGAACGGGATGGATTTACCCCTTGCCGTCATGATTACCATTCCAGAACCATGGGAAAACAACAAAAACATCAGCCAGAAAAAGCGCGATTTCTACCAATATTATGCCACCATGCTAGAGCCATGGGATGGCCCTGCGGCAATTCTATTCTCGGATGGTGACATGATGGGTGCAGTGCTTGACCGCAACGGTCTGCGCCCAAGCCGCTATTACATCACCAAAGACGGACGGATGATTTTATCCTCTGAAGTTGGTGTGTTAGAGTGCGAGCCAGACAACATCCTAATCAAAGACCGCCTGCGCCCTGGCAAAATGCTGCTTGTGGACACCGTAAAAGGCGAAGTGGTAGACGATACGCAGCTAAAAGAAACCTACGCAGCACGTGAGCCTTATGGTCACTGGCTAGATAGCAACCTTGTGACGCTCAAAGATTTGAAAATCCCCAACCAGAGCATCCAAACCTATAATGATGACCAGCTTGTGCGCCTGCAAAAGGCATTCGGCTATCGCTATGAACAGGTCAACAACCTGATTTTACCCATGGCACAGACTGGCGCAGAGCCCTCTGGCGCAATGGGCAACGACATCCCACTTGCCGTATTGAGCGAAAAGCACCCACCACTGTTTAGCTATTTCAAACAGCTCTTTGCACAGGTGACCAATCCCCCGCTTGATGCAATTCGCGAGAAGATTGTCACCTCGACCAGTGTATATATCGGCACCCACGGCAATTTGATGGAAGATAAACCAGAAAACTGCAAAGTGCTCAAGGTAAACAACCCCATCTTGACCGAAACTGACCTGCTGAAAATCAAAACCATGAAGGTCAAGGGCTTTAAGGTGGTTACTGTTTCCATCAACTACTATAAAAACACTAGCCTTGAAAAGGCGATTGACCGCGTATTCCTAGAGGTTGACCGCGCCTATAAAGATGGCGCAAATATTATCATTTTGTCTGACCGTGACATTGATGAATACCACGTTGCTATCCCAAGCCTTTTGGCAGTATCCGCTGTGTCGCAGTATCTCGTGCGCACCAAGAAATCCACCGCGATTGCGCTGATTTTGGAAAGTGCAGAGCCACGTGAAGTGCATCACTTCGCCACCCTGCTTGGCTATGGCGCAAGTGCGGTCAACCCATACCTTGCACAGCAGAGCATCGCAGCGCTCATCCGCACAGGGCTGCTACAAAAAGACTTCTATGCGGCGGTCAACGATTACAACCACGCTGTGCTCAGCGGCATTGTAAAAATCGCCTCTAAGATGGGCATTTCGACCATCCAGAGCTACCAAGGCAGCCAGATTTTTGAGGCGGTCGGTATTGCGAAGGAAGTCATTGACAAATACTTTACTGGCACGGTAAGCCGTGTGGGCGGTATTGGGCTCAAAGAGATGGAAGAGGACATTGAGGCAATGCATCGCGAAGCCCTTGACCCACTTGGGCTAGACATTAGCTGCCAACTCGAAAGCTCTGGCAACCACAAATTCCGCTCTGGCAAGGAGGAACATCTCTTTACCCCAGAAACCATTCACCTCTTCCGCAAGGCTGTCTTTACGGGTGATTACGCAACCTTTAAAGAATTTACGAATAAAGTAGACAACATGGGCGCGCACGGCATGCACCTGCGCAGCTTGCTAGAGTTTAACGCAGCGGGCAAGGCAATTTCGATTGACGAAGTAGAGCCTGTGAGCGAGATTGTCAAACGCTTTAAGGGCGCAGCCATGAGCTATGGCGCACTGAGCGCAGAAAGCCACGAAGCAATCGCCATTGCCTTTAACCGCATTGGCGCAGCAAGCAACACCGGCGAAGGCGGCGAGCCAGAAGCACGTTATACCACCGAAGCGAACAGTAAAATCAAACAAGTTGCCTCGGCACGTTTTGGTGTTACCAGTAAATACCTGGTATCCGCTGAAGAAATCCAGATTAAACTGGCACAGGGTGCAAAACCTGGCGAAGGCGGGCAACTGCCAGGACCTAAGGTATACCCATGGGTTGCAAAGACCCGTTACAGCACCACTGGTGTTGGCTTAATCTCGCCCCCACCACACCATGATATCTATTCGATTGAGGATTTGGCACAGCTGATTTATGACCTGAAAAATGCCAACCGCGATGCGCGCATTAACGTAAAGTTAGTATCCGAAGCGGGTGTTGGCACCATTGCAGCAGGTGTTGCAAAGGGTGGCGCACAGGTTATTCTGGTATCGGGCTATGACGGCGGCACAGGTGCTGCACCACGCACCAGTATCAACAACGCAGGTCTACCTTGGGAGCTTGGCATTGCCGAAACCCACCAGACCCTCATCATGAACGGCTTGCGCACCCGCGTGCGCATTGAGAGCGACTCTAAGCTACTCTCTGGGCGCGACCTTGCGATTAGCTGCATGCTTGGCGCAGAAGAATTCGGCTTTGGCACCACCTTGCTGATGTGCCTTGGCTGCGTGATGATGCGTGTCTGCAACCTTGACACCTGCCCTGTTGGCATCTGCACCCAGACACCAGAACTGCGCAAAAACTTTATGGGCAAACCAGAATATATCATCAATTATCTGCAATTCGTGGCAGAAGAATTGCGCGAATATATGGCACTGCTTGGGGTGCGCACCATCAATGAGCTTGTCGGTCGTACCGACCTACTCAAGGTAAAGCCTGCTACCGCAGACACCCGCGCAGCAACCCTAAAACTCGATGCTATTCTCTCGAACCCCTTGATTGAAAACAGCAACATCCACTTCGATGCCAAAGACCTCTATGACTTTGAGCTTGAAAAGACAGTGGATATGAAGGTATTGATGCCTAAATTCAAGCTGAACGTCAAAAAACCACAGAGCGTGAGCTTGAAGGTTACCAACATTGACCGTTCGCTTGGCACCATCTTTGGCAGTGAAATCACCAAGAAATATGGCAACACCCTTGAGGATGACCAGTTCACCGTACACTGCGAAGGCGCAGGCGGGCAGAGCTTTGGTGCCTTTATCCCCAAAGGCTTGACCTTGACTCTTTCGGGCGACTGCAATGACTATATGGGCAAGGGGCTTTCGGGCGGTAAAATCATCGTTGCTCCACAGCCTGGCTCTAGCTTTAAGCCAGAGGATAACATCATCACTGGTAACGTTGCCCTGTACGGCGCAACCGCCGGCAAAGCCTTTATCAATGGTGTGGCAGGCGAACGCTTTGCGGTGCGCAACTCTGGTGTAACGGCTGTTGTAGAGGGTGTGGGCGACCATGGCTGCGAATATATGACAGGCGGCACGGTGGTTGTCCTCGGCAAAACTGGCAAAAACTTTGCAGCGGGCATGAGCGGCGGTATCGCTTATGTACTAGATGAGGACTGGACCTTCTACCAGAGCCTAAACAAAGAAACCGTTCGCCTAGAGCCAGTGGAGCACAAATTCGATGTTTCCACCCTCAAGACCCTCATCAAACAGCACGTAGAAGCCACTGGCAGCCCACGCGGCAAAGAAATTTCAGAAAACTTTAGCGAGTTCCTACCCAAATTCAAGAAAGTCCTTCCGAATGATTACGACAGAATGCTGCGCTTAATTGCCCAGATGGAAGAAAAAGGGCACGATAACGAACAGGCACAGATGGAAGCATTCTATGCACAGAAAAAAGGAAATTAAGGAGGGCGCTGATCATGGGTAAACTAACAGGATTTATGGATTATGGGCGCGAAACCAGTACGGAATTGCCTGCACTGGAACGCCTTGAACACTTTAACGAATTTCATCTTCCTCTTTCGCTAGAGGAACAACAAACACAGGGCGCACGCTGCATGAGCTGTGGTGTTCCCTTTTGCCAAGCGGGGTTGAATATTGGCGGCATGACCTCTGGCTGCCCGCTGAACAATCTAATCCCTGAATGGAACGAGCTAGTCTACCAGGGCAAGTGGGAGCTTGCACTGCGCCGCTTGCTGAGCACCAACCGTTTCCCTGAATTCACCAGTCGCGTCTGCCCTGCCCTGTGCGAGAACGCATGCACCTGTGGCGGGCTGATTGGCGATGCGATATCGGTACGTGAAAACGAACATGCCATCATTGAAACAGGCTATGATGCCGGCTATATGAAAGCAACCCCACCCCCAACCCGCACCGGCAAAAGCGTTGCAGTGGTAGGCAGTGGTCCTTCGGGGCTTTCAGTGGCAGAACACCTGAACAAACGCGGGCATGCTGTAACGGTATACGAACGCGATGACCGTGTGGGCGGGCTGCTGATGTACGGCATTCCCAACATGAAGCTAGAGAAAAAAGTGATTGACCGCCGCGTTGAACTAATGCAAGAGGAAGGTGTCGTATTTGAAACAGGGGTAAACGTTGGTGTGGATATCACCGCCGATGCCCTGTGTGCACAGTACGATGCCGTGGTGCTTTGCTGTGGCGCAAAACAGGCGCGTGACATCACCGCACCAGGGCGCGATGCCAAGGGCGTGTACTTTGCCATGGAATACCTCAGCAGCGTGACCAAGAACCTGCTAGACAGCCATTTCACCGCCACTGGCGCAATTGACGCAGCGGGCAAGAAAGTGCTTGTCATTGGCGGCGGCGACACTGGCAATGACTGCCAAGGCACTGCACTGCGCCAAGGCTGCGCTGATTTGATGGCACTTGAGATGATGCCACAGCCCCCCGTAGAACGCGCACCAAGCAACCCATGGCCAGAATGGCCTAAGGTGCTGAAAGTGGATTACGGTCAGGTAGAATGCCTTGCCAAGTTCCAAAAGGATCCACGCGTATATCAGACCACCGTGCAGGAATTTTTGAAGGATGAAAACGGCAACCTAACTGGCGCTGTGATCGCCTACCTAGAAAGCAAAAAAGACCCAGAAACAGGCCGCATGAGCATGGTGCCTACTGGGCAGACCTTCACTTATGATTGCGAGCTTGCCTTTATCGCAGCGGGCTTTGTCGGCTGCGAGGGCTATGTGCCAGAGGCATTTGCACTTGCCACCACCCCACGCGGTTGCATGGCAGAGGAAAAATTTGCCACCGCAAAGGACAACGTATTTACCTGTGGCGATATGCGCCGTGGGCAAAGCCTTGTGGTATGGGCACTGCGCGAAGGGCATGATTGCGCCGCAGAGGTTGACACCTACTTGATGGGTTACACCAACCTGTAACACGCCGCCCTGCGGGGCTCCTGTTCCAGACAAATCAAAAACAAACACAGCCCCCGCAATCCGTTCCGATTAGAACCGATTGCGGGGGCTGTGCGTTTGAAATCATTACGGTGGGGCTGCTGCCTAGCAAGCAATTTTTATTATTTCACTTATCTGCTTGACGGGGCGCAGTGCGGTGCAACAGCACCTTTTTTGTGTTTATTCTGAGGTGCTGATGACCGATACCCCGCGGTCTGCCGCAATATAAACGGTTATCGTGGTGCCCGCTTGCACCTCTTGCCCTGCCTCTGGCGCCGTTTTAATGACGCACCCCGAAGCATAAGAGCCATCGTTTACCTTCATGACAAAACTTGCGGTCAGCCCTGCGTTTTCAAGCTCTGTCGCCGCGCTATCTTGGGTAAAGCCAAAGATTTGCGGCACCGTTACCATCTCAGGACCTTTGCTGATGACAAGCTGCACCGTGACATCATCACCAAGCATTTCACCTGCGGCGGGGCTTTGGCTGAGCACCGTACCCGCGACCTCATCCGAATACTGCTCTTCTACCACATAGAACAGGTATTTATCGTTATAAACGGTGGTTTCGATTAACTGCGAATAGAGCAGCCCCACAAATTTATCGACATAAATAGGCGATGGTGTGGGCGCAATCGTCGCAGTGGGTTCGGGCACAATCTCCTCTTCTGGGGGTTGCCCAAAGCCATACGAAATCAAAAACCATGCCACCAAACAAACAAGCACCGAAACCGCCACAAGGGCAATCCCAACCACCCCAGTTAAGCCGCGCCGCGCCTTCTTTTTCTTGGCACGCTTGGCGGCAAGCAGCAATTCAACTGCCGCCTCTGGCGAGGCAAGACAGCGCGCCAAATCGCCAATGGCTTGCATGCGCTCCGCGGGGCGCATGCGCAATGCATGGGATAGCACATCAGAAAAATAGCGCGGAACCGCGGCACACAGACTGCGTGCAGTGGGGTTTGCATCTACCACAAGGCGCTGCCCCGCCGAAATAGGTGCCTGCCCTGTCACCAGATAATAATAAACCGCAGCAAGGCAATATACATCGGTATAGCGCCCCTCAAACTCTGCGGTTGCATATTGCTCTGGTGCTGAATAGCCTTCATAAATCTGTGGGCGCAGTGCGGTGCCAATGGTGCGCAAGCCGATGGTGGCATAGCCAGTCAAGCAGGTTTTGCCCCCGGGCATCACCATGATGTTTTCCGGGCTAATCCCACGGTGCACTAGCCCCGC
The DNA here is from genome assembly GCA_044426225.1 of Faecalibacterium sp. Classification (GTDB taxonomy): domain Bacteria; phylum Bacillota; class Clostridia; order Oscillospirales; family Ruminococcaceae; genus Faecalibacterium. The sequence continues at coordinate 35,948 of JAWXUQ010000013.1, read as the reverse complement.
AGCGTGTAGCACCTCTAAGCCCGCCACCACTGGCGCAAGCAGGTTACAAGCGCACTCTGGGGTTAGCTTGCCCTCGGGCAATTCTTTGAGATATTGGCTGAGTGGCACCCCCTCTAGCAGCGTAAGCACCGCATAGACGGTATTGTGATCCTCTACCACATCCAAAATACGGTGTAGCCCCTGCGCAGGGGTAATATTCTGCACCGCAAGATATAAATCCGCAAAATCCATCCGCGTGGTTTTGAACATGACCCCACTGCCATGCTTTGCATGGATGGTGCCATCTGCCGCGCGATCCTCAGATAAGGTGATGGGCAGATATTCTTTGATTTGCACCTTACGGTTGCTTGCCTTATGCACTGCCTCGTAGACAACCCCTTCGCCATCGACCGATACAAAGGCGCCAATGACATATTGCTCCGCAATTTGCGCGCCATAAGGCAGCGTGCCGTGCGGGTTTTGCGCTTCTAGCTTTTTCCCACAGGCGGTACATGCCACCTGCTGTGCAGCAATGGGCGCAAAGCAATGCGGACAGATTAAGTTCATCTCTTGTGTCATTTCTTTGCCTCCTTTCTTTACCGCAACGTAACATTCTCTTTTATTTCTCGCTCATAGTATTGTTCTTTTATTGTAACATAAGCAATAAATTCACACAAGTGTTGCACGATTTTTCCAAAACAGAAAAAAGGATGCAATTTTCAATCCCGCTCAATTCCAAGCGTTATTTTTTAAAAAAGTAAAGTTACTACCAACTTTAACAGTCAAACTATACAATAAACAAACTATTTTAAAATTTCACGCAAAAACAAATTTGTCGAGCATCACACGCAAGCCTTTTCTTTTCAACATCTTTTCATCACGCTGTGCAAAAAAACAGCCTGCAAGCAAGCCCTAGGCGGGCAATGATTGCAAGCTGCGATTATTTTGATTTAAAGCGCATTAGCGGTCAAGATCCTCTTCGTTTTCCATGCTGTGCCAAACGTTCTGCACGTCATCGTTATCCTCAAGCGCATCAAGCAGCTTGCCCATTTTGACCAGATGGTCAGGCTCACTCACTGTGGTGGTGGTGCTAGGAATCATCGAAACATCCGCTGATAAGAAGGTATAGCCTTTTTCCTCTAGCGCATGGCAAATTTCAGAGAAAGCAGCAGGGTCAGTCACAACCTCTGCATATTCTTCGCCCGCGTCGAAATCTTCTGCACCTGCATCAAGGGCATCCATCATCGCTTCATCTGGGTCTTTGTCCTCCATATCAAGGACAATCACACCTTTTTGGGTGAACATAAAGCTAACGCAACCCATAGAGCCCATGTTACCACCAAATTTATCAAAGTAATGGCGGCAATCTGCGGCGGTGCGGTTACGGTTATCGGTGAGGGTTTCGACCATAATCGCAACACCACCAGGGCCATACCCTTCGTAAGTAATGGCGATATATTCATCTTTATCGCTGCCTTCTGCCTTTTTAATGATACGATTGATGTTATCACTCGGCACATTCAAGCGCTTTGCCTTCCAGATTAAATCCTTCAATTTACCGTTGGTGCTTGGGTCAGAGCCGCCAGTGCGCACCGCAACGGTGATCTCGCGCCCTACCTTGGTAAAGATTTTGGCTTTTGCGCCATCCGCTTTTTCTTTTTTACCTTTGATGTTGTTCCATTTACTATGTCCAGACATTGGAAATTCCTCCTATGGCGATTGCAGGGCAATCGCAAGTAATGGTGAATAGTGAATTGTGAAAAATGAAGAATGAATGTGTCCCCTACGGTGACGGATTTTTATTTTGCCCCCGCAGACGTTTTCTAATCGTCGCTCGTGACATCATAATGTTTCATTTTTCACTTTTCACGATTCACTGCGCACCGCAGTGCGCTCTATTATTTTAGCACAACTGCGCTGCTATTTCAAGTTGCGCAGTGCCTTTGGGTAATGATTTTTCACCCTGCCACCGCTGACCTTACCGCCGCCAAGCGGATAACCATCCACCAGCACACAGCACCAACCATTTTGCGCGGTAATCGCTTGTATCTCACCACCCGCAAGATAGATTGCGGTGCGTGGATCTGTTAAGGTGAGGTGCTCTTGATTGATGCACAAAGCGCCAAAGGCGGTAAACAGATGATGCTCTGGTGTAAAGCGCCCTTTGGCGACATTGCCCGCAAAGACACCCGCCCGCAAAATGCGCAATTTCGCCTGTGGGTAGGGCGCGGGCAACAGCAAACTTTCGCCGAGCAGCACTGTGGACTTTGCTGCTAGAGTCGGGAAATATTCCGCCGCAAAGGCTTGCCATGCACCAAGGGCATCCGCACCCGAAAGCACCTGTCCGCCTGCATGATGGGCTGCCTTACCGCTCGTGCGCACACCGCGCCCGCCTGCGAAATGCGCATCCTCGCGCCCACCACGGCGGGTAGCGCGCGGGTTTTCTGTTTGGATTGCAGCTTTTGCGCCCTGCCCTTTGCGCCCGCCCTTGCCTGCTTTAGATGTGCTAGCAATGGCATCCGCAAGCCAAGAGGCTTCTTGCGTAGGCACTTCGCCCATGGCGGGCAAACTGCGCGGCTGTCCCGCCTTTTGGAGCTTCGCAATGAAATGCCCCTCACCCCCTTGGCAAGGCCAAATACGGCGCGTTAGGGCAACATCATACGGGGTGTCCCCCACTCTGTTTGCCTCGCCTGCACTGCCAAAGGGCTGCGCCACCCCCTGCATGGTATCAAGCAGGGTAAATTCTGGGCGAAGGGATAAAAAGCGCCCAATTTGCGCTTCGTCCTCTTCTGGGGCGAAGGTGCAAGTGGAATAAACAAGCACCCCGCCCGGCGCAAGGGCAGCGGCAGCAGCCTCTAAAATGTCTGCGCCAAGTGCCGCACACTGGGCGACAAGCTCAGGCGAGTGCTGGGTGACGGCAACCGCTTCCTTGCGGAACATCCCCTCCCCAGAGCAGGGGGTATCCACCAAGATACGGTCAAAAAAGGCGGGATATGCCGCTGCAATGCGGGCAGGTGTTTCGTTGAGCACCACCGCATTCGAGACACCCATGCGCTCTAAATTTGATTTTAAGATATCCGCCCGCGCTGCGACATATTCATTGCTGACAAGCAGCCCCTGCCCCATCAATGCCGCCGCAAGCTGACTGCTTTTGCCACCGGGCGCTGCGCATAAATCAAGCACCCGCATGCCGGGCGCCACCCCAAGCAAAGGCGCAGCAGAAGAAGCCGAGGGCTCCTGCGAATAAAACACCCCTGCATGATGATATGGGTGCCGCCCCGGTTTAAAACCTTCCGTGAGCACGCGGAACCCCTGCGGGCAAAAAGGGGATGGTTCCATCGCAAAATCCGCCTGTGCCGCAAAGGTTTCTGGCGCACAGCGCAATGCCGACACCGTCACCCCACGCTCTGCACTTTGGCGCAGCGGGGTATAGAGCGCATCATATCGCGCACCGAGCAAAGCGCGCTCACGCGCTTCAAAATATTCCATTGGCATAACTGCACCACCTTTTTTACATCAATCCATCCATTTGAAACAGATCCATTTACAACAAAAAAACATTATCACCCCGCTGCATAACCCACCCAAAAGCGGGTACACTATGGGCAGAGGGCAACAAAGCCCTTGCGATTTGAAAGGAGAATTATCATGGAACATCGTAACAATGAAAACAAAGCAAACAACAAAGCATCGAACAAAGCAACCAATAGCGCATCGAACGGCAAACACCCCAACCAGTACACCAAAGGTGCGGATGACAAGAGCGCAAAAAACGCAAACTCTAAAAACTGCAGCTAAGATTGCAACGTTAAAATAACCTGACACCGCAAACAAAACGCACAAAAGCGGTTGGTTTATCCGAAAGCAATAAGCCATGCCAGACAAGACAAGGCGCAACGCTTTTGCAACCAGTTTGTTTTGCAACCAAAACCTCTTTAAAACTGCCGTTTCGCAGCCGTGAAACAAACACAGTTTTAAGCGCAAAAAAGCCCACTGTTTTGCCGCACCAGCTCGGTGCAGGAAAGCAGCGGGCTTTTCCGTTGGTATTTCAGTCCATTTGACAAGGTAAGCATTTCAAATCCGTCGCGCAGCGACCCACAATGTGCCATGCGCATTTCATGTGGTCTCGCCACATTTCATATCGCGTTGCGATATTTCATTCTTCATTGCTGCGCGCGTAGGCATAGCTTATACGTTTGGGTCAAACTGGGTCCAGATAATCTCGAATAGTTCCTCTATCCGCGCCGTTTCGCCCTTGAGCTGCAACCAACCGAGCAGACACTCTAGCCCAGTAGAGGCGCGATATTCCGCCATAGTAGCATGCTTTGCCACCGTTGCCTTGCTTGCATTGCGCCCACGCTTAAAGCAATCTAATTCTTGCGGGGTGAGATATAGCTCTAATAACATTGCCTCACGAAACTGGGCACGCGCAGAGACATATTTCACCTTGATATTGTTGATTTTACCCGCCGACAAGTTGGTGTATTCCACCAAGCGCTGCCGCACGAGTAGCTCTAACACGCTGTCCCCCACAAGGGCTAGGCAGAGCGGATTTAGAGAACGAATATCTACTTTTTCGGTGGATTGTAACATGGCAACTCCTTAGGTTTTATAAAACCCTTAGAAAATATAATCGAACTGATAGTCCCCGATGAGGATGGTATCATTTTCTTCTACCCCTTTTTTCACAAGCGCTTCAAATACACCGCTTTCATCAAGCTGACGCTGGAAATATTGTAGGCTTTCGTAATCGTCTACGTTGCTACCTTCTAGGATACGTTCTAGCCATGGCGCTTCCACAACCCAGCAATCGCCCTCGCCACGCGTAATGGTAAAGGCACGTGGGTTTTCGCGCTTGGGTTTGACGTATTCTGGGGTAAAGACCTGCATATCCGTTGGGATATCTTTGAGTGCCTCAAACAGCATGGCAGGAATTTCCTGCACGCCCTGCATGCTCGCCGCCGAAATCACGCGGAACTGATAGCCCTTGCCCTCAATATAGGCGCGAAACTCTTCAATCTGCTCTTCGGTGGCGATATCTGCTTTGTTGCCCACCACAATCTGGGGGCGCTTTGCAAGCTCTGGGCTGAATTTTTCTAGTTCCTCGTTGATTTTTTCAAAATCTTCTTTGGGGTCACGGTATTCACTGCCCGAAATATCCACCACGTGCAACAGCAAGCGGCAGCGCTCAACATGGCGCAAGAAATCATGCCCAAGACCGATGCCCTCAGACGCGCCCTCGATTAAACCAGGAATATCCGCACAGACAAAGCTAGCGCCATCACCCACTGAAACCACACCTAAGGTTGGCACGAGGGTGGTGAAGTGATAGTTTGCAATTTTGGGTTTTGCGGCCGAGATGGTGCTAATTAAGGTGGATTTGCCCACATTGGGGAAGCCGATAAAGCCAACATCAGCAATTAGCTTGAGCTCTAGGGTAACTTTTAGCTCTTCGCCAGGCATGCCAGGCTTTGCAAATTTTGGAATTTGGCGGGTAGGGGTGGCAAAATGCTGATTGCCAAAGCCACCGCGCCCACCACGGCAGATGCGCACTGGCGCAGCATCCGATAAATCTGCCACTACAAGCCCACTCTCCGCGTCTTTGATGACGGTGCCCACTGGCACACGAATGGTCAGATGGGGTGCGTTTGCGCCGTGGCAATTGCGACCAGTACCGCGCTCGCCATCTTCTGCCTTATATTTTTTCTTATAACGGAAATCGAGCAGGGTCGAAAGATTGGTGTCTGCTACGAAAATAACGTCGCCGCCACGTCCACCATCGCCACCGTCAGGACCGCCCGCCTGCACGAATTTTTCGCGGTGAAATGTCACCGCACCATCGCCACCCTTGCCCGCGCGCAGCGAGATGGTTGCGATATCAATAAAATTGGTTTGTACTGCCATGAAATGCCCTTTCAGCTGAATTTCGAAACACCTTTTCAATCCACCATGAAAGGAAAAAATGTTATAAACTCTAAACTATCTCTAATAATATGGGCACAAAAGAATTGTGCTAACCCTTGCCCCATTCGTTTTATTCACACCCTACAACTCTAAAAAGGTGCCATCGCCCTTCACGACCTTCAAGTTTGAAAGCGGAAGTACAACAGCACCCTTTGTTTGTTGCAGATTTTGCCTAGAAATTACTGCTTAACGCTGCATTTCTTGCGATCTTTGCCCATACGCTCAAAACGAACAACGCCGTCTACAAGAGCAAATAGGGTGTCATCGCTGCCGATACCTACATTTTCACCTGGGTGAATGTGGGTGCCGCGCTGACGAACCAAGATGTTGCCAGCAACAACTGCCTGACCGTCTGCACGTTTTACGCCTAAACGCTGTGCTGCGGAATCGCGACCGTTTTTAGTACTACCTACGCCTTTTTTATGTGCCATTGTTGTGTTCTCCTCTCTTAGCCGTTGATTGCAGTGATCTCAACCTTGGTATAAGGCTGACGGTGACCCATGCGACGTGCACTGCCCTTTTTGGGGCGGTAAGTGATAATGTTGAGTTTTTTGCCTTTGCCGTTCTTTACGACATTTGCTTCAACACTAGCGCCTTCTACGAGGGGAGCGCCAATTTTGACTGCGCCATCCTCGCCAACTGCGAGAACTTCTTCAAATTTGATAACAGAGCCTGCTTCTACGTCGAGTTTTTCGATGAAAAGAGTGGTGCCCTGCTCTACGCGGTACTGTTTACCGCCAGTAAAAATAATTGCGTACATTGTAATCTTCCTTTTTGTTCGTACTCGCTGACTGTTAAGGCAGGTTTTCGTTAAACCTTTCAAAAGCCCACACCAAGCGGCTTAAATATTATATCAAATCTTGCTGCGCATTGCAAGCGTTTTTGACAAAAAGTTTTTGTTTCACGCAGGTTTTTTGCAAGCGTACCTTTTCGCCCAGAATTGCCATCCTTTTGCAGCAAATTTCTCATGCAAAACTGGGCACAACGCATTTCCGATTTCCTTCACAAAGCACCGCACTTTTTTGCTTATAGCCCTTCTGCGGCGCGGCATGCCTTTAGGGTGTTGACGAGTAGCATTGCACGGGTCATCAGCCCCACCCCGCCGGGCACTGGGGTGTAATACGAAGCCTTTTCCTGCGCCGCAGCATCTAACACATCGCCACAGAGCTTACCATCTGCGCCACGGTTAATGCCGACATCCACCACAAGTGCGCCTTCTTTGATCATATCTGCGGTGACAAAATTCGCCTTGCCAATCGCCGCGACCAAGATATCTGCACTGGCGCAAATTTCCTTGAGGTTTTGGGTTTTACTATGACAAATGGTGACGGTTGCATTTTCTTGGAGCAACAGCATGGACGCAGGCTTGCCCACGATGTTACTGCGTCCAAGCACAACAGCATGCTTACCCGCCAGAGAAACACCAGTAGATTTCAGCATGACGATGCAGCCCGCCGGGGTGCAAGGCAGGAAGCAATCTTCGCCAATCATCATCTTGCCCACATTGACAGGGGTAAAGCCATCCACGTCTTTTTCCGCCGGGATGGCATTGATGATTGCCTGATCATCAATCTGCTTTGGCAGTGGCAATTGCACAAGCATGCCATGCACGGCTTTATCCGCAGCAAGCACGTCCACCACCGCAAGCAATTCATCCTGCGTGGTTTCTTCTGGTAGGTGCACCATGCGGCTTTCAATACCACAGGCTTCGCAATCTTTTTGCTTGCCCGCCACATAGACCGCAGAGGCAGGGTTATTGCCCACCATCACCACTGCAAGACAAGGGGTAACACCCTGCGCTTTACAGGCAGCGACCTCAGCAGCCACCTGCTCTTTTACCTGTGCGGATAAAATTTTGCCATCCATCTTCTGTGCCATTGTTGTTTCTCCTCTCATCGTTTCATATTTTTTGTTTTCACCATTTGTTCTTTTTGTTGCTAATTTTTCTTTTTGTTGCTAGGAAATCCTGTCAACTCTCTGTTTTATGCTTCACAGTCTTCACATTCTTCTGCGCTGCCATCTGGTAAAATCAGCATGGTGCACATCCGCTCTTCTGATAAGATTTTCTGTAATGCGGCATCGGCATCCGCTTTTGTAAGGCTTGCAAGCATCTCGATTTGCTGCGCGACCGTCTGCCCAGACAGCGCAAAATTTGCCATCTGACTTGCAGAGTCCTCTACGTTTTCAAGGTTTTCAATCGCCTGCCCATATTTTTCGTTTTTACAAAGGGTAAATAGTTCTTCGTCTACCCCTTCTGCACGCAGGCGGCGAATTTCTGCAAGTAGCAATTCCTCTACCTTGGCGGGGTCATCACTTTGCCCAGTAAAGAAAATTGCGCAAGCGCCCTCTACCCGCAGTGGTTCGCCGTCAAAGCCAGGGTTGACAAGGTTCTGGTCATATAGGGTGCGATAAAGTGACGACATGCCACCACACAAGATATCCACCACCATGCCATAGATTGCATCGGTTGCAAAATCACCCGCCGGGACAGGTGCCTCTTTAAAGCCAATACCAAAGCAAGGCTTTGCCACCGACATGGTAATGCTGTGATTGCGCCATTTCACGGTAGGTGGCTCTGCCTCATAAAGGCGCTGCACCTTTTCAGGGATGGCAGAAGGCTCCATCAAACCGTGACGCGCACAGGCAGTGAGCACTTCGTCCATCGTCATATTGCCCGCGACGGCAAGCACCATATTATTGGGTGCATAAAAGGCCTTGCAGCAATCATAGAGCATTTCGGGGGTGATTTCGGCAATACTTGCGCAATCGCCCGCGATATCGTTTTTAATAGAATGATTATGATACATCCCATCGCACAGCCCCATCAGCAAGCGCCAATCAGGGCTATCATCATACATCTTGATTTCTTGCCCGATAATCCCCTGCTCTTTGGCAATGGTTTCCTCGGTGAAATAAGGATGCGCCACCATCCCAAGTAGCACATCCATGCTTTCTTGTAGCTGCTCTGTGGCGGTGAAGATATAGCAGGTGCGGTCAAAGCTCGTAAAGGCATTGGCACTTGCGCCTGTTTTGGCATATTTTGCAAAGGCATCGCCATCTTCATCTTCAAACATTTTATGCTCTAGAAAATGGGCAACCCCTGCTGGCAGTTTGACCTTTTTTTCGCCAAGGCGGAAGTCTAAATCTATCGAACCAAACCCCGTGGCATAAATGGCATGGGTGCTAGAATAGCCTGGCATATAGCGCACAAGCACTGTTAAGCCAGAGGGCAACACCTTCCATTCATCTGCCGCCGCAAGGACGGTTGATTGCATGGCAATATTTTTATCGTTCAAATTAGGCATCCGTGCCCTCCTCTGCTTTGGTGACAAGATAGCTGACCGACAGGCTGAACTGTGCAAGGATTTCCTGCACCTGCTCTTTGGTGACGGCAAGCAATGCCGCACGCGCCTCGGCGGGGGTATGCACAGCCCCGCCGCGCATGATTTCCATATAATACCAGGACTCAATCCCCGCAAGGGTATCCTCGACTGAATTGGTGCCAGACACTAGCCCACGGCGGCAATCCTCAAACTCTTCGTCTGTGATAGGCCCTGTGCAAAGCTCTGCAAGCTCTTTTAAAATGGCTTGCTCGGCTATGGCGGCATTGCTTGGCTCTACCCCGCTATGCACCATCATGGCGCCCGTAGCACTGTTAAAGGAACAAGAGCAATAATAGCACAGATGCATTTTTTCGCGCACATTTAAGAACAAACGGCTGCTGACGCTGCCGCCAAAAATGGCCATTGCCATGCGATACCGTTCAATCTGGTTGCGGTCAATCGCCTGCCCTGCGGTAAATGCCATGCAGAGCTTTGCCTGCACAATATCAAAGGTTTCGGACAGATGGCAGGTGGGCATGGGCTGCATAAAGAAGGGGGCAATGGGGGCAACTGGTGCGCGGTCTACCTTGGCAAGGGCAGCCAGTAGCATTTCCTTGACCGTTTCGGTCTGTGCGCCATAGCCAAGCACCACAAGCTCAATCGATGCAGTGCGCAGCATCTGCTGATAGGCGGCGGTGACATCCGCCGGGCTCAGCCCTGCGACTTCTTCTACATAGCCCTCTTGGCGAATGCCTGCGGGGGTATCTTTATAAAAGGTGCGCTGTGCGCCGCGTGCGCAATATAGGCGCTTATCATTGATTTCATCCTCTAGGCTTTTTTGCAGCATCCGCTTTTCAATCGCGACTGCCTCATCATCAAACACACCATCCACCAAATATGGACGGAATGCGACCCCCAGTGCCATTTGAGCATATTCTTGGCAGAGCGCTTCCCCTGCAAGGGCAAAGGAATCCTTAATCCCTGTTACCCCAATACAGATATTGCGGTTTGCACCCTGTGAGCGGGCATAGATGCTCATATCCGCACCGTATAACCGCGCTAGCTTTTTGGTCAGCTCTGTCATATCAGGACAATCCGCATAGCCGCGCTCCATGACCAAAGGCAGTAGCGCATGTGCGGTTGCAGTTTCCCGCGCAGCGGGAAATAAAAAGTGTATGCTGATGCGGCAGCGGTTGAATTTATCTGCCGGTGCCGTGCTTAGATGCACGCCAGGCGCAATACATGTTCTTTCCAAAGGGTTCCTCCTCATTGTGGTGAATTTCTTACGGGTTGCTTGCGGGCTAGCATGCACGGCTCGTAACCGCGATAACGCGACCAATCCGCGCGCAAGCATTACAATTTGTATATTATCGACGCATTATTACTAAAACAGTGGTTATATGCGCCGTTTCGTTCCGATTTTATCTAGGCGCACTGTGTTTAAAACACACCTTCCGCCTCGATGAACTCTTCTAAGGTCAAGCCGCTTTCGACAATCGCTTTGGCATTTTCTACCCCGACATAGCGCCAGTGCCATGGCTCGTATGCTCTGCCTGTAATCATCTGCTTATCCTCAGGGTAACGCAGGATGAATCCATATTCCGCCGCATAACGGCTGAGCCATGCAAAGGCAACGGTATCGGCATAGCCGATGTCTTGGGCGGTATAATCTGCCGATAGGATATCCGCACCATACCCTGTCTGGTGCTCACTTGCATTTGGCTCTGCGACTACCTCCTGCGCAAGGTCATACGCTTCGTCCGCAGTATACCCTTCGTCCAGATAGAACTGCTGCCATGTTTCAAACACAGTTTGCTGTGTTTCGGCATCGTGATAGCCCGCAATCAGGGTGAGGGAAATGCCATCTGCCAATGCGGCACTTGCCATGGCACGGTAGCTTTCTGCTGCCTGGGCGGCAAGGGTAATACCGGTGGCATCATCCGCCACAGCAAGCTCTGGCAGCGTGTAATCCTCTGACAAAAGCAGGTTGGTATTCACCAAAATCAGCCGTGCATCACTGGCATCATATTCATAATCCGATATGTCATAGCTGACGGTTTCTTGCAATGCTGCTTCAGTCGCTGCATCAAGTTCCGTTTGCACCTGCCCTTGGGTAGTGATGGCCTCTTTGTCCTCCAAAGAAAAGGCAGGCCACTCTGCCACGCGCAGGGCAGAAAATGCAAGCATCGCCCCCTTGACAATGCCAATGATAATCAGTATCAATGCCACAGCGCAAAGTCCCAAAAAGATAATCTGATTGCGCCGCCGCTCCGCACGGCGCTTTTTCTTTGCACGCAACATCTCTGCGCGCTGCTGCACACTGTAACGCGGCTTCTGTAAGGATGGGTCTATTGCTATTTCGCGTTCTTGCATCGAACGTCCTCGCTTCTCTTATTTTATTATGCACCCACGTGCACCTTTTACCAATTACATCAATACTGTATTATATCATTTTTCACTTTTTTTAGCAACAAACTAGCGGGTAGTTTTGCGCAACTTTTATGACAGACAATTTTTACCAACGATACAAAAAGAGGCACCGTCCCCCTTTCAAAAAAGAGAACAGCACCTCTCGCCTATTACCATGCATATCGCAATGCGAAACGCATTTGATTTGCCTTGATTAGCGTACCAGTTTATTGTGGATTGCAGTCACTGCGCGGTCTGCGTCTGCGGCATCGATGATGACCGAAACTTTGATTTCCGAGGTAGAAATCATCTTGATGTTTACCCCGATATCAGCAAGTGCCTCAAACATACCAGAGGCAACACCACTGTGGCTCTGCATACCTGCGCCCACAATGGATACCTTGGTGCAGGTGTTATCCACAAGGATTTCATCCCCGCCGAAACGGCTCTGGTTTTCTTTCAAGATTTTCACTGCCATTTCAGCATCGCCTTTGCCACAGGTGAAAATCAGGTCTTTGTTACCGCCGCGCCCAGTGGACTGCAAAATGATATCAACATTGATGTTTTTCTGCCCAAGCAGACCGAACACCTTAAAGCTCATACCCGGCACATCTGGCACATTCAAAATCGAAATAACAGCTACATCGGCATCCTTTGCCACGCCTTTTACTAACATACCTTCCATATCGCTTGTTGCCTCCTTCACGATTGTACCCGGAACAGGGTTTAGGCTAGACAGAACCTCTAGCTCTACATTATATTTTTTTGCCAGTTCTACACTGCGGTTATTGAGCACCTGCGCACCAAGCGAGGCAAGCTCTAGCATTTCATCAAAGGTGATTTCGCCTAGCTTTTGAGCCGAAGGCACCTTGCGTGGGTCAGCGGTATAGACACCCTCTACATCGGTAAAAATCTGGCAGCGGTCTGCATTAAGGGCAGCTGCCACAGCAACGGCACTAGTATCACTACCGCCGCGCCCTAGGGTGGTGATGTCATCTAGCTTGTTTAATCCCTGGAAGCCCGCCACAACCACAACACGGTTGCGCTCAAGCTCACTAGAAATACGCTCTTTGTCAAGGCGGCTAATCCGCGCCTTGGTATAGGCACGGTCTGTCTTAAAGCCTGCCTGCCAACCCGTTAGGCTAGTCGCATGACAGCCAATTTGATTGAGCGCCATGGCAAGTAGCGCGATACTGATTTGCTCGCCACTGGCAAGCAACATATCCATCTCACGCGCGGATGGATCATGGGTGATTTCGGCAGCTTTTTCAAGCAACTCATCCGTGGTGTCGCCCTGTGCGGACACCACCACAACAACATCATTGCCTGCATTGTGCGTATTGGCTACAATGCGAGCAACGTTGAAAATGCGCTCGGTATCCCGAACGGAGCTACCACCAAATTTTTGTACGATTAACGCCATCTGTGTTTCTCCTATTTCCTAATTTCTGCGATGTTTTTTTGGTATATATTTAAGTGAAGATTGAAGAATTGCGGTGTCGCTTCGTGACGATTAAAAGCACCTATGGACGCAAGGTAAAACCGCGTCGCCGCAGGCGAGCCATTCATTCTTCACTTTTCACTTTTCACTTTTTGGTAACGGTTGCGCCAACATTATCCACTGAAAGGGGCAACATGGTAAATGCCGCTGTCTGCGGGTTTTGCGCAAGGGCAAGGGCTGCTTTTTCATAAAAGACTTCTGCCTCAGAGGCTTCTATCACTGCCATCATGGTGCTGCCTGCGCCCGAAACATAGCAGCTTAGCGCGCCACATTTTTCGCAAAGTGCCATAATCTCTGCGGCACCCGGCATTAAGGGCAATCTGTATTGCTGATGCAAGCTGTCCTGCGTGGCAACTGGAATTAAATCATGCCGACCATCGCAAAAAGCAGCACTGAGCAAAGCGGCGCGCGATAAATTGTAAATTGCCTGTTTATGGCTCACACTTGCCGGCAAGGCACTGCGCGCGGCACTGGTGAGCAGCGGATAATTGGGGATAAAGGCGGCAAACTTGAGGGTATCATTCACTGGCTTTTGCACAGAATACACCTTACCCTCTTCCACCGCACTTGCGGACAGCCCACCAAGCAAGGCAGGGGCAACGTTATCAGGGTGCCCTTCAATTTCATTGGCGAGGGTCAGCAATTCTTCTTTGCTCATGCGCCCGCCGAGCATTTCATTTGCGCCAAGCAGCCCCGCAATAATGCAGGCAGACGAGCTGCCAAGCCCACGCGCCATCGGGATTGGATTGGTCTGGACGATTTTCATGCCCGGCACCACTTCGCCGCAGCGCTCAAACAACAGCTTTGCGGAATGGTAAATGAGGTTATCTTCACCAGTGGGCACGTCAGTGCCATCTGAAGATGAAATTTCTAGGGTGTCGCTCTGCGAAAAAACGGCTGTGTTATACAGTGTGACCGCAAGCCCGATTGCATCAAAGCCTGCGCCCACATTTGCACTTGTGGCGGGGACGGATACTGTAATCATCTGTATGCCCCCTTAAGCAAGTGTTTTGAGCAACAAGCAAACATTACCGCCGCAAGCAGCAATCGCTTGCTGTGCCTTGGCAAGGACGGCGGGTGCTGCATCTTTGAGCAGCACTGCCACTGTGCCTGTTGCACTTTCCATCACATCGTCTGTGCCCAAAGCCGCGATAAGGTCTGCAAGGCCTGCACCCTCTACACGCATATAATATGTCGCGGGCATTTCATCGGTGAACACTTCCTCTGCGGGCAAACTTGGCTGCCAGAACAGGCTATCATGCACGCTCGCGCCGTTTTTCAGCGCATCCACCACGTCTGCCACCACAGCACTGGCGGTGGGTAGCTTGCCCGCGCCTTTGCCGTAGAACATCACATCGCCGAGCATATCGCCCCGCATCAACACTGCGTTATAGACATCCTCTACCCCAGCAAGCTGATTTTCCTTGGGCACTAGCATGGGCTCAACCCCTGCACACAAGCTGCCATCTTCGCCTTTTTTCATCCATGCAATTAATTTAATGACGCTGTTTAGTTCCTCTGCAAACGCAAGGTCTGCCACCGTAATCTCACGAATGCCACGGGCAGGAATATTCTGTGGATGGACATGCACCCCAGAAGCAATCGAAGATAAAATCGCGATTTTGCGCTGTGCATCGCGCCCATCCACGTCATCACCAGGGTCTTTTGTTTCGGCATAGCCTAAATCCTGCGCAATTTTAAGGGCAGGGGCGAAATCCATATTCTCACGCATCATTTTGGTGAGCATAAAGTTGGTGGTGCCATTGACAATGCCATATACCGCACTGATGACATTTGCCGCAAGACACTGGTGCATGGGGGTGATGATGGGAGTACCACCACCGACCGCTGCCTCAAAGAGGAAGGCACAGCCCTTTTCCTTTGCAATGGCAAGCAGCTCTGCGCCATGGGTTGCGACAAGCTCTTTGTTTGAGGTAGAGACGCTGCGCCCACTTTCGAGGCATTGCTTGACAAACGGATAAGCAAAGCGCACACCGCCCATGGTTTCGACCACAGCGGTGACCTCTGGGTCAGATAAAATCACATCGATATCCTGCACAAAGAGGTCTGCATCTGGGTGGGCTGAAAAATCGCGCACCTCTAAAATGTATTTGACCGCAACCTCTTGCCCTGCACGGCGGGAAATGCCCTGTGCATTTGTACGCAATACTTCTAATACACCGCTGCCAACGGTGCCAAATCCTAAAATCGCTACCTTTGCCATTTGTCTTTCCTACTTTCTATCTTTCTTACACAGTTTTCTATTATCTGTCTTTGGCTAGCACACAAAACCATTCCTTTGTTTATGCAGTACAGTGCACCGCAACAACGGTGCGTTGACGGGTCAGCTTTTGGGTTAAATCGTCCACGCTCATCTGCATGGTACTGGTGCGAATGGTGACTGCCACCTGTGCTGCACCGTTTTCTGGGGTGGATTGATTGATGGTGACGATGCTTGCCCCCGCCTCACTAATGCCAGCGAGCAGCGATTGCAATGCACCTGTTTCATCAAGCAAGGTTGCCATCACCGTGACCACCTCACGAATATTTTCTGAATCGAAAATCGCGTCCTTATATTTATAAAAGGCGCTGCGGGACAATTCTACCGCACGGGTTGCCGCTGAGATATTGCGTGCTTCGCCGCTTGCCAAAAGTTCCTTGGCTTTGATGACTTTAAGAAAAACCTCAGGTAGGACCTCTACATCAACGAGTAAAAACCTTCTCTCCATTTTGTTCACCTCCGAAAAACAACTGTATTCTATATAGAGATAATAACACCCGCCCCCCTGCAATGCAAGGGGGCGGGTGTATTTTTGTCAGTATGAATAAATTCAGCACACTAAAGTGAGGAGTTCATAGCCGTAATTGCAACAATTTTGCACAATGAAATCTAAAATACGCTGCGCATCACTCTACGACCACTACGTGGTTATAATCACAATAATCTGGCATTGCGTCGGCTTTGTAGTAACCGGTTGCCGTTGAAGTGCAAGCCCCTGTGGCAAGCAAACCGCTTTCGGTACAGTAGGTGGCAGTGACAACATCCTCATCCACGGGGAATTCTTTGTACTCTAAATCGACCTGCACAATTTCCATATAAGCCTTCCATGCAGAGGCACAGGTACCTGAGCTTGCAGAGGCCGCAATCGAAGAAACATCTTTTAGACTATATGGGGTATCATAGCCCCACCAAACCGCAGTAACGTAATAGGGGGTGCCACCTACAAAGCTAAAATCTTTGTAGTCACTTGCGGTACCCGTCTTACCAAAGGCTTTCATCCCGCCTGCACTTGGGGTTTTACCCGCAGCGGTACCGATCGTCATAACGTTTTGCAGCATCTTGTTCATGATGGTGGCAGTTTCAGAGGTAAGTGCCTGATAGCTAATGGAGTTATCTTCTAGGATGATATTACCATCACTATCGTATACCACGCTATAAAGACGTGGGGTGTTATAAGTGCCGTCATAGAAAATCTGATAGGCGGCGGCAAGCTGCAAGGGGGTAACACCATAGGTTTGCCCGCCCATGACCATTGCCGATAGACCCATATCCGATTCTACCAGACCATCAAATTGCAGGGTATCTTTGAGGAAGCTATAAATATCATCCACGCCCACGCTGTTACCTGCCCATGCTGCGATGGTGTTCATTGAACGGTACAAGCCTTCATATAGTGGGATGGTTTCCTCTGTATAGCCGCCCGAATAGTTAGTTGGCCAATCGCGCCATGCATCCGGATATGCCTCAAGCGCCGTATTCGATAAGCCCAACAAGCCCATCGAAGCAAGGTCAGAATCCGATTTTGGAATGACCATATCCTCTGCGCTATACAAGGGTTGGTTCCAAATCATGCTAGACCAGTTGTACAAGCCATATTCAATGCAGCGCGCATAGGCGCCGATGGGTTTGATGGTCGAACCGGTCTGACGATAGACGTTATACGCACGGTTCAAGACAAGGTCTTGGTCTTTTTCGCCAAGACCGCCCACTAGCGCAACCACGTTGCCATCGTAATCAACCGTTACCATTGCCGCTTGGGTGCGCACCGAACGATAATAGGTTTCTGCGCCAGTTTCTTCATCTACGGTGACCTTTAATGTGCCATCGTCATTATAAACAGGGATATCCGAATCGGAAAGGCTGCTGACTTCTTCTTCGCGCCAACCCGCAGGGAAATACGCATCCCCTTCGTTGAGCATCAGCTGCTCCATCGAGGTTTGCAGAAATTCATCACAGGTGGTCATGATGGTCAAGCCGCCAGTATAGATATAGCTCTTTGCCTCTGCTTCGGTCATGCCTTCTTGGGCAACAAAATCTTCTACAAGCTCTAGGAAGAGCGCATCTGCAAAGTAAGAGTTATTCGAAGAGGTGGTCACCACTTCGCTTTGATCTTCCACAAGGGTAATGGGCTCATCTATGGCGGTTTGGTATTCCACCTTGCTGATTTTGCCTTGGTCATATAGGTTCCAAAGAATGGTCGCGCGGCGCTCTAATAGCTCCTCAGGGTTATTATAGGGGCTGTAACCCGTTGGGTTTTGGGTAATGCCCGCTAGCATGGCGCATTCCGCAATGCTGAGCTCGTCTACATCTTTCCCAAAATAAACGTTCGATGCCGTTTGCACACCTTGAATGGTGCCTGTAAAGCTGATGGTATTGAGGTAGGACTCTAGGATTGTTTCTTTTGAGTAGGTTTGGCTCAGACCAACCGCACGGAACATCTCACGCAATTTACGCTTGATACCCTCTAGCCCTGACTGGCTATCGTCACCCATGATATTCTTGACAAGCTGCTGTTCTAGGGTAGAGGCACCCTGACGGCTTGAGAAGATGGGCACGACATATTCGTTAACTGCCGCCGCAACGGTACGAATCAGGTTGACACCATAGCTCTCATAAAATTCTTTATCTTCGGTACAGATAACAGCCCATTGCAACACCTCTGGGACATCTTCAATGCCAACCCAAATGCGGTAGCTATCACTCGAGATAAACTGCCCATATTCTGAGCCATCTGCATAATAATAGGTACTGCTCAGGCTCTGTTCGATTTTATCCAGTGCAAGGGCATCGCCATCGTCCGCTGTGGATTCGATGACATAGTTGCAAACAACAACCGCCAGTGCCGAAGCACACATGATGCCTAGGCAAATACAGGTAAAGATAAACCCAAACAAAAAGCGCCAGAAAGAAAACCGCCGACGGGGTTTTTCTTTTTTGGCTTTCTTCTTTTTGCTGCCGGGAGTGTTCACCGTGCGCCCTTGCTGTGCGCCTTGTGCTTCGGTCTGCACAGGCTGTGCCGCCGTGGGCGCCACTGGGGTTGTGCGGTTAATTTTACGTGGTTCATTGGTAGCGATGATACTCGCCTCCTTACTTTAAAATAGCGAAACGCAATCGTTCGCGTTCTTTTTATTGTGCTATAAAAGGGCATTTCTACCCTTTCCCTTTCTATGCAAAAAGCATAGTATATCATAGTATAGCACACTCCGACTAAAAAAGTACAGTATTCTTACTGTAATTTCATATTTACGATACAGAATGAACAAATGGCATTTGGGATATCCTAAGAACAAGCACCTACAAAGCCAAAGCCCTCACTCAAGGGGGCGGAAACGGAGTGAAACACCTTGCATAAATATTGGTTTATTGGAATTGTTTTCCTTTGCTGCGGGGCAATCACCCTCAGCTGCATTTGGCTGATTGCCCCCACCCGCCTTGCCGCAGAATACCCTGTGCACAGTGAGGATTATTATCTGCTAACGGATGCGGGCGGGTATCTCTGTGTCGTGCAGGTAACAGAAGGTGCACTGCAACGCAGCACAGATACCACCGATATCCTTGTAAACTTGTTATCAGAACAAGATGCACTGCGCATCAAAGCGGGGTATCGCATTGATGATACACACGCGCTCGCTGCGGCATTAAGCGCCCTGCGTGACGGTGCGTCTTTATCGCCTTAACCCAATAGGAATTGCGGCTTTTTCATTGATTTTTCGCCCAAAATATGATATAGTTTTTAGAAGCTACCAGACGAATATTTTTTGACAGCGAGGCAATGTAAATGGCAATTAACCTATTAGATTATCCCTTTGACGCATCCCTTATTTTGCAAAAAAAGCGCGCCCTCAAACGCGAGCTTTCTGCACAGGAAGGCTTAACCCCCAAAAACATCGCCCTCATGAGTGGTGTGACCATTGGGGTGTTCAAAGATATTTTAGAGCTATTCTTATTGGCAAACGGGATAAAACCCACCTTTTATGAGGGTGAGTATGCCCTTTTTTATGAAGAGCTTGTTTTTGACGATGGCGCATTAAAAAACTTTGCCCCTGATTTAATTTACATTCACACCAGTGAGCACTGCCTGAAAAACCGCCCTCTGCCTAGCATGAGCGAAACGGATGTTGCTGATTTGCTAGCCGTAGAGTTTGGGCGCTTTGGCGGTGCGGCAACTGCGGCGCTCGGCTTTGGCTGCCCTGTTATCCTGAATAATTTTGAGCTGCCAAGCTATCGCATCATGGGCAACTTCGAGGGCACAGCGCCCGGCGGGTATCTGCGCTTTATTCGCCGCTTGAATGAACGTCTTGCTGCCCTTGCGGATGAAACCCCGCACCTATATCTGAATGACCTTGCCTATCTGCAAGCGCAGCATGGCATAGATGCCTTTAGCGATGCCACCACATGGTATGCCTATAAATACCCCTGCGCGATGGATAAAATCCCCTATTTTGCGCAGAGCGTGGCTAATATCATCAAGAGCATTTTCGGCAAAAACAAAAAAGCCCTCGTCCTAGATTTAGACAATACCCTGTGGGGCGGGGTCATTGGGGATGACGGCGCGGAGGGCATTGTGCTTGGCGCAGAAACCCCCACTGGGATGGCCTACACAGCCTTCCAACAATATCTAAAAGAACTCAGCGCCCTTGGGGTGCTGCTAAATGTCAGCAGCAAAAACGAAGAGGCAAATGCCCTCGCTGGCTTCACCCGCAGTGACAGCGTATTAAAACGCGAAGATTTCATCAGCTTTAAGGCAAACTGGGAACCCAAGAGCCAGAACATCATCAACATGGCAAATGAAATCAGCCTGTTCCCCGATAGCTTTGTCTTTATGGATGATAACCCCGCCGAACGCGAGATTGTCCGACAGCAAGTCGCAGGGGTGCGGGTGCCTGAGCTCACCGCGCCTGAGGATTATATCAAAGCAATTGACCGCAGCGGTTATTTTGAGGTGACAAGCCTTTCCGCAGACGACCAAAAGCGGGTAGAAATGTACAAAGAAAATGCCGCGCGCACTGCGTTGCAACAAAGTTTTGGCGATTATAGCGACTATTTAAAGAGCCTAGACATGACAGCGAGCCTTGGTGCCTTTGATACTGCCCATGCAGAGCGCATTACCCAGCTCGTCAATAAATCAAACCAATTTAATCTGACCACCCGCCGCTATAACGCCGCTGAAATCGAAACCCTCAGCCAAAACCCCGCCGCAATTACGTTATACGGGCAGTTATCCGATAAATTTGGGGACAACGGGATTGTTTCCTGCGTCAGCGGGCTGATAGAGGGTGACACCCTTGATTTGACCCTTTGGGTGATGAGCTGCCGCGTCTTAAAACGTGATTTGGAAAAGGCGATGTTTGATTGCATTGCAGCAAAAGCAATGCAGCAAGGTGCAAAAAAAATCCGCGGACATTATTATCCTACCGCAAAAAACTTGCTCGTAAAAGATTTTTATGCTACAATCGGATTTGAACTAGTAGATACAGATGAAGCAGGCAACAAAACCTATCTGTATGATGTAACAGGCGGCTACACCCCACAGTGCACCGTCATTGACGTAACTGTTTTAGCCACAGAATAACAAACGCACGATAAACCAACCAGATAAAAAGGAGTAACACCATGGATACAACCGTAATTTTTGATGACGTACTTGAAATCTTCCGCGATATATTCGATGACGAAGAACTTGAAATCAGCCGCGAAACCTGCGCAGATGATATTGAAGATTGGGATAGCTTAGAGCAAATCAATCTGTTAACTGCCATGGAGAAAAAATTCAGCCTAAAATTCAAGCTAGAAGATGTGCGCGGGCTAAAAAACGTAGGCGATTTGCTTGATTTGATTGCACGTTTGACGGCATAAGTACCGCAAGGCATTTCACCAACAAAACAAAATACCAAGTAGGGGGCGGCGCCTACATCGCCTCTGGCTTTGCGATTTTCGCTAGCGCTAGGGCGATGTATCAACCGCCCTCTCTTTGCGCAATCATGGCATATCCGAATAAAGTGACACAAGCATGGCACACACCCGCAAAATAGCGCAAGCGTCTGCACACCATCACCGCAAAGAGCTATTCTTATTTGCAGCAATGTCGAAGCAACCGAGCAAGGAGTTTTATGGAACATCTTTTACGCCACTATACCTTGGATGCACTTTCTGTTGGGATGACAGAACAATTCAAGATGGAAATCACCGAACCGATGATGACGCAATTCTTTGCCATCACGGGCGATTGCTCCCCCATTCATGTGAATGCTGCCTATGCCGCGAAGCGCGGCTATGGCGGGTGCGTGGTATATGGCATGCTATCTGCCTCGATGGTATCCACCCTAGCCGGGGTGTATTTGCCGGGCGAGCACTGCCTGTTGCATCAGGTAAACTCTAAATTTGTAAAGCCTGTCTTTGTGGGCGACACCCTGACCATCACAGGGAAAATCAGTGAAATAAACGAAACCTTCTCTACCATCACGGTAAAATTCACCATCACCAATCAGCATGGCAAAAAGGTAACCCGTGGCAGCTATACCGCCGGGCTTGCAGATGCATAACCGCGATTGCGTCTAGGGTGAACAATCACTTGCGTGATATGAAATTACGCGCATGCGGAATGCATTGTGGTGTCGCGTTGCGACGATTTGTAATATGCGAATAACAGGAGATTATTAAAATGGCAAAAATTTATCTGATTACTGGCGCGACGGCTGATGTTGGCATTAACCTAATTGAGCGCTTGCTGCCCACCTTTGGCGAGGGCGACCAAATCATCGCACAGGGCGCGGGCGATATCCAAAAACTTGCCCCACTTTGCCTCGCCCACAAGGGATTGATTTTCCCTTATGATGTCGATTTGACAAGCAGCGCAGGCATTGCACTGTTTGTAGAGCAGGTAACGAATAACCACCCCACCCCCACCCATATTGTGCACCTGCCCGCCTTACGCGCCATCAACACCAAATTCAAGAATTTTGACGAGGACCGTTTTGCCCTCGATATGAATGTACAGGTAAACAGTGCGCTGAAACTCTGCAAGGCATTCTTGCCCAAGATGGCAAAGGCAAAATACGGGCGGGTGCTCTTTATGCAGACAAGCTATGCCCTTGGCACCCCACCCAAAAACATGGCAGCTTACGTCATGGCGAAAAGCGCAGTGGGCGGGCTTGTCAAGAGCCTTGCAGTGGAATACGCAGGCAATGGCATTACGGTAAACTGCGTGGCACCTAGCATGATGGAAACCAAATTCTTGGCAGACACCCCCTCCCTTGTAGTGGAGATGGCAGCGGCGGCAAACCCGATGAAACGCAACGCCACGGTGCAGGACGTAACCCCCGCCATGGCATTCTTGCTGAGCGATGAGGCGGCCTTTATCACTGGTGTGACCCTGCCCATCACAGGAGGTAGCACCATTGTCTAAGCAGAGCAAAGTGCGCTATGACCATCTATCCTTCCGCCTTGCAAACTGGGAGGAAGAAGCAACCATCATTGATTTTGTCAATACACATTTTGATTTACAATTGCCCCTTGTGAACAACCGCGCTTTTTTCAATCATTATTACTGTGGCAAACGGCTGCAATTTGCCCTTGCTGAGCAGGACGGCACCCTTGTGGCTGTCGCGGGCTATATTTTGGCAAATGAATGCGAAACCCCTGATTTATGGGTCAGCGTCTGGGTCGCATTAAAAGGTGCAATGGGCGCAGGGCTTGAATTGATGGATGCCATCCCCACCTTAACAGGCGCGCGGCTTGTCGCTTGCAATAACATCCGCGAAAACACCTGCCCCTTTTATCGTTTCTTGGGGTGGACGGCGGAGCGGCTGCCCCATTATTATCGCATTAGCAAGGCAGCGAGCGAGGGCGCATATCAGTTATACCAACCCGCAGCAGATACGCTGCCTAGCCACACAAAAGCAGCAACAGATGACGCACCCAAGCCAGACGCGCCAAACAGCACGGCTTCTGACTGCGCAATCCCCCGCCTTGCCGTGGCGCATGACCTTGCGCTCGCGCGGGTTACTGATGCAGCGCACCTTACGCAGCTTGGGCTACCCACTGGCAATCAAGCACAAACCCCTGCCAAGAGCCTTGCCTATTTGCAGCGCCGTTATTTTGATTATCCTTATCAGCAATACGATGTATGGAGCGTGCAAGAAGGTGACAAGCTGCTCGCCTATTGCGTTACTCGCACAGTGCAAAGCTATGCGGAGGGCAGCAGCCCCGATGCGCCCGATGCCATCCCTGTATTGCGGGTGGTGGATTTCATTGGCGCAGCAGAGGTATTGCCCCGCATTGGCGGTGCACTGGATGCCCTGATGGAAGCAGAAGGCGCTGAATACACCGATTGCTATTGCGCCGGCATTGCCCCAGAGCACTTTGCCGCCGCCGGATTGTATGAGCGCACTGCCCAAGGCAGCGAGATTGTGCCCAATTACCTAACCCCCGTACTAAATGCCAACACCGAGTATTTCTATTTCACCAATTTGCCCGATGGGTTCACCATGTTTAAAGCAGACGGCGACCAAGACCGCCCCAATCTGCATTAAAATAAGGTTTTTCGTTCGTATGATGGTTACAATCAAGAAGAGAGGTATTCCATGCAAAATTTTGAACTAGCACTTCCTACCGAGGTCATTTTTGGTCGCGACATTGAAGCTGGTGTCGGTGAAAAAATCAAATCCCTTGGCGGCACCAAGGTGCTCATCCACTACGGTGGCGGCAGCGTAAAACGCAGCGGTTTGTTTGATAAAATCACCGCATCGCTCAGCGCCGCAGGGCTAGCCTATGTGGAGCTCGGCGGTGTATCGCCCAACCCCAAGCTATCCTTTGTGCGGGAGGGCATTGCCCTTTGCAAGGCAGAAGGGGTCGATTTTTTGCTTGCTGTGGGTGGCGGCAGCGCCATTGATAGCACCAAGAGCATTGCCATGGGCTTGCACGATGGGCGCGATGTATGGGATATCATCACGAGCGGCAATCCATCGGTTGGTTCGTTTCCCTTTGGCTGCGTGCTGACCCTTTCCGCTGCGGGCAGCGAAACAAGCAATAGCCAGGTCATTACCAACGAAGAAACAGGCGACAAGCGCGGCATAAACTTCCAAGGCAACCGCCCCCTATTTGCCTATATGAACCCGGAAAACACATATAGCGTTTCCAAATTCCAGACAGGCTGCGGCATTGTGGATATCATGATGCACACCATGGAACGTTATTTTACCCCCGAGCAAGGCACTGACCTTGTGGATGATATGGCAGAAGGTCTGCTGCGCAATGTGATGAAGGCAGGCAGCGCCGCCCTCGCAAACCCTGAGGACTATACTGCACGCGCCACCCTGATGTGGGCAGGCAGCATTTCCCACAACGGACTATTTGGTACAGGCAAGGTGCTCGCGAGCTTCCCCGCGCATAAGCTGGAACACGAAATGAGCGGCATGTTTGACCGCGTAGCACACGGCGCAGGGCTTGCGGTCATCTTCCCCGCATGGGCAAGCTATGCCGCCACCAAGCAAGACCCCGCAAAATTCGCAAAATTTGCCGTGACCGTCATGGGGGTTGACCCCGCAGGCAAGGATGAACTGACCCTTGCACTTGCAGGCATTGACGCACTAAAGGCATATTACCAGAGCATCGACATGCCCGTTACCCTTGGCGCACTGGATATCACTGCGGAAAGCATTGACGGGATGGTCGATATGCTGTTAGAGAAAAGCAGCAGCGGGCTTGCGAGCCTAGGCGAAATTTTACCACGCGAAGAAATCGTGAATATTTTTAAACTGGCACTGTAAAACAAAGCAAACGCAAACGCAGTAAATAGTAAACACTAAACAGTAAGCACTAAACAGTAAGCACTAAACAGTAAGCACTAAACAGTAAGCACTAAATACTAAGCACTGAGCACTGAGCACTGAGCACTGAGCACTGAGCACTGAGCACTAAATACTGTACACAACAAGCAACAGCGCCGCCAACGATGCATGCATCGCGGGCGGCGCTGTTTTATATAGGATTATGATTGCGAAAGCAACCTTTTATTTAGTGGTTTCTTTTTTTACAGCAGCTTTCGTTGTAGCTGCTTTTGGTGCGGCTGCTTTGGTGGTTGTTTTTACTGCTGCTTTGGGTGCAGCTTTTGCGGCGGGCTTAGCCGCTGCTTTTTTGGGGGCAGCCTTGGTGGTTTTAGGCGCTGCGGCTTTCTTGGCAGTTGCCTTGGGTGCTACTGCGGTACCTTCTGCGGCTGCTTTGGCAGCTTTCTTGGCAGCCGTTTCTGCGCGTTTTGCGGCAGCGGCTGCTTTTTCCTCTGGGGTTTTGGTGGCGCGGGCACGTTTTGCCATGACGGTCGAAATCACCCAAGTCTGGTTTTCGCCATCGACATCTTGCCAAATCTGAAGCTGTGCGCCAAGGTCGGTAGACATGCCAACCACATCCACACATTTATCCTGCGCAAGCTGCGCTTTCAGTTTTACGCGACCATCATTGGTGGGCTCAACCATCCAAAGCTGAGAAGAGCAAGCTGCGTCCTCCCACTGGTGCAGCCAGGTGCCATCCGAGGTGCCGCCTGAAACAAGGTCTAGCATTTTGCCAGTGCCACGGTTGACAATCTGGTAAACGCCCTCACCTGCGCGAACGAATGCCCATTCTTGGTTTGCTGCATGGTCATAATTGCCAAGCACAACATAAGCGCCATTTGCATCGCTTTCCACTGCTTCTACGATGCGGCCGGTGCTGCCAGTGATTGTGTAGTAAGTACCTGCTTTGATCACGGTTTGTGTGTTCTTTTTCATCAGATCTTCCTCCTCTATCCTGTGTTCTTGCCACCGAACCAATCGAGCGGCAACCTTCTTTTTCTCTTTTGTCCTTCTTGCACGCTGTTTGCGCAGTAAGCACAAAGTTTCATCTCGTGTTTTGTGCAATACTACCTTGCGTTTAGTATACCACGCATCGTTACTTTTTCAAGTTTTTAAAAAAAAGACTGGTACTTTCAACAATTTGCTTTTGCTTTCTCAACTCTTTTTGACACACCTGTAAGAGAAAAAACCATTTTTTGTAAAATTTTCTGCGAAAATGCCGCCATTTTTTTGGCTTTCGTAGTATAATAAAAGACAAGTTGCATCCAATTTACCGCCTTAAATCAAGAAAAGAGAGAAGTTTTTTGATGAGAACACCACAAGAACAATTTGAATATTTGACCACCGCACCCATGAAAAAGCTACTGTTTCAGCTGTCTGTACCCACCATGATGAGCATGCTGATTACCAGTATTTATAACATTACCGACACCTTCTTTGTGGGGCAAATCGGGACAAGTGCCAGTGGCGCAGTGGGGATTGTGGCGAGTGTCATGACCATCATCCAAGCGCTCGGCTTTACCTTTGGGCATGGCGCGGGCAGTAACGTCAGCCGTCAGCTTGGTGCGCAAGACAGTGCCGCCGCCTCTCGCTTTTGCTCCACCAGTTTTTTTGCCGCCGTGGCAACTGGCCTACTCTTGACGATTGGCGGGCTGTGCTTTTTAGAGCCGCTCATGCTCTTTTTGGGCAGCACCGAAACCATTTTACCCTATGCCTGTGAATATGCATTTTATATTCTGTGTGCAGCGCCCATCATGATGGGTAGCATTATTTTAAATAATATTTTACGCTATGAGGGCAAGGCGAATATCGCCATGATTGGGCTTGTGGGCGGCGGCATTTTAAACATCGCGCTTGACCCTATTTTTATCTTTGGCTTAAACATGGGGGTTGCGGGTGCAGGGCTTGCCACTGCATGCAGCCAGCTTGCCAGTTTACTGATTTTATACTCAATGTTTGCGCGGGGCAAAACCATCAGCAAAATCTCGCCCCGTAGCATCACCCGCTCTGGCAAAGAGTTTGCCAACATTGTTGTCACTGGGCTGCCGAGTTTTGGGCGGCAAGGGCTTGCGAGTGTTGCCACCATCCTGCTCAACATCGCCGCCGCACCTTATGGGGATGCCGCCATTGCCGCCATGAGTATCGTGACCCGCATTTTCCTGTTCTTATTCTCAATGACCCTCGGTGTCGGGCAGGGGCTGCAACCGATTGCGGGCTTCAATTATGGCGCCAAAAAATATGGGCGGGTGCGTGAGGTTTGCCTGCTGATGATTACTGTTTCCACCGCGCTCAGTGCCATCGTGATGGTGTTTTTCATCGGGTTTTCCACCCCACTCATCAGCTTATTCCGCGATGACCCCGATGTTATCGCCATTGCGGTGCCAGCCTTCCGCTATCAATGCCTTGCCAGTTTGATTTTGCCCACCTCTACCGCAACCAGCTTCTTATTCCAGAGCATTGGCAAATCCAAATCCGCCACCCTGCTCGCCTGTTGCCGACAAGGTATTTTCTACTGGCCATTGATTTTCCTGTTGCCCAACCTTTTTGGAATTACCGGCATTCAGCTGACGCAACCGCTTTCGGATTTATGCACCTTTGTGCTATCCTGCTGCTTCTTACTTCCATTTTTGCGCCACCTCAAAAACTTAGCCGATGGGCAGACCGCACCGCAGTCTTAATGCCACTTAGCATAGCGCAAATGCAAAACTAGCTTGCAAACCAAGCGCAACATCTTCCATACAAACCACAAACAAAGGGCGATGCAACGTACTGCATCACCCTTTGTTTGTTTTAATTTTATCGCAAATCCGCACGGTTTCGCCAACTAAAATTTCTTTAGCACTCTGGCACATCCAGATAAAAAGTCGCCGCGCCAAGCAGCCCCGCATCATTGCCGCAGCGCGCCATTTCGAGGGTGATTTTATGCTGAAACGCAGGGGGCAAATGCCGCGCAAGCGCCGCCTCAAGGGCAGGCTTTAGCAGGGCTTTCTCTCGCGAGATACCACCCCCGACCACCACCATTGCAGGGTCAATCACAAGCGCCATATTAGCAATGAGCTGCCCAATCGCATCCACCCATTCCTCATAGGTTTCGGTATAAATTGGCGCACCTTCCTGCACCTTTTGGGTAAACACCCGCCCACTGATGAGGGGCTGCTGTAATTTGCTTGCCAAAAAGCGCAAAATGCCTTTGGTGGAATATTTTTTCTCATAATAATCTGCTTGGCTTTGATAATTAAAATAGCCGACTTCGCAGCTTTGCCCATGATACCCCAAGTGTGGCTTACCATCTAGCACATAGGCACCGCCAATGCCAGTGCCAAGGGTAATGCAGATAAAGCTAGGGCAACCCTTTGCCGCGCCAAAGTGGTATTCACCCATGGCGGCGCCGACCCCATCGTTGCCAATCTTGCACTGCACCCCTGCAAACCGCGCTTGGACGGCCTGCGGAATATTTTGCGCCGAAAGATAAGGCAGATTTTCCACATTACCAATGCAATTGCCCTGCGCATCGTATACCCCTGGGCTTGAAATGCCGACCTTGGTAATCCCCTGCGCATAGGCGGCTTGTACCACCGCATAAAGTTCTTGTAAAAAAGCATCAAAATTGGGTAGCCCCACCGTGCCAAAGCTGCCGCTTGCGCTGATTTCGCCCGCGGGTGATACGACTGCATATTTCGCTGCGGTGCCACCGATATCAATGGCCAACACCTGCGCAGCTTTCATGATTTTTTCTGTCATTTCTCTTCCCTCTACGAAAACATTCCGCGTTAAAACGTGCATTTACTCTATTGATTAAGTATAGTGCAGCCTCCGTTTATTTGCAAGAAGCAGAACAACCAAGATAATACTACCTTGGTTGTTCACTATGTTGAAGTATGACTTTCACAAGATACAGCGCACTTTTGTGAAGGTTTTTCTTTGACGCATTTTAATACAAATGCTATTATTTTTTAGATTTCCCATCGAACTTATATTCGGTTCCTTCGCGGATGCGTTTGATATTATCGCGGTGCTTATACACCACCGTCCCGCACATTACAATCGAGACAATGGTGCAGAACCATAAATCTGGCAAGGCACGCTGTGCCATAAATACGCTATGTAGGATAACCACGATGGGCAAACCAATTGCCGCACAGATACTTGCAAAGGAAACCATCTTGGTAATCTTAACCGCCACAAGGAAGATAATCACCAAGCAAATGATATACAGTGGGTGCAGTGCAATGAGGCAACCGCCCACTACCGAAACACCTTTGCCGCCACGGAAGGCAAAGAAGATGGGTTTTAAATGCCCAATCGTGGCGAAAATCATGGCGATAAACCCGCCCACAATGGGGGTAAACAGGCTTTGGGGCATTAATCCGAACAGCATTTCACCAAAGACAACCGCAAGCACCCCTTTGAGCATATCGCCCGTGAGGGTGGCTGCCGCTGCGCCCTTGCCAAAGGTACGCAAGATATTGGTCATGCCCGCATTGCCACTGCCGTGGTTGCGGATATCGTCATGATATACAAACTTACTGATCATAATGCCGCTGTCTAAACTGCCCAATAAATATGCCTGCGCCGCAATGGCAAGCAACAACAAAAGAATGCTCAAAAAAGCGCTCCCTAACCCCATACTATAATCCTCCTACCCATCGAATGTTTCTATTCTGTTTGTGGTATTTTCTGCAAATCTTGCACTGCGGGCAAACACCTTTGCACTGCGCCCTTTTTCTGCGCGCAAGCATGCGCTGCCCGCTGCGCATAAAAAAAGGTATAACCACGATTACAGTGATTATACCATATTATTTGTTAAAAATCTTGACTTTTAACAAGTCAGGCTGTAAAAAATACTTGTTTTTCATCTTTTTATCGCGAACAAGAAAAATTTAAGCGATTATACATCCTTTACCTTTGCTTCGCCGCTGCCGCGTTCGCGTACCACCAGACGAATAGGCGTATGTTTTAGGTTAAAGTTTTCGCGGATTTGATTGATCAAATAACGCTGATAACTAAAATGGAACAAACTCTTTACGTTGGCAAATGCCACAAAGGTGGGAGGGCGGGGCGATGCCTGGGTGAGATAGAAGATTTTCAAACGCTTGCCCTTATCACTAGGGGGCTGCATGCGGGCAGTGGCACGTGCAAGCATCTCGTTTAAGATACCAGTAGGCACGCGCGCTGCATTTTCTGCATCTACTTCGACGATTTTTTGCATTAGCTTATGCACGTTATAGCCTGTTTTTGCCGAAATGAAAATGACAGGCGCATAGCTCATGAAGGAGAAATCCGCAGTGTAATCTTTGCGCTGTTTCTCCATGGTTTTTTCGTCTTTGCCCTCGACTGCATCCCATTTATTAATGACAATGATACAAGCCTTGCCCTGCTCGTGTGCATAGCCTGCTACCTTGGTATCTTGCTCTGTAAAGCCAACCGTGCCATCAATCATAATTAAAGCAACACGGCTGCGGTCAACCGCAGCAAGGCTGCGCACCACCATATAGCGCTCTAGACCATCGCTGATATTAGAACGCTTGCGCAAGCCTGCGGTATCAGTAAAGATAAATTTGCCAAAGGCATTGTCCACCTTGGTGTCAATGGCATCGCGGGTGGTGCCCGCTTCATCCGCCACAATCATGCGATTTTCGCCCAAGATGTGATTGGTCAGGCTAGATTTGCCCACGTTGGGGCGACCGATGATGGCAACAGGGATGCGATCCTCTTCCTCTTCCTCATCACTAAAGGTCAGGTGCTCACAGATGGCATCAAGCAAATCGCCTGTGCCATGTCCGTGTACTGCCGAGATGGGAATAAGCTCATCAAAGCCTAGGTTATAGAACTCGTACATTTCGGCGGGTGGGTTGCCGACGTTATCGCATTTGTTGACCGCCAAAATGATGGGTTTACGGCTGCGGCGCAGCATCTGGGCAACGTCTTGGTCTGCGGCTGTCACACCGACGGTGACATCCACGATCATGACAATGCAATCTGCCATATCGATGGCAAGCTCTGCCTGATGGCGCATGTGGGCAAGGATGCCCTCGGTTGCTTTGGGTTCGATACCGCCAGTATCCACCACCGTCATCTGCTGATTACACCACTCGCAATCATTAAAAATACGATCACGGGTGATGCCAGGGGTGTCCTCTACAATGGCGAGGCGCTGCCCACACAGCTTATTAAAAAGGGTAGATTTCCCAACATTGGGGCGGCCTACCACCGCGACAATTGGTTTGCTCATAGCTTTGCTCCTTTCCGAAGCGAAATGATACAGCGACAAACGTCGCATTCTATCTGAACCGCACGAACGACACGCAGGTCGCCCCACGCTTTAAATTCCGTGATAAAACAGCATAGCCTTTGGGATATTACCCTTCGCTACGCTTACGTCGGCGCGAAATTTGAATGCCCGATTTGAGCAAATATCGCGCAAGCTCTGCCCCATCGTTGGGCAGCACCTGTGGTTTGACCCCGAGCTGTGCGCCAAGGTCAGTATAATTGATATCGTCTAGGAATACATCCCCTTCGCTGCGCAGCATGACTGCGGGAATGCCAAGGGTTTCACTCTCTAGTTTGCCCGCACATTGTGCCAAAATATCCGTGGCAGTCACTAAACCTGCCACACTGACATTGCCACCAAAGAAATTGTTTTGGATGGTGTGCACCTTGACGGTAATCATGGGGTATTGGCGGTGCAACTCGTCCATCATTTTTATCATCAGCGGTGCAATCAATGCGCCTGTGACGACATCGAGTTTCTTTTCGCCAAAAATGCGGTGTGGTTTTTCTAGCTCTGCCAAAAAACCATCATGGAAGAGCCGCCACATCCCAATGCCGTTTTCTAATAGGTAATACTCCTCATAAAATTCGGCTGATGGCATGGGGCGCTGCGCACAAATATACCACTCGTCACTAGCAAAGATAATCCGCTTGCCAAATTTTTGCAGACAGATATCGCCATATTCTTCTAGGATATCGAGCACCTGCCCCGCAGAGGCTGCATCATACGTTTGCATGGGGAACAGCTTCTCGCGATAGCGGGTAATGCCGACTGGTACCACACCCACGCTTTGGATATTGGGCGCAAAGGCAATCAAATCCGTTAGGGTGCGGCGCAATTCATCGCCATCATTCACCCCAGGGCAAAGGACAAGCTGACAGTTTAAATCAATGCCCGCCTCTGAGATGCGGTTTAGATAGCCTAGGCACTCACCCGCATGCTTGTTGGTCATCATCTTGACGCGCAAGTCTGGGTTGGTGGTATGCACCGAAACATTGATGGGAGAAATACGCATTTTGATGATACGATCAATTTCGTGGTCGGTTAAGTTGGTCAGGGTGATATAGTTGCCAAACAAGAAGGAAAGGCGCTCATCATCATCCTTAAAATAAAGGGTACTGCGCATCCCCTTTGGCATCTGGTCAATAAAGCAAAAGATGCATTTGTTTTTGCAAGAATGCTTTTGGTCGGCAAGATAAGTTTCAAAGTTGCAACCAAATTCGCCTTGAGATTTTGCGATGTCCCGCTCTATCACAGTGCCCGCAATTTGCGCACTGAGATGAAACTGCACCCCTTCGGTGTAGAATTGATAGTCAAGCATATCGTTGATGGGGTTGCCATCGACCGATAAAATTTCATCGCCCGCACAAAGCCCGAGCGCAGCAGCAGCACTGCCGCTTTCAACTTCTTTTATGATGACTGCCATTTGGGATCACCTCCGATTAGATATGTGCACTGTTACATTTGCAGGGCGGTCACAGCTCGCCCCTACGGTCTGCATTGGGTTTCGCAGCTTGTCGCAAATTGAAAATTCGTTCGTAGGGGACGGCGCTGCGTCCCGCGCACGGCTGCAACATACCTTCACAATACAAATAAGGGGAAGGCAAAACGCCCTCCCCTTTTTGTCATTCACCAATTTTGCGCAAATTAGGCTTTTTTGATGACTTCCGCGCCCTTATAGTAGCCACAGCTACCACATGCCTGGTGAGGGAGCGAGAAAGAACCACAATGG
This sequence comes from Faecalibacterium sp., assembly GCA_044426225.1. Lineage (GTDB taxonomy): Bacteria > Bacillota > Clostridia > Oscillospirales > Ruminococcaceae > Faecalibacterium. The sequence goes on along the minus strand of JAWXUQ010000013.1, from coordinate 2,664 downwards.
CTGCACTTGATTAGTGCAGGGGCTTCTAGCTTCCAAACATTGCTACGACGTTTGTCGCGGCGGGCCTTGGAGTGATGTCTCTTTGGTACTGCCATGTTTTTGCACCTCCTTGGGTAAAAATTTTAGTTCAGCAGTGATTTCAATATACTCAACCTTGGATCTAGGGGGGGAGCAGCCGCATCTGCCTCTGCTGCTTGGCAGGTACAGTCCGCTACTTTTTTCCCACAAACAGGGCAAAGTCCTTCACAATCAGTGCTACACACGAGCACCGTAGGGATTTCAAACGTAAATTCTTGGAATGTCCATTCCTTTACGTCTAGCTTGCCTTTTTCGTCAACTGGTAATTCAAAATCTGGGTCATCCAAATCACTTTCCTTGACGAGCCATTCTAATTGAACCTTTTCTGTCTGCTTGATTTCATCAAGACAACGCGCACAATTTGCCGTAATGGTTGCTTCGGCGGTTAAGGTCAAACTGACTTCACTTCCAAAGCGTTCCGCAACAAAATACACGGTGACAGGTTCTTTGATTGTCGCGCCAGAAAAATCACAATCGGAAAAATCCGCTTGAAACTCCCGTTTGTCGGGAGAAATTCCGGCACTAAAATACTTTTTTAGGTCAAATAGCATAGTATCCCCTTAAAAGGCTGCTCTGATAGTATATCGCGCATTGCCGTCTTTGTCAATACCCAAAAGCGTTTTGTTGCACGATACTTTTAGAATAAATCGCCGCAGCCTCTTCTTTCTTTTTTATCTTACTGTTTTATTTATGTTTTGGCAATTGGTTTTCACCCCGCCGCACCAAAAGAAAGGAACAACCTGCAAGAGGTTGCTCCCTTCTTGGCGCCTTAGCTTGCAATTGTAACAGAATTACAAATACTTTTTAACATTAGCAGGCAGCGTTTCTTGTGCAGCACTTACGGTCACACATACATTTACGCTATCCCCTGCGATGGCTGCAATTTCATCTAGCACAACACCGAGCTGGTTTAAATCTTGTTTTAGCACCTTCAAAATGCCATCAACATACAAATCAGTAATATCGTAATCACCTGCAAGCACACCTGCGACAAAGCCATAGAGCATTTCGCTGCCTTCAATTTTGTATTCATCCATATCAATTAGACGTGCTGCATGGTCAAGATCATAAGTCAGTTGCATGCCTTTTTCAATTACCACAACGTGCCCTTTGGTTGCTTCTACTGCAGCATGCACGCTATCGAGCATGATTTTCGTTTTGCCGTGACCCTTGGTACCAACAATCAGTTTAATCATAATAGATCCTCCTATTTTTTTCATTAGGCCTTTCAGCTTAAATATTCGACATTTTTATTGTAGCTTTGCAAGCAGGTCTGCGGTTAAATCCTCATAGCCTGGTTTGCCAAGCAAGGCAAACATATTCTTTTTATAGCTTTCTACCCCTGGCTGATTGAATGGGTTCACGCTCAGCAGATAACCACTCACCGCAACGGCGCGCCAGAAGAAGTAAATCAGATAACCAACATTATAAGCAGACAAATCATCTAGCTCTAAAATAAGCTGTGGCACCCCGCCATCGGTATGGGCTAGCATGGTGCCTTCCATTGCCTTGCGGTTTACAATGCTCATTTCTTGGCTTGCGAGGAAGTTTAAGCCATCGAAATCACCCTCAATGGGGTCAATGAATAAATCAGTGGCAGGTTTTTTTACATCCACGATGGTTTCAAACATGGTGCGGGTGCCGTCTTGGATAAACTGACCCATGGAATGTAGGTCGGTCGAGAATATACAGCTTGCAGGGAAAATGCCCTTGCAATCTTTGCCCTCAGACTCACCAAACAGCTGTTTGTACCATTCGTTCATCAGTGCAAAATCTGGCTCATAGCATTCGAGAATTTCAATGCTCTTGCCCTTGCGATATAGAATGTTGCGCGCAGCCGCATAGCGGTATGCATCGTTCTCTGGGCTTAGCTGCGAGAATTTATCCATCGCATCTGCTGCGCCCTTCATGATTTCATCGATATCGATGCCCGCAGCAGCGATTGGCAACAGACCAACGGCCGAAAGCACCGAGAAGCGACCGCCAACATCATCTGGCACCACGAAGGTTGGCCAGCCTTGGCTATCTGCAAGCTGCTTTAGTGTGCCCTTTGCACGGTCTGTGGTGGCATAAATGCGTTTGTTGGCTTCTTCTACACCAACCTGCTCTTCTAGCTGTTTGCGCAGCACACGGAAGGCAAGGCTTGTTTCGGTGGTCGTGCCCGATTTTGAAATAACGTTAATGGAGAAACGTTTGCCTTTGCAAAGCTCCATAATATTATTTAAGTAGGTGGGGCTAATGCTGTTGCCGCAGAAATAAACCTTTAGCCCTTTTTGCAAATCATTGCGATATACACCCTGCACTGCCTCAATCACAGCGCGTGCGCCAAGGTAACTGCCGCCAATGCCTGCAACCACCAAAACCTCAGAATCATCGCGAATTTTCGCAGCCGCTTCTTTCATTTTGGCAAATTCAGCTTTATCGTAATCACGGGGTAAATACATCCACCCTAAAAAATCCGCACCAGGGCCACTTTTGGCTTCTAGCTGACTGTGTGCCAATTCTACCTGGGGGTAAATCGATGCAAATTCTTCTTCATTGATGAACGAAGATAGGTGCTTGGTACTAAAACAAACGCTCATAACA